>NZ_CP109444.1:1500000-1800000 GCF_036227225.1 Streptomyces sp. NBC_01478 | reverse complement strand
CCTGGTCGACCGCGATGACCTCCTTGTTGTCGAGGATGTCGAAGGTCGCGGCGGTCGCGGTACGGAGGTCGGAGCCGATGAGGAGCGGCGCGGCCATGATCGACCAGAGCGAGAAGTGCGAGCGGTACTCGGTGTCCGTCATGCCGCCGTTGCCGACCTCCAGCATGTCGGGGTCGTTCCAGTGCCCGGGGCCGGCGTACGGCGCCAGCGGCAGGTTCTGCTTGAGGATCGACAGCATCGAGCCCCAGTTGTCGCTGATGTCACCGGTCGTGCGCCACAGGTGTCCGACGTCCGCGGCCCACTCCCAGGGCTTGTTCTCGCCCCACTCGCAGATGCTGAAGACGATCGGGCGGCCGGTCGCCTTCAGCGCGTCGCGCATCGTGTTGTAGCGCAACTTGGCGTCCACGCCCTGGTTGTTGCAGTTGTCGTACTTGAGATAGTCCACGCCCCAGTCGGCGAACTGCTGCGCGTCGCTGTACTCGTGACCCAGGCCGCCGGGGAAGCCGGCGTCGTTGCACGTCTTCGTGCCCGCGCTGGTGTAGATGCCGAGCTTGAGTCCCTTGGAGTGCACGTAGTCCGCGACGGCCTTGATGCCGTGCGGGAAGCGGACCGGATCGGGGACGAGCTTGCCGTCGGCGTCCCGGGACGGCAGGGCCCAGCAGTCGTCGAGGTTGACGTACTGGTAACCGGCGGCCTTGAGGCCCTTGTTGATGAAGATGTCCGCGATTCCCTCGACCATGGACTCGTTGAACTCGGTACGGCAGTTGGTGGAGTTCCAGTTGTTGAAACCCATCGGAGGTGTGAGCGCCTGACCGTCGGCCAGGGTCGGGGAGACGGGGTCCTGCACGGGGGCCGCGACCGCGGGTGCGGCGAGACCTGCCGTGCACAACAGCCCTGCTGTGAGCGCTCCGATGACTCTTCGGCGGGCCGTGCGGGTGTGGGGGTGACGCATGGTGACGTTCCTCCGGACTCGCGAGAGATGGGATCACTTCCTGTGCATGCCATGTGCGCGATTACGGTAGGACGTGTCGAACTCTGTTGGAAGAGTTGCGTATTTATTGTTCGACTTTCCATCGCGCGAGTTTTGAACACGTTCAACTTTCTGCGCTAGGCTCCCTCCCGAACAGTCCGATCGGAAGGGGGAGCCCGGTGAAGATCGTCATTCCCGGCGGTACGGGACAGGTGGGCGCGATCCTCGACCGCGCCCTGACCGGGGCCGGTCACGAGGTCGTCGTCCTGACCAGGCGGCCGACGCGCGACCGCGAGGTGTGGTGGGACGGCGAGACCCCGGGCACCTGGGCCCGGGAGATCGACGGCAGCGACGCCGTGATCAACCTGGCGGGTCGCAGCGTCAGTTGCCGCTACACCCCCGCCAACCTGAAGGCCATGATGGACTCGCGCGTGCACTCCACCCGGGTCGTCGGCGAGGCCGTCGCCGCCGCGGCCCAACCGCCGCGCGTCTGGCTCCAGATGAGCACCGCCACCGTCTACGCCCACCGCTACGACGCCCCCAACGACGAGGCCACCGGCGTGATCGGCGGAGCCGAACCGGACGTCCCCGGCTACTGGTCGTACAGCGTGGAGATCGCCAGGAACTGGGAGCGCGAGCAGGAGCGGGCCGACACCCCGCACACCCGCAAGGTCGCCCTGCGCGCCGCCATGGTGATGAGCCCCGACCGCGGCGGTGTCTTCGACGTCCTGTCGGGGATGGTCCGGCTCGGGCTCGGCGGTCCGGTCGCGGGCGGTGCCCAGTACATCTCCTGGATCCACGACCAGGACTTCGTCCGCGCGGTCGAGTTCCTTCTCGACCGCGACGACATCACCGGACCGGTGAACCTCGCCGCCCCCGGACCGCTCCCGCAGCGCGCCTTCATGCGCGTCCTGCGCGCCGCCCGGGGCGTCCCGGTGGGGCTGCCCGCCACCAAGTGGATGGCGGAACTGGGCGCCCTCGCGCTCCGCTCGGACACCGAACTCCTGCTCAAGAGCCGACGGGTCGTCCCGGGGCGGCTGCTGGCCGAAGGGTTCACCTTCGACCATCCGCAGTGGCCGGAAGCAGCCGTCGACCTCGTACGGCGGGCCCGGGACGGGGCGGGTTCCACCCGGCGGCCGGTCCGGGCGTGACCCCGGCGCGCTTCGTCAGTTGAACGGGGCATGAAGAAGCGCAGCATGCTGGCCATCGCCTCCCTCGCCACCGGTTTCGTCGTCGCCGCGATCTCCCCGTCGCACTCGCACGACCACGACGTACTCGGTGATCTGAACGTCAAGGACACCGTGGGCTCCATGGACCACCTCGTCAGCGACGGCAGTCTCGCCGTCGACGAGAACGCCCTGGGACAGAACGGCTGACACTCGTCGGAAAAGCTCGGCGCCGGTGCCCCGTCGGAGGGGGCACCGGCGCCGTCGTATGCACCCCCTCAACTGCGGCTGGTTTCCGTGGCAGGGTGGAACGGGCAAGCCTCAGGGGGCCAATAGAAGAGGGGGAACTGTCCGTGATCGTCTGGATCAACGGTGCGTTCGGTGCAGGCAAGACCACCACCGCACGGGAACTGATCGACCTGATCCCGAACAGCACGTTCTTCGACCCCGAGATCATCGGCGGGGCACTCCCGAACCTGCTCCCGCCCAAGCGCCTGGCGGAGGTCGGCGACTTCCAGGACCTGCCGATCTGGCGGCGGCTCGTGATCGACACGGCGGCCGCCATGCTCGCGGAGCTGGGCGGGACCCTCGTGGTACCGATGACCCTGCTGCGCCAGGAGTACCGCGACGAGATCTTCGGCGGTCTGGCGGCCCGCCGGGTCACGGTCCGGCATGTGCTCCTCGCCCCGGCGGAAACGATCCTGCGCGAGCGAATAGCCGGCCGGGAGGTCCCTCCCGACCTCCCCGACGGCGAGATCCGGATGCGGCAGTGGGCGTACGACCACATCGAGCCGTACCGCACCGCGCTCGCCTCCTGGCTCACCGCCGACGCGCATCTCGTCGACACCAGTGCCCTCACCCCGTACGAGACGGCCTGCCGGATCGCCGAGGCCGTCGGCAGCGGTGCCGTGCCCGTGTGCGACATCGTGCAGACCCCGGAGCCCACCTCCGAGACCCTCGCGGCCGGTGTGCTCCTCTTCGACGAGCAGGACCGTGTGCTGCTCGTCGACCCCACCTACAAGGCCGGCTGGGAGTTCCCCGGCGGTGTCGTCGAACCCGGCGAGGCGCCCGCCCGGGCGGGCATGCGCGAGGTCACCGAGGAGACCGGCATCGTCCTCGACGACGTACCGCGACTGCTCGTCGTCGACTGGGAACCGCCCGCACCACCCGGCTACGGCGGGCTGCGCCTCCTTTTCGACGGCGGGCGGCTGGACGCCGCCGTGGCCGACCGACTGCTGCTGCCCGGACCGGAGTTGCGCGGCTGGTGCTTCGCCACCGAGCAGGAGGCCGCCGATCTGTTGCCGCCGGTCCGCTACGAGCGGCTGCGGTGGGCGCTCAGGGCCCGGGAGCGCGGTGCCGCGCTCTATCTGGAGGCAGGCGTACCGCTCGGCTGACGGTCTGTCAATTTGCGCTCTGATCAACGATGTTGGTCGTGACTTTGCCTTTTCGGGGACACCACCTGGGGACTTTGCGTGGTGTGGGTCGTTCCGATAACAAAGCGAGGGTGAATTGTCGCCTTCCCGGTATGAACAAGAACGTGAAGAAGGTACGTCGGAGCTCTAACGTCTTTGCGCAGCTCAGTTCTCTCGCGGCCGCCGGCCGCCTCTACGGGACCGGACATTTCGCCGGTCGAAGGAGAGGAACATGCGCGTGCCATCCTCGGCCCTCACCCGGGCCCTCACACTCGCCGCCGGGCTCGTTCTGGTGCTCACCGCCTGCAGCAGCGGCGGCGGGGGCGGCGGCTCCAACAAGGGCAGCTCGGCCGGGCTCACGTCCTGCAACACCGTGGGCAAGGCCAACACCTGCAACTCGGCCACCACCAAGTCCGGTGGAACGTTCACCTATGTGCTGGAGAAGAACATCCAGCAGTGGAACGTCCAGGACGTCAACGGCAACACCTTCGAGAACGGGGAGGCCCTGGAGGTCGTCCTGCCGCAGGTGTTCATACCCCAGCCGGACTTCACCGTCGCCCTGAACACCGACCTGGTGACCTCGGCGACGCAGACCAGCACCAGCCCGCAGACCATCGTCTACAAGATCAACCCGAAGGCGGCGTGGAACGACGGGACGCCCATCACCGCCGACGACTTCACCTACTACTGGCGCACCAACAACGGCAAGGACTGCCCGCCGCCGCCCGCCAGCGACTCCACGCAGACCAAGGGCTGTCTGCCGCAGAGCACCGCGGGCTACGACCGGATCAAGTCCCTCACGCCCGCCGACGGCGGCAAGACCTTCACCATGGTGATGTCGAAGCCGTACTCCGACTGGAAGTCCCTGTTCGGCGCGGGCTATCCGCTCTACCCGGCGCACACGGCGGAGAAGCTCTCCGGTGCCAAGGTCGGTGACGCCGCTGCCATGACGGCCACGCAGATGGCCCAGGCCTGGCAGTACTTCCTGAAGACACCGCCCACCAAGTACCCCACCGCGGGCGCCTACAAGATGCAGCAGTGGGTCGACAACGACCACGCCACCTATGTGCCCGACCCCAAGTGGACCGGCGCGAAGAAGGCGACCCTCCAGCGGCTGATCTTCAAGGTGATCTCGGACGCCACGCAAGAACCAACGGCCTTGAAGAACAACGAGGTTCAGGGCATCTACCCGCAGCCCGAGGTGGACCTGGTCAACCAGGTCAAGGACATCCCCGGTGTCACCTACACCATCGGCAACGGGCTGACCTGGGAGCACTTCGACCTCAACCTGCACAACCCGGTGATCGGCAAGTATCTGGCGCTGCGGCAGGCGATGTTCACGGCGATCAACATCAAGGACATCATCGCCAAGACGGTCGGCCAGTTCGACCCGGCCGTGAAGCCGCTCGGCAACCACAACTTCGTTCCCGGGCAGGCCGGTTACAAGGACCTGGTCACCAGCACCGGCCAGGGTTCGGGTGATCTGACCAAGGCGAAGAAGTACCTCACGGACGCCAAGTTCACCGGTGTGGGCACGGCGTTGAAGACTCCGGACGGCAAGGCCGTCGGACCCTTCAACTGCCGTTACACCACCGGCAACCAGATCCGGCAGAGCGAATGCCAGATCCTGCAGAGCAACCTGGCGAGCCTCGGCATCAAGATCACCATCAAGCCGATCGGCGCCGCCGACCTCGGCACGGTCCTCTCCGGGCACCAGTACGACATCATCGTCTTCGCCTGGGTCGCGGCGCCGTTCCCGAGCAGTGGCGCCCAGCAGAACTGGTTCACCGGCGGTGGCGGCAACTTCGGTGGCTACAGCGACAAGACGGCCGACTCCCTGATCTCCGAGGCCGTGGGTGAGACCGACGCGACGAAGTCCGCCGCGCTCCTCAACCAGGCCGACCAGCTCATGGTGAACGACGCCTACGTCCTCCCGCTGTACCAGAAGCCGACGTTCCTCGCCGTGCAGACGCGGTTCGTGAACATGCGGAACAACGCCACGAATGTGGGCCCGGCCTACAACACCGGCACGTGGGGTCTGAAGCAGTAGTCCCACCGCCCGAGGGAACAGCTCCACCGGCACGCCCGTCGAGCCCGGCCCCGGTCACACCGGGGCCGGGCCCCGACCACGGACGGCATCACCGACCCGCCGGCCTCCGAGAGAAGACCGCATGCTCGCCTACACCGTGCGCCGCATCCTCGTCTCCATCCCCGTCCTCATCGTCTCGACGTTCATCGTGTTCCTCGTCGTCATCAACTCCGGTGATCCGGTGGCGAATTTCGCGACCTCACGGCAACCCGCGCCCAGCAAGGCGGCGGTGGCCGCCTTCGCCCGGCACATCCACGCCAACGAGCCCGTGATGGAACGCTATTGGAACTGGATCACCGGCGTCCTGCACGGCGACTTCGGCCCGTCCGTGCAGGCCAACCTGAACATCGGGCACGACCTGTTCACCCGGTTCAAGGTGACCATCACCCTGGTCGCCGCGGCGATGATCCTCGCGCTGGTCATGGCCGTGGTGTTCGGCGTGTTCAGCGCCATCCGCCAGTACTCCGCCGCCGACTACACCATCACCTTCTTCGGCTTCCTGTTCCTCGCCATGCCCGTGTTCTGGTTCGCGGTGCTGCTCAAACAGGCCGGAATCTGGTTCAACGAGAAGACCGGCAGCCAGTTCCTCGGCACCATCGGTGAGAAGTCGCCGTACCTCGAAGTCGACACCACCTGGAACCAGTTCACCGATCACGTGGGCCACCTCATCCTGCCCACCATCACCCTCGCGCTGGTCTCCTTCGCGTCCTGGACCCGCTACACCCGCGCCTCCATGCTGGAGGTCCTCAACAGCGACTACGTACGGCTCGCCCGCGCCAAGGGCCTCAGGCGCGGCAAGGTGATGACACGGCACGCGCTGCGCACCGCCCTCATCCCGCTGGCCACCGTCACCGCGCTGGACATCGCGATCATCCTGGGCGGCGCGGTGATCACGGAGACGATCTTCCAGTGGCACGGCTTGGGCGAGATGCTGGTGCAGGCGGCGACCACACTCGACGTCTACCGCACCATGGCCTGGCTGTTGCTCTCCGCCGTCGTCGTCATCGGGTTCAACCTCATCGCCGATCTGCTCTACGCCGTACTCGACCCGAGGATCCGCTATGACTGACATCGAGGCACCGGGGTCCGCGGGCACTCAACTGCCGCGTGGGGACCATGAGTTCAACGTACGGCAGCGCACCCAGACCCAACTGGTGCTGCGCCGCTTCGTGCGGCACCGGGCCGCGATGGTCAGCCTGGTCGTGTTCCTGCTGATCATCCTGTGGGCGTTCATCGGCCCGCACCTGTGGCACTACTCGTACGAGAAGTACACCGAGGACAACTCGAAGGCGCCGTCCTGGAAGCACCCGTTCGGCACCAACTCCTCGGGGTACGACGCCTACGCACAGGTCATGCGCGGCACCCAGACCTCGCTGAAGATCGCCATCATGATCGCGCTCGGCTCCACGCTGGTCGGCGCGATCTGGGGAGCCATCGCCGGCTTCTACCGGGGTGTCGTCGACGCGATCATGATGCGGATCGCCGATCTGGTGCTGACGCTGCCCCTGTTCGCCATCGCCTTGGTCATCTCCTCCCGTACAGGCGGCTCCTGGTACTGGATCGCGATCGTGATCGCCGGACTGACCTGGGCGTACGTGGCCCGGGTGGTGCGCTCCTCGGTGCTGTCGCTGCGCGAGAAGGAGTTCATCGAGGCGGCGCGGGCGCTCGGCGCCTCGGACGCGCGGATCATCTTCCGGCATCTGCTGCCCAACGCCCTCGGGCCGATCATCGTCAACGCGACGATCCTGGTGGCGACCGGCATCCTCACCGAGACCGCGCTGTCCTTCCTCGGCTTCGGCGTCCAACCGCCGGACACCTCACTGGGGTTGCTGGTCTCCCAGGCGCAGACGGCGGTCGACACCCGGCCCTGGCTCTTCTACATCCCCGGCGCGTTCATCATCGCGATCGCGCTGACCATCAACTTCATCGGCGACGGACTGCGCGACGCCTTCGACCCCCGGCAGCAAAGGGTGCGACAGTGACGACCACGAGTCATGGAGTGCGGGAGGTCCCCGTGACCTCCGCCGTGCTCGAAGTCGAGGATCTCAGCGTGGAGTTCGGCACGGAGGACGGGACGGTACGGGCCGTACGCGGCGTCGGCTACCGGGTCGACCGGGGCGAATCGCTGGGCATCGTCGGCGAGTCGGGGTCCGGGAAGTCGGTGACCGCCCTCGCCGTGATGGGGCTGCTGCCGACCGGCGCCAAGGTGCGCGGCTCGGTCCGCTTCGAGGGCACGGAGCTGCTCGGTCTGTCCGACGCGCGCCTGTCCGACCTGCGCGGCAGCGGCATCGCGATGATCTTCCAGGACCCGATGACCTCGCTCAACCCCGTCTACAACGTGGGCTACCAGATCAGCGAGACCCTGCTCCGCCACAACCCCGAGATGACACACAAGGACGCCCGCAAACGGGCGGTCGAACTGCTCGGCACGGTCGGCATCCCCAGCCCCGAGCGGCG
Source organism: Streptomyces sp. NBC_01478 (assembly GCF_036227225.1). Taxonomy (GTDB): domain Bacteria; phylum Actinomycetota; class Actinomycetes; order Streptomycetales; family Streptomycetaceae; genus Streptomyces. The sequence continues at coordinate 1,791,906 of NZ_CP109444.1, read as the reverse complement.
CGTCGACACCTACCCGCACGAGATGTCCGGCGGCATGCGCCAGCGCGTGGTCATCGCCATCGCGATGGCCAACGACCCGGACGTGATCATCGCCGACGAGCCGACCACCGCCCTCGACGTCACCGTGCAGGCCCAGATCCTCGAAGCCCTGGAGACCGCCCGCGCCGAGACCGGTGCCGCCCTCGTCCTCATCACCCACGATCTCGGAGTGGTGGCCGGCCACACCGACCGGGTCGCCGTCATGTACGCGGGCCGGATCGTGGAGACCGGCTCCGTCGAGGACATCTTCTACACCCCGCGCATGCCCTACACCCTCGGCCTGCTCGGCTCTCTGCCCCGCCTCGACCGCGAGGAGGCACGGCTCACGCCGATCAGCGGATCACCGCCGAGCCTGCTCAACCTGCCACCCGGCTGCCCCTTCTCACCCCGCTGCCCCATGAGCCGCGATGTGTGCGACACGCACGAACCCGCCCTGCGCAGGGCCGGCGGCGATCTCCACCTCAGCGCCTGCCACTTCGCCGACGAACTCGTCGACACCGGCGCCGACCAGGTCTTCGACGCGGTCGGCGCGGACGCCGAGGCCCTGGCCCGCTTCGCCGACGCGGCCGCCATCACGAACCCCGAGGAGGACGCCGTATGACCGCGCCCGCGCAGGCCGCCACCCCCCTGCCGCCGCTGCCCGGCCACGGCGGCACCGGCGAACCGGTCCTCCAGGTAAGGGACTTGGTCAAACACTTCCCGGTCATGTCCCAGGGCGTCATCCGCCGCCGCGTCGGCGACGTGCACGCCGTCTGCGGGGTCTCCTTCGACCTCTACCAGAACGAAACCCTGGGCCTGGTGGGGGAGTCGGGCTCCGGCAAGACGACGATCTCCCGCACCGTCCTCGGTCTCGAACGGGCCACCGCGGGCCGGGTCCGCTACGGGGAACACGAACTCACCGAGCTGAGCAGACGTCAGATGCGGCCGCTGCGCCGCGAGTTGCAGATCGTCTTCCAGGACCCGTACGCCTCCCTGGACCCGCGGATGACCGTCCACGAGATAGTCGCCGAACCCCTGCGCATCCACGGCCGGTACGGGTCCGGGGCGGGCGGCGAGGTGAGCGAACTCCTGCGCCTGGTCGGACTCAACCCCGAGCACGGCAACCGCTTCGCCCACGAGTTCTCCGGGGGACAGCGCCAACGCATAGGCATAGCAAGGGCGTTGGCCCTGCGCCCGAAGGTCGTCATCCTCGACGAACCGGTGTCGGCCCTCGACGTGTCGATCCAGGCGGGCGTCCTCAACCTGCTGATGGACCTGCAGAGCGAACTCGGCCTGTCCTTCCTGTTCGTCGCCCACGACCTGTCGGTGATGCGGCATGTGGCCGGCCGGGTCGCCGTCATGTACCTGGGCCGCCTGGTGGAAATCGCCCCCGCACGACAGCTCTTCGCCCGCCCGGCGCACCCGTACACCCAGGCCCTGGTGTCGGCCATCCCGCTGCCCGACCCGCGCAAGGAACGCGCGCGGAAACGGATCACCATCCAGGGCGACGTCCCGAGCCCGGTCCGCCCGCCCAGCGGCTGCCGCTTCCGCACCCGCTGCCCGAAGTTCGCGAACCAACTCACCGACAGCGAACGGACGTCGTGCGTCGAGGAGGCACCGGCGCTGGTGGACCGGGGTGGTGGCAACCCGGTCGCCTGTCACTACGCGGAGAGCGTGGAGCTGTTGTAGCCGAGGCCGAGGTCCTCGGCGGACGGGTAGGGAGTCAGCCTGCTCTCCTGCTCCAGTCGGCGGTTGAAGTCCCCTACGGTCGCGCCGAGTCGGGCGTACCGGGCGATGAGTCCGGCGGCTGCCTCCGGGATGCCCTCGGGTCGCTTGCCGTCGGCGCACGCGCGGACGAAGTCCTCACGCTCGTCCCTGCCGTAGCCGTACTGGTCCACGACGAGCCAGTGCACAAGGTAGGAGAAGGCGTAGGCGCGGTCGTAGTGACGGTGACGCTCGTAGAAGTCGCGTTCGTCCGCGCCGAGTCGGAAACGCGGAGAGAGAGCGAGGCCGTAGTCGGCGAGGTAGAGCTGCTGTCCGTCGGTGAGGATGTTCCTGAAGTGGACGTCGAAGTGCAGGAGTTGCTGCTCCTGGAGGAAGCCGGTGACGGCTTCCAGGCCCTGTTCCACGAGGGCGCAGGCGGTGTCGGCGTCGTCGGTGCGGAGCTGTGCGGACAACCAGTCGTGGACGGTGTGCGGCAGGTGTTCCATGAACAGCGTCAGGCTCGCGGACGCCGTGCGCAAAGCCTCGATGTGCTCACGTCCGCCGCCCCAGTAGGCCACGGCCCGCTCCACGTCGGCGAGTTCGTCGGGCAGCGGCTGCTCCGGGTCGGGCAGGACCCGCCAGTGGTGCAGCAGCGGGAAGCCCGAAAAACGGTCGGACAGCACCCAGTTGGTCGTCATCTCGTGGACGGCCAGCTCGCGCCAGACGCCGAAGCCGGGACTGGGGAGCGCGCCGATGCCGTAATGGCAGAAGGCGGGTGCCCCGAACACATTGGCCGTCGACCGCACGTTCTCCGGCCGCCGCTCCACGTCCGTGAGCGGCATCCGCTTCACGAACACCTTTCTGCCGTCCACCTCGACAAGCGCCGAGCGACCGCCGATGCCGGACCCCAACGGCGCACCGGCCTCGACCAGTTCGGCGAGTTCGTGGTCGGAGAGGAGCGCAAGGGACGTGGCGATGTCACTGTGGGCGGCGATGCGCGCGGTGCGGGACATGCCCTCATCCTCGGTCAGGCGGCGCCGAGTTGGAGGCGGACGGTCAATTCCACGGTCACCTCGTCGTCCGCGTCGAGACCGCGCGGTTTCCGCACGGCGCTCTTGAGCGGCAGCAGATAGCCGCCGTCCTTGGGGAAGAGCGACGTCGTGAACACCGCCTCGCCGATCCGCGCCTCGACGGGGATCACGCCCCAGCCGTACGAGGCCAGGGTGGCGACCTCACGGATGTCCGCCGACTCCTCGTCCGGCACGGGGACGAAGTAGTACGGCGAAGGGCCGCGCCACTCGATCACCCGACCGGTGAAGACGAACCGCATGATGTTCCCCCCAACAACCCTCAGGATGCGCTCAGTTGGCCGCGTAGTTCTGCAGGAACAGCGCCTCCGCCACCGACAGCCGTTCCAGCTCCTCCGGCGACACGCTCTCGTTGACCGCGTGGATCTGCGCCTCCGGCTCGCTGAGGCCGATGAGGAGGATCTCCGCCTGTGGGTAGAGGGCCGCGAGGGTGTTGCACAGCGGGATGGAGCCGCCCTGGCCGGCGTACTGCATCTCCTGGCCCGGGTAGGCGACCGCCATCGCGTCGGCCATCGCCGTGTACGCCGGGCTCGTCGTGTCGGCGCTGAAGGGCTGGCCCTGGCCGATCTGCTCGGTGCTCACGCGGGCGCCCCACGGGGTGTGGACCTCCAGGTGGGCCTGGAGCAGCTTGGTCGCCTCGGCCGCGTCGACGCCCGGCGGGACGCGCAGGCTGACCAGCGCGCGGGCGCCGGCCTGCACGGACGGGGTGGCGCCGACGACCGGCGGGCAGTCGATGCCGAGGACCGTGACGGCCGGACGCGCCCAGAGCCGGTCGGCGACCGCGCCGGAACCGATCAGCTCGACGCCGTCCAGCACCTTCGCGTCCTTGCGGAACTGCTCCTCGTCGTACGCCAGCCCGTCCCAGGTCGCGTGCGCCGCGAGCCCGTCGACCGCCGTCGAGCCGTCCTTGGCGCGCAGCGAGTCCAGTACGCGGATCAGGGCGGCCAGCGCGTCGGGCGCGGCGCCGCCGAACTGGCCCGAGTGCAGGTTGCCTTCGAGGGTGTCGATCCGCACGCGCACCATGGTCATCCCGCGCAGGGTCGAGGTGACCGTGGGCAGCCCGACCCGGAAGTTGCCCGTGTCGCCGATCACGATCGTGTCGGCCGCGAGGAGCTCGGGGTGCTCCTCGGCGTACCGCTCCAGGCCGCCGGTGCCCTGCTCCTCCGAGCCCTCGGCGATCACCTTGACGTGCACCGGGACCCCGCCGTTGGCCTTGAGGGCGCGCAGCGCGAGCAGGTGCATGATCAGGCCGCCCTTGCAGTCGGCGGCACCGCGCCCGTACCAGCGGCCGTCGCGCTCGGTCAGTTCGAACGGCGGGGTCGTCCAGCCGGACTCGTCCAGCGGCGGCTGCACGTCGTAGTGGGCGTACAGGAGCACGGTCTTCGCGCCCTCGGGGCCGGGCAGGTAGCCGTAGACCGACTGTGTGCCGTCCGGGGTGTCGAGCAGGGCCACGTCCTGGAAACCCTCGGTGCGCAGGGCGTCGGCGACCCAGTTCGCGGCGCCCTCGCTCTCGCTCTTCGGGAACTGGTCGAAGTCCGCCACCGATTGGAAAGCCACGAGCTCGGTGAGCTCGGTCCTCGCCGTGGGCATCAGCGAGGCGACGGTCTCGGCGACCGGATTCGACGACATGGGCACGCTCCTTGTGGGTGCGACGTTGTACGAATGATGCCGTCGATCCTCCCACAACGGCCTGGGGCGATGTCCGCCGTAGGATGCGGGGGACAGGTGCGGCAGCGGCTTGATCGGGAGCAGTAGACCATCGTGAGCAGCGAGAACTCTTCGGCGGACGGCGAACAGCGGGTGTGGGACGTCGTCGTGGTGGGCGCGGGACCCGCGGGGGCTTCGGCCGCCTATGCGGCGGCGGTCGCGGGACGGCGCGTGCTGTTGCTGGAGAAATCCGAGCTGCCCCGCTACAAGACGTGCGGCGGCGGCATCATCGGACCTTCGCGCGACTCCCTCCCGCCCGGCTTCGAACTGCCGTTGAAGGACCGGGTGTTCGCCATAACGTTCTCGAACAACGGACGTTTCACGCGCACCCGCCGGTCCCGGCAGATGCTGTTCGGGCTGATCAACCGGCCCGAGTTCGACCAGCAGCTCGTCGAGCACGCGCAGAAGGCGGGCGCCGAGCTGCGTACGGGCGTCACCGTGACCCGGGTCGAGCAGCACGGCTCCGCGGTGCCCGACCGGCGTACGGTCGCCGTCGTCCTCCAGGGCGGCGAGACGGTCCTCGCGCGGGCCGTCGTCGGCGCCGACGGCAGTGCCAGCCGCATAGGGGCGCACGTCGGGGTCAAGACCGACCAGGTGGATCTGGGCCTGGAGGCGGAGATCCCGGTGCCGGAGACCGTGGCCGAGGACTGGAAGGGGCGGGTGCTCATCGACTGGGGCCCGATGCCCGGGAGTTACGGCTGGGTCTTCCCCAAGGGGGACACGCTCACGGTCGGGGTGATCTCCGCGCGCGGTGAAGGCGCCGCCACCAAGCGGTACTTGGAGGACTTCGTCGCCCGGCTCGGCCTCGCCGGCTTCGAACCGAGCATCTCCTCCGGGCACTTGACCCGCTGCCGGGCCGATGACTCGCCGCTGTCGCGCGGGCGGGTGCTGGTCTGTGGAGACGCGGCGGGCCTGCTGGAGCCGTGGACCCGCGAGGGCATCTCGTTCGCGCTGCGGTCGGGGCGGCTCGCGGGGGAGTGGGCGGTGCGGATCGCCGAGGCGCACGACGCCGTGGACACCCGCCGCCAGGCGCTGAACTACGCGTTCGCGATCAAGGCGGGGCTCGGCGTGGAGATGAGCGTCGGCAAGAGCATGCTGGCGATCTTCGAGAAGCGCCCCGGTCTGTTCCACGCCGCGCTCACCGGCTTCCGGCCGGCCTGGAAGGCCTTCATGGACATCACGCGGGGCTCGACCACGCTGGGCGAGCTCGTCCGCAGCCATCCGATGGCGCAGCGCGCGCTGACCGCGATGGACCGCAGGAACGCGGAGCCGGTGGAAGCCCCGGAGCCCGAGGAGGGCGAGGTCAGCTCCTGACCGTGACGTGGAACACCGGGTGGTCGGGGGCGATCCGGCGCAGCTCGTCGTCGGAGGAGTCCGGGCCGACTCCTCCGAAGAACACCCCGACCTCGGCCTTCCACCGCTTGAGGTAGGCGCGCAGCAGCGGCACCTTGTCGTCGCCGGTGACCTCGGTCGCGGTGAACACGTCCACCTTCTTGCCGAGCCGCAGCTCACCGCCGCCCGCCGCCCGCATGTTGTGCGTCCACTGGACGTGCCCGCGCGGGGCGACGAGGTACTGCTGTCCGTCCACCGTCAGCAGGTTCACCGGGGTGGTCCGCCACTCGCCGCTCTTCCGGCCGCGGACCGCCAGCACCCGGGAACCCCAGACGCTGAGTCCGCGGCGGGTGAACCAGGCGACGGCGCGGTTGAAGACGTTCACGGTGAACCAGCCGGGCTTCTGGACGTGCGTGCTCATGACCACTCCTCGGTTTCGTTTCGGAGAGCGCGGCTCCCATTTGTGAGCACTGCTCTCGCTCTCGGGAACAGTCTGCATCGGCTTGCCGACTCAATGCAAGAGCGGTGCTCTCTTTTTTGTTCGCCGCTCTCGTTTGTGTGCGCTGCTCTGATTCCGTGCCACACTGGCTCGTATGAGCACCACACAAGGCGCCCGCGCCCGAGCCAGGATCGAGGTCACCGCGGCCATCAAGGACGAGGCACGCAGACAGCTCGCCGCCGAGGGCGCCTCGAAGCTCTCGCTGCGCGCCGTGGCCCGTGAACTGGGCATGGTCTCCTCCGCCCTGTACCGGTACTTCCCCAGCCGCGACGACCTGCTGACCGCCCTCATCATCGACGCGTACGACTCGGTCGGCGAGACCGCGGAGACGGCGCACTCCCAGGTCGCGGACGCGGGCCCGCTGCGGCGCTGGATCGCCGTGTGCGAGGCGGTACGCGAGTGGGCACTTGCGCACCCGCACGAGTACGCCCTGATCTACGGCTCGCCGGTCCCGGGGTACGTCGCCCCCGAGACCACCGTCCCGTCGGCCGCGCGTGTTGCCCTTCTCCTCATCGGCATCGCGCGGGACGCCCACCGCGGCGGCACCCTGACCGAGCCTCCGTTGCCGACCGACCTCCACCCCGAGGCGGAGCGGATGGTCGCGGACTTCGCCGGGGACCTGCCGCCCGGGGTGGCCGTGGCCCTGGTCGCCGCGTGGGCCGAGTTGTACGGACTGGTCAGCTTCGAGCTTTTCGGTCAGTTCCGCCGGGTGGTGGAGGACCGTGAGTTTTTCTTCCGTCATGCGGTACGACGGCTCGCGCTTGGGGTGGGGCTCGCGGACGTGTGATTGCTCCGCCGGGTGCGTGGTTCTTTGTCTGCGGGTTCGGTGGGGGCTGGTCGCGCAGTTCCCCGCGCCCCTTTCAGGGGCGCTTCAGTGGACCGGAGTTCATGGGTACCGCTTCGTACTCCCCGGGGAGTACGTGTGATCGCCCCGTCCGGCTGACGCCGCCGGTGCCGCGTGGCGTCTAGCGTGACGTGCATGGACGAGCAGCGCGTGCGCGGTGGGGGACCGCCCCAGTGGTGGCGCGGTGGGGCGGAGGCCCCGACGCGGTGGCCGTGGCGGTCCACGCTGCCGGTCACCGTGTTCGTGCTGATCGGCAGCAACTTCGCCTCGCACAGCCAGTCGGACCGCGTCCCGCTCGACCTCTACGCGCGCGTGCTGCTCGTCGGCGGATCGGTGCTGCTCCTGTGGCGCCACCGGTACCCCGTGGGGGTGGCCTTCGGGACCGTGCTCGCCGCCGTGCTCTACTTCGGCGCCGGATACGCGTACGGCCCCGTCTTCCTGCCCGTCGCGCTGGCCTGCTTCAGCGCGCTCGTCGCGGGACGCCGGTGGGCGGCCTGGTCCGCGCTCGGCGCGCTCTGGGCTTCGCACCTCCTGGTCGCGCACTGGCTCTACCGCTGGCTGCCCCCACAGCACGACCACGCCATGCCGTGGGGCCGTGAACTGGCCGTCGCCACCTGGGTGGTGGCCGTCGCCGCGGTCTCCGAACTGGCCCGCACCCGCCGCGAGCAGTGGGCCCGGGACCGCGCCGAGCGCGCCCAGGCGGCCCGCCGCCGCGCCGACGAGGAACGGCTGCGGATGGCCCGCGAACTGCACGACGTCCTCGCGCACAGCATCTCCGTCATCAACGTCCAGGCGGGCGTCGGCCTCGCCCTCCTGGACTCCGACCCCGAGCAGGCCCGTACGGCCCTCACCACCATCAAGGCCGCCAGCAAGGAGGCGCTCGGCGAGGTCCGGCAGGTCCTCGACAGCCTGCGCACCCAGGGCGACGCCCCGCGCGCTCCGGCCCCCGGCCTCGACCGGCTCCCCGAACTGGTGCAGCAGGCGGCGAGCGCCGGCCTCACGGTCGAGGTCGAGGGAACCCCGCCCCGCCTCCCGCCCGGCACCGACCTCGCCGCCTTCCGCGTCGTCCAGGAGGCCCTCACCAATGTCGTACGACATTCCGGTTCACGGCACGCGCGCGTGCACATCGCGCACGAGGGCGGTGCGCTACGGCTGCGCATCGACGACGACGGCCCTGCGACCGGCGCGGACGCCGGGGGCAGCGGAAACGGGCTGGCCGGGATGCGGGAGCGGGCCGCCGCGCTCGGTGGCACGATCGAGGCGGGCCCGCGCCCGGACGGCGGCTACCGGGTGCTCGCCGTACTGCCGTTGAAGGTCACGCCGAAGGAGGACGACCGGTGATCCGGGTACTGCTCGCCGACGACCAGGCCCTGGTCCGGGCCGGCTTCAAGGCGCTGCTGGACGCGCAGCCCGACATCGAGGTGGCGGGCGAGGCCTCCGACGGCGAGGAGGCCGTGCGCAAGGTGCGCGAACTGCGCCCCGACGTCGTCCTGATGGACATCCGCATGCCGCTGCTCGACGGCTTGGCCGCGACCCGCCGGATCACCGGGGACGGCGACCTCGGAGACGTGAAGGTGGTCATGCTGACGACCTTCGAACTCGACGAGTACGTCTTCGAGGCGATCCGCTCCGGTGCCTCCGGCTTCCTGGTCAAGGACACCGAACCGGACGAACTCCTGCGCGCCGTAAGGGCGGTGGTCGAGGGCGACGCGCTGCTCTCGCCCGGGGTGACCCGCCGCCTGATCGCCGAGTTCGCGGCCCGCTCCAAGGAACCCGCGATTGCCGACGCCCTCACCCAACTCACCGAGCGGGAACGGGAGGTGATGGCCCTGGTCGGCATCGGCCTCTCCAACGACGAGATCGCCCGCCGCCTGGTCGTCAGCCCGCTGACCGCGAAGACCCACGTCAGCCGCACGATGGTGAAGCTCGGCGCCCGGGACCGGGCCCAACTGGTCGTGCTGGCCTACGAGTCGGGGTTGGTACGCCCCGGCTGGCTGGGCTGACCCGACTCCTGCCGATACCGGTACAGCACGGTCGCCACCCGGACGAGGAACACGACCGGCGCGAGCACGAGTGCCCCGCGCACCAGCAACGTCTCGAGGACGCTCGGCAGTTCGAACAGCAGCGCCGGTCCGGCCACGGCCCCGAAGAGCACCGCCGCGACGAACGCCGCGCTGACCAGCGCGTACCCGATCTCCACGGTCATCGCGTCCCGCTCGGCCTGTGTGCGCCGACCCCCGGTCATGTCCACCCTGGAAGTCTCACACGGGCGCGCCCGGCGGAGCAATCGGCTCCGCCGGGCGCACACGCGGGGAGGCGTCCCCCTAGTCGCGCAGCGCCACGCGCTCCGCCTCCGCCTCCTTCACGGTGGACTTGGCGACCACGATGGTCTGTTGGTCACGCCGACCGCGCAGCCCCGGCAGGGTGATCAGCAGCCCGGCCAGCGCGATGAACGTCACCACGATGAGCCCGGGCCGGTAACTGTCCAGCACCCCCTGCGGGGTGGCGTGCTCCGGGGCGTGCGCGGTGACCACGGCCGTGACGACGGCCAGGAAGATCGCGCCGCCCACCTGCACCGAGGTGTTCAACAGCCCGGAGACCATGCCCTGTTCGTGGTCCTCGACCCCGTTGGTGGCCTGGATGTTCAGCGAGGGGAAGACCAGCGCGCAGGCCGCGCCGATCAGCAGCATCGACGGCAGGATCACCGCCGCGTACCCCGGATCGAGGCTGACCCGCAGGAACAGCGCGTACCCGACGACCATCAGCGCGAAGCCCGTCGCGATCAGCCGCTGCGTGCCGAACCGGTCGACGATCGAGCCCACCTTCGTGGAGGAAACCGCCACCATGGCCCCGGCCGGCAGGAAGGCGAGCGCCGTGTGCAGCGCGGACCAGCCGAGCAGCGACTGCATGTACAGCGTGACGAGGAACTGGAATCCGACGTACGACCCGAAGAACGCCATCGCGCCGAGCTGGGCGCGGATCTGGTTGCCGGAGCGCAGCACACCGAGCCGGATCAACGGCCCCGCGGAGCGCCGCTCGACGTATACGAAGACGGTCAGCAGGACGGCAACGGCCAGGAAGGACAGGAGAGTTCGGGCCGACGCCCAGCCGGCCTCGGGAGCCTGTACGACGGTGAACACCAGCAGCAGCATCGACGCGGTACCGAGCACCGCGCCCGGGACGTCGTAGCCGTTGTGGTCCTTCTCGCGTTCGCTGCGCGGCAGCAGCTTCAGGCCGTCGAGGAGCGCGAGCAGGGCGATCGGCGCGGGCAGCAGCATGGTCAGGCGCCAACTGGCCTCCGTGAGCAGGCCGGAGAGCACCAGGCCCATGGAGAAACCGGTGGCGGCGCAGGTGGTGTAGATGGACAGGGCGCGGTTGCGCAGCGGGCCCTCGGCGAAGGTCGTCGTGATGATCGACAGGCCGGCCGGTGCGGTGAAGGCCGCGCTGAGGCCCTTGATGAAGCGGCTGGCGATCAGCAGCGGGCCCGAGTCGACGAGGCCGCCGAGCAGCGAGGCCACCGCGAAGACGCCCAGGGCGACCAGGAAGACCTGCCGCCGACCCAGCAGGTCGGCGGTCCGGCCGCCCAGGAGGAGCAGCCCGCCGTAGCCCAGGATGTAGCCGCTGACGATCCATTGGAGTGTCGAGGTGGAGAGGTCGAGTTCGGAGCCGATGGAGGGCAGGGCGACACCGACCATCGACACGTCGAGCGCGTCCAGGAACATCGCGGCGCAGAGCACCAGCAGGGTGCCCCACAGCCGGGGGGTCCAGCGGACCGTCGAGGAGGCGGCCGCCGGAGGGGAGAGCGGAGAAGTCATGCGGCAGAGACTACATGCGCATGCATCGAATGCAAGGGCATTTAATTCCGATGCAACAAACTCGTTTCTCTGCTACGGTGCGCTGTCATGGCGGCGAAGAAGGCCGAGCAGGCGCTCGTGGACCAGTGGCGGGAGATGCTGGCGCTGCATGCCCGCACGCAGTGTGAACTCGACCGTGCTCTGCATCAACACGGCCTGTGCGGCAGTGACTTCGAGGTGCTGGACGTGCTGTCCGGCGAGTCGTGCGCGTTCCGCGTCCAGGAGATCTCCGAGCGCGTCCACCTCAGTCAGAGCGCGCTGTCCCGGCTGATCGCCCGGCTGGAGAAGGACGGTCTCGTCGAGCGCGGCATGTGCGCGGAGGACCGGCGGGGCGTCCGTGTGACCCTCACGGACAAGGGGCGCACGCTGCACGGCGAGGTACTCCCGTTGCAGCGCGCGGTGTTGACGAAGATGCTGAGCGACTGACGGTCCGTCAGCTCCAGGTGACGGCGGACTTCTCCCGCCACAGCGCGGCGACCGACGGGTCACCGGAGACGGTGGGATACGGCGCCCGGTTCCACAGGGCGAGGTACAACTGACCGGCGGGACCGGCCAGTTCGCAGTCGGCTTCCCCTGTGCCGCCCCGCTCGGCGGCGGGCGGCTCCTGGGACAGTCGTACGGTCCATGTGGCGTCGTCCGTGTCCGTCGCCCGCACGCGCAGCACTCGGGCTGTCTCACTGCGGACCCTGCTCTTGCCGCGGGCGTGGAATCCGCGGAGCAACTCGTCGATGCCGTCGGCCGCGAAGTCCGCCGCGAGATCGCCGGGCGTGCCCCCGCGTGCCGCCTCGGCGTCGGCCCGGTGCACGGTCGTCTCGTGCGCCTGCCGACGGGCCCAGAACGCGAGCGGCGACGGCGCCGGCAGGAAATACCGGCACTCCACGGCGGGCGGGGCGGTGGCGAGGGTGTCCACGAGGGCGCGGTGCCCTGCCCGGAACCAGGCCACCAACTCCGCCCCGTCGAGATCGGGCAGGCCCCCGTCGGGGTGGTACGCGGTGTACCCCTCGGCGACGAACCCGGCCGCCCACCGGTGCACCATTCCCGTGTGCCGCAGCAGATCCCGCACCCGCCACCCCGGACAGGTCGGCACCTCGGTCCCGACCCCCGCCACCTCGGCGGCCGAGGCCAGCAGGCCACCCTCCCGGTCCAGGGTCCGTACGAACGCATCCGTGTCCATGGGGCTGAGTGTGCCGTACGGAATGTGGTCGGAGGTGGGGCGGCACGTGTCCCGTGCCCCCTCGGCAGGTGGGCTGGGTTGCGCTTCCGCAGGTGGGCGGGCTGTGGATCAGTCGGCGGTGAGTGCCTTGCGCCGGGGGACGGGTGCTCCCAGCCGGGTTGAGCATGCCGGGTCGCTACCGCGAGTGGGCGGGCTGTGCCGAGTCCCTCTGTGAGACAGCGGCACGTGTCGGGTGTTCCCGCTAGGCAACGGCACGTGTCCCGCGCCTCCCTCGAGAAGCAGGCTGTGCCGCGCCCCGCACACGGGTGGGCCGTGCTGCGCCGACACGCTAGCCCGCGCCTCCGCGCCTCCGCGCCTCCGCGCCTCCGTACCCCCACGCCCTGCTCGCGGCACCCCACGTAACCGAGGCGCAGGGAGACGCCCCCTGGATCAGCCGGCCGCGAGTGCCTTGCGCAGGGTGTCGATCGCCAGTGTGATGGCGGCCTGGGCGGCGTGGGTCTCGCGCAGGGCGTTGAGCATGACGAAGTCGTGGATGATGCCCTGGAAGCGGACGGCGGTGACGGCGACGCCGGCCTCGCGGAGCTTGTTGGCGTAGGCCTCGCCCTCGTCGCGGAGGACGTCGGCCTCGCCGGTGATGACGAGGGCCGGGGGCAGGCCGGTGAGCTGGTCGGTCGTGGCGCGCAGCGGGGACGCGGTGATCTGGGCGCGCTCGGCCTCGTCGGTCGTGTACTGGTCCCAGAACCACTGCATGCCGTCACGGCGCAGGAAGTAGCCCTCCGCGAACTGGTGGTACGACGCCGTGTCGAAGCTCGCGTCGGTGACGGGGTAGAACAGCACCTGCTGGAGCAGCGGCACGTCACCGCGTTCCTTGGCCATGAGGGTGAGCGCGGCGCTCATGTTGCCGCCGACCGAGTCGCCGGCCACGGCGATGCGGGTGGCGTCGAGGCCCTTGGCCGCGCCCTCCGTCACGACCCACTGGGCGACCGTGTAGTTCTGCTCGATGGCGACCGGGTAGCGGACCTCGGGCGAGAGGTCGTACTCCGGGAAGACCACGGCGGCGTGCGCGCCCACGGCGAGTTCGCGCACCAGGCGGTCGTGGGTGTGGGCGTTGCCGAAGACCCAGCCGGCGCCGTGGATGTAGATGATCACGGGAAGCGTGCCGGTCGCTCCGGCCGGGCGGACGATACGGGCCCTGACCTGCCCGGTGGGCCCGCCGGACACGGTGATCCACTCCTCGTCGACCGCGGGCTTGGCGATGTCGCCGGACTGGACCTCGTCGACGGCCTTGCGGCCCTCCGCCGGGGCGAGGTCGAAGAGGTACGGCGGGTTCGCGGTCGCCTCGACGAACGCCTGGGCGGCGGGTTCGAGGACGGGACGGGGCGCGGTGCTGTCGGTCATGACGATCTCCTTCGGAACGGATGAGATGAGAGTAGCGCGCTACTAAGTCGTGCACAACTTAAGCGTGCTCTATAGAATCGACCGGACCTGAACGATAAGGTGGTGATTGCCCTGAAGAGAGAGCCGAAGAGAGGAGTCGCACCATGAGCCCAGCCGCCGCGGAACCGGCCGAGGGATCGCTGCTCCTCGACGACCAGTTGTGCTTCGCGCTGTACGCGGCCTCCCGCGCGGTGACCGCCCGCTACCGCCCGCTGCTGGAAGAACTCGGCCTGACCTATCCGCAGTACCTCGTCATGCTCGTCCTCTGGGAGCAGGACTCGATCTCCGTACGGGACCTGGGCAACGCGCTCCAACTGGAATCCAGCACGCTCTCCCCGCTGCTGAAGCGGCTGGAGACGAACGGCCTGCTGCGCCGCGAACGCCGCCGCGACGACGAACGCTCGGTCGCCATCCGCCTCACCGGCGCCGGCGCGCGGATGCGGGACCAGGCCGCCGCGGTACCTCTCGCCATCGGCGCCGCCATGGGCCTGAGCCCCGACCAGGACGCCCTGGCCAAGCAGCTCCTCCGGCTGATCACCGCCAACGTCTCGGCCGGCTGAACACCCCGCCACCTGCGCGTTCACACCCACCGGAGCAGTGTGTCGTCACCGCTGTTCACCTTAGTTTGCAGTCCCAACGGCATCTCCAGCACCGGGTCCCCGGTATACGGTCCGAAGCGATTTCCGGAAAGGAAATGGGGCGCCGCCACCCCCCGCCGTAGCCGCGCACGCGACGCCACACGCAGTTCACACCCGGTCAACCCGCCCCTGTACGACGACGTTTAGAGGTGCCATGCCGACCCTGGTCTCCGAAGTCTCGCCTCCGCCCCCGCAGCCGGACGCCCCGTCCCGAAACGCCACGGTCACCATCGCGCTGGCCTGCGTGGGGGTCTTCGTCTCCTACCTGCCGGTCGTCGGTGTGTCGGTCGCGCTGCCGGTGATCCAGCAGGCGCTCGACGCGTCCACCACCGGGCTCCAGTGGATCACCGACGCCTTCATCCTGCCGACCGCCGCACTGCTCCTGACCTGCGGTGTCATCGGTGACCTCTTCGGCCGCAAGAAGATGTACCTGATCGGTCTCACGCTGTCCTGTCTGGGCTGTCTCGTCGCCCTCACCGGCCACAGCGTCGTCCAGGTCTGCGTCGGCCAGGCCCTCACCGGCGTCGGCACCGCCGCCCTACTCCCCGCGACCCTCGGCCTGATCAGCCATGTCTGCCCCGACCACCGCAGGCGGGGCGCCGCGATAGCCCTGTGGACGGCCGCCCTCGGCCTCGGCCTGACCCTCGGCCCGCTCTTCAACGGCGTGATCGTCGAGCACGCGAGCTGGCGCTGGATCTTCCTGCCCACCCTGGCCATCGGCGCCGTCACGGTCCTGGTCGGCGCCTTCACCCTGGTCGACTCCCGCTCGGACCGCGAACGCCACCTCGACATCCCCGGCCAGCTCCTCGCCGTCGTCGCCATCACCGCCGTCGTCTACGGCGTCATCGAGGGCGGGGGTGCTCCGGGGTGGGGTTCGGCGGAGGTCGTGACCGCGTTCGTCGTGGCGGCTCTCGCGCTGCCGGCCTTCGTCCTGGTCGAACTGCGGTCGCGCTGCCCGATGTTGGACATGCGTCTCTTCAAGTCCTCCGCGTTCTCCGGGGCCGCGTTCGTCATGGCGCTCACCCTGTTCGCCCAGGTCGGCCTGGTCTTCTCGCTCAGCGAGTACTTCGGCCTCGTGCACCACGCCTCGACCTGGGACATCGGGGTCCGCCTGATCGCCCTCAACGGCTTCACCGTCGTCCTCGGCCCGGTGGTCGGCCGGCTGATGCACCGGTTCTCGCCCGGCCTCGTGCTGGTGACCGGCCTGCTCGTCGGCGGCATCGGGGCACTCCTGGTCAACCTCTTCGACGCCGGCACCGGCACCGGCGAAGCGGTCCTCGTCATCGCGGTGCTCGGCCTCGGTATCGCGCTGGCCATGGCCCCGGTGACCACGATCGCCATGAACAGCCTTCCGCGTCGCCTGGGCAGCACCGCCGGCGCCGCCAACAGCGCCCTCCGCCAGATCGGCAGCGCCCTGGGCCCGGCCATCTTCGGTGTCATCCTCACCAACCGCACCCTCGACACCCTGCCCGCGCACGTGGCCGCGTCCGGCCTCGCCCCGGCCGACCAGGGCCAGGTCATCGGCATGGTGAACGGCGTCGGCATCCAGGCGGGTGCCTTCCTCCACCTCGACACCGGCGAGGCGACGGGCCAGGCCCTGACCGCCTACGGAGCGAGCTTCACGGACGCGCTGCACACGTGCGCCCTGGTCGGCGGCGTCGGCATGCTGGTGGCCGCGGCCGTCGCCCTCGTCACGATAGGCGTCCGCGCCCGGGTGCCGCACGGCGAGACGGCGCCGGAGGCGGAGGTGGCGGCGACCGGCTGAGCAACGGCCGTCGTCTCAAGGGCAGTTGTCCTTCGGGTGAAGAGCGACGAGGGACAACTGCCCTTGAGGTACGTCCTGTTGGCGGTCGGTGGAGGCTGGTCAGTCGAGGGCGCTGTCGTTCTCCAACGCGGGGGCGAGGAGATGGCAGAGGGAGTCGGCCAGCAGGTGCAGGGGGTCGGCGGTCGCCAAGGGCCACTCGACGGCGATCCAGGCGGAGAAGAACGACTCGGTCTGCAGTACGGCCATCAACGCCCGTTGGCGAGCCTCCGCGGGATCGACACCCCGCCAACGCTCCGGGGGAGCGACCAGCATCGCGACATACCGCTCGTGCGCCTCGACGTACTGCACCCGGCCCTCGCCGAGGCTGCGGAGCGCCGCCGGGGCCGCCGCGTTGGCGACGCGGCGGATCGGTGCCATCTCGCGCCAGCGGGCCGCGGCCTCGTCCAGCCAGGTGCGGATGTCGGCCCGGGTCCAGGACGGAAGCGCGGCCAGATCGGCGTACGCCTCGCCCATCAGGCCGTACACACGCTCCACCAGCGCGTCGACGATCTCGGCCTTGCCGGGGAAGTGGGCGTAGACCGTGGCCCGTGTCACCCCGGCGGCCTGGGCGATGTCCTCCATCCGCGCATCGAGGAACGGCATCTCGGTGAACACCGTGACGGCCGCGTCGAGCAGTCGGCGATGCGTGAGGATCTTCTGTTCCTCGCGCAGGTTCTTGCGGGGCGTCGGCTCCATCCGCCCAGTGTCTTGCATGGGTCGAGTCCAGGAGCGCCCTCTCAACTCGACGGCGGCCAGTCGGCGTATCGGATGCGGCGCAGGTCGACGACGTCGCCGAGGGTGCCCCACTCGTCCTTGCCCAGGCGGGCCAGGGGACGCAGGCGGGTGACTTCCGGATGGCCGTCCACCAGGACCGTTTCGTCGATCGCGAGATGGACCACCCGGCCGAAGACCACGGTGGAACCGCCCAGCCGTAGCGTGCTGTGCAGTTCGCACTCCAGCGCCACGGGGGAACGGGCCACGCGCGGTGCCTTCACCCGCGCGCTGGCCTCGCGCTCCACTCCCACGGCGTCGAACTCGCTCACACCCTCCGGGAAGTCCGTGGCGGTCTTGTTCACCTCGTCGATGAGCGACTCCGGGGCGAGATTGACCACGAACTGCCCGGTGGCCTCGACATTGCGCAGCGAGTCCTTACGGCCGACCGAGGTGAACTGGACGACGGGCGGCGCGACCGAGGAGACGGTGAAGAAGGAGTGGGGAGCGAGATTGTCCACGCCGTCGGCGGAGACGGTCGAGACCCAGGCGATGGGGCGCGGAACGACGGTCGAGGTGAGCAGACGGTAGACCTCGATCGGTTCGAGCCGCTCCGGGCTGAATTCAGTGCGCATACCAGCGATATATCAGACGTGCGCCGCCGCCAGGGCCGCGACCGCCGGCCCGCCCCACCCGCCTTGGTGACGTCAGCCGTCGTAAGTGCCGTGCGCCGCGCGGAGGTTGCGGGTGAGCAGCTCGACGGACTGCGGCACGCCGATCCGGTCGTCCCCACCGGCCGGGAGCCGTCCGTCCGTCGCCTTGAGATCGGTCAGGGCCCTGTCCATCGCCTCGTGCGCGGCGAAGAGACAGGGGGTGCTGTAGATCGCCACGTCCACTCCGAGTTCCGCCAACTCGCCCAGTGACAACCGGGGGGAGCGGCCGCCGGCGATCTGGTTGAACAGCAGGGGCTTGTCACCGATGCTGTCGCGGATCCGGCGGATCGCCTCGACGTCGCGCACACCGTCCACCAGCACCACATCGGCGTCGGTGGCGGCGAGTGCCTTGGCGCGCGTGAGGATCTCGGCGTCGTCGGTGGCGTCGGTCCGCGCGACCACGGTCAGCCCGGTCCGGCAGTCCAGCACCCGTTCGAGCTTGTCGAGATACTCGTCGAGCGGCAGGAGCTGCTTTCCCGCCACATGACCGCATCGGCGCGGCCGCTTCTGGTCCTCCAGGATCACCCCCGAGGCACCGGCCTGCTCCAGACGTCGTACGACATGACAGGCCACCTCCGGGTCGCCGTAGCCGTCGTCGATGTCCACCAGCAGGTGGTGGTCGGGGAAGGCCCAGCGGAGCCGTTCCGTGAAGGCCACGATGTCCGGCCAGGCGATGAAACCGATGTCGGGCAGACCGTAGTAGGACGCCGCGAATCCGAAACCCGAGACGAAGAAGCCGTCGTAGTGCTGGGCCGCGATCGAAGCCGAGTACATGTCGTACACGCCGATCAGAGGCGTGGTGCGGGGCGTGGCGATCGCGCTGCGCAGTGCGCTGCCGTGAGGCATGGAGCAAGTCCTCTTGATTCTGGGCGGGTTGGCGATGTGCGCACGCATAACGATCGATATGTTTAGGGAGTTACGCAGGTGCCTCTTCGGGTTTTGTGGCTGCGAACTGTGCCTGAGCGGTTCAGTCGGCGAGCTTCGTCGACTGAACCGCTCATGGGTGTGTCAGTGGTCCCGCGTAGCGTGCAGACGGATTGCGCGGGGTGTGACCTGTGCGCATGGGGGGACAGCGGCATGAACGACCGTATGGAGTGGCCGGCGGAACGCGATCGGGACGCGGCGCTGATCATCAGGACCGATTACCGCGACGAACAGGCATGGGCTGCGGTGAAAGCGGAGCTGATGAGGTCCTGGGGTGATGGAGACTTCGAACCGTACGTCCACATCGCCGATGATCCGAAGTGGGCGGGATGCACCTCCGCCCAGATCCTCTCCGCGGCGCTTACCGATGACCAACTGAGCGTGGTCTTCCTCGCCGACCGCGACTCCATGCGTGACGGTCCCGTCACGTTGCTGGCGGTGGCCGTGCTGGCCAGGGAGGAGTGCGACAGCGACGAGGAATTCGAGGCGGACGGCGGCGAGTTCCGCACCGTCCCCGCAGGCGTCCACGAGATACACGCGAACCTGATGATCGCCAACCTGTCTTTCGGCGATTTCAAGGAAGCCGCCGAGCAGGACCCGCAGGACACCTTCCAAGGGTTCGCCATCTGAAGGACTCGGCCCGCCAACGGGAGCGCTCAGTCACACGAACCTCGCGAAACGCCGCCCGCAGGTCGACCAGCCGTCGGTCCGTTCCTCGAACTCGCCGACGGCAGGCGGCAGTTGACCTCTACGACCGGCGGGGCCGGGCGGTCAGGAGGGCAGGGAGTCGGGGAGTCAGATGATGAAAGTGGGCTGTTCGGCGATGCCGAGCAGGCTGCGTCCGTAGATCTCCCGGCCGAGATCGGGGTTGACGACGCCATGGCGTGAGGCGGTGCCCAGGTCGCGCCAGATCCGCTGGAGCGGGTTGGACAGGGCGAAGGCGCTCGCGCCGGACACGGAGACCAGGCGGTCCACCGCCTCGCGGCTGCGGGTCGCGGCGACCGCGGTGTCCATGCGGATCCGGGCGCGCTCGGCGACCGTGAGCTGGCGGGCCTCGGCGGCGGCGTGGTCGATGTCGTCGGCGGCCCGGTAGGCGTGCAACTGGACGGTGTCGACGAGGGCAGCGGCGTCGGCGACGGCGAGTTGGACGCTCGGCGAGTCGGCGAGGCGCTCGTAGACCGTCATGGCCCATGTGCGCCGCCGCCGGCTAGAAGGCGCCCGCCGCGAACTCGGCCTTCCAGGCAGCCCGTTCACGGTCGCCGACGTCGCGGCACGCTGGCAGTTCGCCGACCCCAGCCACTTCCGCCGCGCCCACCGCGGCACGTACGGGCAGCCGCCCGGGGGACAGGGCGACCGAAGCACCTGACCCGCCCGCCGACTCCTGCGCGAATTCGGCGAGATGCCCACCACCCGCACCGGCGCACTCCTGGTCTCCCGCCGCTATACGCCATGTATGGTGAGCCGAAGTCGCTATACGCGGTGTATAGCGAACCAGTGGCTTGGAGTGCCTCTGATGAGCACGGCAGTGAATGAGTCGGGTCCGTCGGACATATCTCCCGCGGCCCGCCGGAAGGTGCTGAAGGCGCTCAGCGGGCTGCTGCTCGCGCTGTTCGTGTCGACGCTCAGCAGTACGGTCGTCTCCAGCGCGCTGCCGAAGATCATCGGGGCGGTGCACGGATCGCAGACGCAGTACACCTGGGTGGTCACCGCGACCCTGCTCACCACCACGGCGACCACGCCGATCTGGGGCAAGCTCGCCGACCTGTTCAGCAAGAAGACCCTCGTGCAGGTGTCCATCGCCGTCTTCGTGCTGGGTGCCGTCGCGTCCGGGGTGAGTCAGACCGCCGGGCAGCTCATCGCCTCGCGAGCTCTCCAGGGTGTCGGCGTGGGAGGCGTGCAGGCCCTCGTCCAGATCACCCTCGCGGCGATGATCCCGCCACGCGAACGCGGCCGCTACAGCGGCTACTTGAGTAGTGTCACGGCCACCTCGACCATCGGCGGGCCACTGCTCGGCGGGGTCATCGTCGACACCTCGTGGCTCGGCTGGCGCTGGTGCTTCTTCGTCGGCGTGCCGATCGCGGCCGTGGCCCTGTTCCTGCTTCAGCGGACGCTGAACCTTCCCGTCCTCCGGCGCGAGAACGTCAGGATCGACTACCTGGGGGCGACCCTCATCGCCTCGGGGGTCAGCGTGCTGCTGGTGTGGGTGTCGTTCGTCGACAACTCCTTCGGCTGGGCCTCGTGGCAGACCGCGGCCATGGTGGGCGGCGGGCTGGTGCTGATCGGCGCGGCCGTGCGGGTGGAGTCGCGGGCCGCCGAACCCGTCGTACCGCTGGGCATCGTGAAGCAGCGCACGACCGCCCTCGCGATCGTCGGCAGCCTCTCCGTCGGTACGGCCATGTTCGGTGCCGCGGTGTTCCTCAGCCAGTACTTCCAGCTCGGCCGAGGGCACAGTCCGACCGAGGCGGGTCTGCTGACGATCCCGATGATGGCCGGCATCCTCATCGCCTCCACGGTCGCGGGGCGGATGATCAGCCGGTCCGGGAAGATCAAGCCGTTCATCATCACCGGCGCTGTCCTCCTCACCGTCGGGTTCGCCGTGCTCGGCACCATCGACTCCCGGACGCCCATGCTGCTGCTGGGCGTGGCGATGCTGTGTGTCGGGATGGGCGTGGGCATGACGCTGCAGAATTTGGTGCTCGTCGTGCAGAACACCGTGCCGCTGAAGGACATCGGCGCGGCCAGCTCCACGGTGTCGTTCTTCCGCTCGCTCGGCGGCACGATCGGTGTCTCCGTCCTCGGCGCCGTGCTGGCCCGGCACGTCCAGGACCAGATCGGGCACGGTCTCGCCTCGGCGGGACTCCGGAGCACGGGCGCGGTCACGGACGTCGGCGCGCAGCCCGCCGCCGTACAGGAGATCATCCGTGTCGCCTACGGAGACGCCACCGCGCAGATCTTCCTCCTCTCGGCCGGGGCGGCCGTCCTCGCGGTGATCGCCGCGATCCTGCTGAAGCCGGTCAGCCTGCGCAGCAGCCTCGACCTGACCGAGAAGAGCGAGGCAACGGCGACGGTCGCCGCAGAGGCGGGCTGACCGGCCGAACGGGCCGGCGAAGTTCCGCGGACGGGCCTCTCGACCTGTCTACCTGGGTAAACTGTGGAGAACGCCAAGTGCCTTGAGGAGGAGCCGGGATGCCGCCGCACAGTCCTTCCGCGGCCGGGGTCCCGGACGAGGGCGACGAGCGGAGCGGGCCGCCCGTCCGGCAGGCGCTGTCGGACAGCGTGTACGAGCGCATCAAGGCGATGGTCATGGACCACGAGATCGCCCCCGGCGCCCGCGTCGGCATCGAAGCGCTCGCCCGCGGCCTCAAGGTCTCGCCGACCCCTGTCCGGGAGGCGCTGGCCCGGCTGGAGTCCGACGGTCTGGTGGTCAAGCGGGCGCTCTCCGGATACCGGGCCACACAGTTGCTGACCCGCCAGGGTCTCGACGAACTCTTCGAAATGCGCCTGCTGTTGGAGCCCAGGGCAGCCGCGCTGGCCGCGGTGAACGCCACCGAGACACAACTCGACGGCATCGAGCGGATCGTCGAGGAGATGCAGGCCCACCCGAGCCCGAACGAACGGTACGCGTCGTACCGCGACTTCGCCGCCCTCGACCAGCGCTTCCACGAGGCGGTCGGACAGGCCGCACACCGGCCGCTGTTGGCGGACGCGGTGGAACGGCTCCACGCGCATCTGCACATCTTCCGGCTCAGCAAGGTGGTCGGCGCCTGGGGCCCGACCGTCGCCGAGCACGAGCGGATCGTCCGCGCGGTGCTGCGCCGCAACCCCGAGCGGGCGGCCGAGGCGATGACGGAGCATCTGACGCGCAGCCTGGAGCGGCAGATCGAGGACGGCGAGACCTCCGGCTCTTGAACGGCCGCCGCAGAAGCCGGAGTTGGGGGCCTGCCCCCGCTCACTCCATGAGGAACACCTGTTCCGCCGTGGCCCACCAGTCGTCGGGCGCCGCCTCCGGCACGGGTACCTGACAGGGGGCGGTGAGTTCCCACCACCGCTGGGTGGCCTCGTCCTCGGACATCAGGGCCAGGTCCGCCGCGAGATCGTCGCCGTGGTACTCGAAATAGCTGAACAGGCGGTCGCCCAGCAGATGGATCGAGTAGTTGGAGATGTGGCTGCGCCGGATCCGGTCGAGCACCGGCCGGGGCACGTGGCGGTGCAACTCCCGGTATTCGTCCAGCTTTTCCGGGTGCACGGCGATGACCTGGGCCACGCGCTTCATGGGCGCACCACGTCGCGGTCGTGGATCAGGCGGATGACCCGGCCGCTCATGCGGTCGTAGTCGCGGTCGTTGTCGAGCTCGCCGCGGATGCGGTGGTCCGTCATGACGACGACGCGGTCCGCGAGGGTGACCATCTCCGCGAGGTCGCTGGTGATGAGGAGGATGGGCAGGCCGTCGCGGGCCAGGTCCCAGATCAGTTCGTGGAAGGCGCGCTTGGTGCGGACGTCGACCCCCACCGTCGGTTCGTCGATGACGAGCAACCGGGTGTCCGCGGCAAGCCACTTGGCGAGGCTCACCTTCTGCTGGTTCCCGCCCGAGAGTTCACCGGCGTTCTGCCCGAGCCCCGAGACGCGGATGCCGAGCCGGTCGACGAGATCCTGCGCGACGTCCCGCTCCTCGCGTGCCGAGACGAACCCGAGTGCCTTGGCGAGTCTCTTCCACACCGTCACCGTGATGTTGCGGACGATGGGCTGCTCCAGGAAGACGCCCTCCTCCTTGCGGTTCTCGGTGACGTACCCGATGCCGAACTCGTGCAGGGCCTGGCGGGGTGACGTGATGCGGACCGGACTGCCGTGCACCCGGATCTCACCGCCGGTGACGCGGTCCAGGCCGAGCACGGCTTTCACCAGCTCGCTGCGCCCGGCGCCGACCAGCCCGTATAGGCCGACGATCTCCCCGGGCCGTACCTCCAGGCTGATGTCACGGTGGCCGCCGGCCGTGGAGACCTTGTCCAGTACGAGAGTTGGCGTGGCGGAGCGGTCGACCGTGCGGGGGCGCATCTCCGTCGCCGCGTGGGCGCGGCCCACCATGAGACCGACGATGTCGTCGTGGGTGTGCTCGGAGAGAGGGGAGGACTCCAGGACCGACTTGCCGTCACGCAGTACCGTCACCGTGTCGCAGACCGCGAAGACCTCCTCCAGCTTGTGGCTGACGAAGACGACACAGGCGCCGCGGGCGGCCAGCCGACGGATCACCTCGAAGAGGCGTTCCGTCTCCTGGGGGGAGAGGGAGGCGGTGGGCTCGTCCAGCAGCAGGACTCGGCTCTCGGTGTAGAGGGCCTTGGCGATCTCCACCAACTGCTGCTGGGCGACGGACAGTTCACGCACCGGCCGCTGTGGATCGAGGTCGACGCCGAGTTCCGCGAGGCAGGCCAGGGCCGGTGCGGTCATCGCCTCGCGGTCGACCAGGCCACGGTGCGAAGGAGGGTTCTGCAGGGTGATGTTTTCCGCCACCGAGAAGCCCGGGATCAGGTTGCGTTCCTGGTGGACGACACCGATGCCGGTGCGGGTCGCCTCCAACGGCGAGCGCAGATGGACCTGTTGGCCGTTCCAGGTGAGGCTGCCGCCGTCGGGGGAGTGGACGCCGGTGAGCACCTTGATGAGGGTCGACTTGCCGGCGCCGTTCTCACCGAGGAGCGCGTGCACGCTGCCGGCGGTCAGCCGCAGCCCTACGCCGTCCAGCGCGCGGACACCGGAGAAGACCTTGACCAGGTCCTCGCATGCGAGAAGAACCGTGCCGCTCACTGGGCACCTCCGGTCTGGGGCAGGACGGCGCCGTCGGGGGTCCCGGACTTCTCCAGGCGGGTCTGGTGCAGCCGGCCACCGGCGACCGTACCCAGCACGACCAGGCCGATGAGGAGGTTCACCCAGCTCGGGTCCAGCGAGAACTGTGCCCGCGCGGCGTCGATCAGCCGCGTCACGAAGGCCGCAAGTACCGTTCCGAACACGGCGATTGAGCCGCCGGTGAGTGCCGCGCCCCCGATGATCGGCGCGGCGAAGCTCGGCAGCAGCCAGTCGCCGCCGACACTGCGGTTGACGCCGGGCAGCGAGGCCGTGGCGGTCACCGCGGCCACCCCGATCAGGAGCCCGGACAGCGTGTGCGCGGCCACGATCTGCCGGTCGGTGGAGATACCGGACAGCCGGGCGGCGAGCGGGTTGCCGCCCGCCGCGAGGAGCCGCCGGCCCGCGACCGTGCGGTACATGAAGGCGGCCAGCAGCGCCGCCGCGACGAGCGCGGTGACGAAGACCAGCGGGATGTTCAGCGGCGCCGCCGAGCCGAAGTCGCGCAGGGTGCGCGAGTAGCCGTCGACGGTACGGGTGCCGGTGAGCCGGTACTGCGCGCCCAGCAGGATCGTCATCGTGGCGAGGGTGACGATGAACCCGTTGATCTGCGTGGCGACGATGGCGACACCGGTCGCCAGGCCGATGGCCGTCGCCGTCAACAGGCCCACGATCACGGCCAGTCCGGCGGGCATGCCGTGATCGGCCATGAGAACGCCCATGAGGCAGGCGGTGAAGCCGCCCAACGCGCCGACGGCGAGGTTGAGTTGACCCACGCACAGCGCCACCATCTGGGCCAGCCCGATGAGAATGGGAGTGGCCAGATACTGGAGGAAGACCCGCACCGAGGGACCCTCGAAGAACGAGCCCGACGAGGCCACACCCAGCGCCAGGTATCCCGCCACGACCACGCACAGGAGCATCGCCGCCGTGGAACGGGAGAAGCGGCGCAGCGTCGCGGTGGCCCAACTCCCCTGGCCGAGAGCCGTGTTCAAGCGGTTCATGTCGAGCGCACCACCTTGCGATAGGACACCACCGTGCGGATCCGGTCGGCCGACAGGGCCAGCAGGAGGACACACCCGAGATAGATGTTCAGGCTCTCCAGACCGACGCCGAGCAGGTCGAGGCCCTTGCGGATCACACCGACCAGGGCGGTGCCGAGCAGCGTGCCCAGGACGGACACCACCCCGCCGGTCAGGAGGGTGCCGCCGAGCACCGCGCCGAGGAAGGACGGCAGCATGAAGTCGTCGCCGATGGAGGCGCGGAACGTACCGGTGCCGGCCGCCGCCATGAACCCGGCGAGCGCTGCGAGAAGCCCCGAGAGCGTGTGCGCGAGCAGGACCCGGCGCCCGGTGGGAATGCCGGACAGCTCCGCGGCGGCCGGATTGGCGCCGGTGAGCAGCAGCTCGCGGCCGATGCGCGTACAGCCGTAGAGGAAACCGAGGGCCAGCATCGCGAGGACGGTGAACTGGGCTATCTGCGGTACGGCGGGGGAGCCGCAGATCGGGCCCGCGCAGATGTCGGCGAGGGAGTAGGAGCGCAGTTGGTCGATTCCGGACGGGTGGGTGGTGAAGGCGGCGTCGTCGGTGAGGGCCGAGTAGAGGAGGGAGACGAGGCCGAGGAGGGCGAAGTCCATCGCGAGGGTGACGACGAAGGAACTCACTCCGGTACGGGCGATCAGCCAGCCGGTGACCGCGCCGATCGCCGCGCCGGCGGCCAGGCACATGAGCAGCCCGACCTGCATCGGGACGCCGAGGCGGTCGTAGCCGAGACCCGCGAACAGGGCGCCGAAGGCGGCCATCCGGCCGACCGCGAGGTTCATGTGGCCGACGGACAGGGCGACCATCTGCGCGAGCGCGACGACGGTCAGGGTGGCGACGTCCCGCAGGAGCGGGAAGAGCACCAACTGCTGGTCCAGGAACGCCGGTCGGAGCACGCCGAACAGGACGCTGAGCGCGATGACGAGGACCAGCAGGCCGAGCCGCTGGTTGACCCAGAACGGCATGCGGTGAGCGGCCGTCTTCTCCTCCGGGACAGTGTCCGGTGGGCTGATCGAGGTCGTCATGCCACCCTCCGGTCGTCCAGCGCGTCAGGGTCCCAGTCGATGCCGATGCCCGGTGTGTCGGGGGCCACCGCCAGGCCGTCGCGGATGGTCAGTTCGGTGCGGGTCACCGCCCTCAACTGCGGTATGTACTCGACGTATTGGCCGTTGGGCACGGCCGCGGCGAGGCTGACGTGCAGTTCCATCAGGAAGTGCGGGCACACCATCACGTTGTGGCTCTCCGCGAGGTGCGCGACCTTCAACCAGGGGGTGATGCCACCGATCCGGGCCGCGTCGACCTGGACGACGGAGGCGGCGCCGGCCTCCAGATAGGAGCGGAACTGCATGAGCGAGTACATGGACTCCCCTACGGCGACGGGGATGTGGGTCGCCGCCGCGAGCCGGGCGTGCCCGCTGATGTCGTCCGCGGGCAGCGGCTCCTCCAGCCAGTACGGGTCGTAGGGCTCCAGCGCCGCGGCGAGCCGCAGGACGGAGGACGCCGTCTGGGACTGGTTGGCGTCGGTCATGATGTGGAGGGAAGGGCCGACTGCCTCGCGGACCGCGCGCAGCCGCTCCGCGTCCTCGGACGGGTGTGGCCGGCCCACCTTGATCTTGACGCCCGCCCAGCCCAACTCCTGTGCGCGCAGGGCGCCTTTGACCAGTTCCTCGGTGTCGAGATGGAGCCAGCCGCCCTCGGTGTCGTAGACCGGCACCTCCTGGCGGTGTCCGCCGGCCAGCCGCCACAGCGGTTCGCCCGCGCGCTTGCATCGCACGTCCCACAGGGCGGTGTCGACGGCGGCGAGGGCGAGCGAGGTGATGGCGCCGGTGGTGGTCGCCCGGGTCAGTGCGAACAGCCGCTGCCACAGCGCCTCGACGTTGCGGGCGTCCTGGCCGACGAGCGCGGGCAGCAAGTGGTCGCGCAGCAGGGCGAGTACGGAGCTGCCGCCGGTGCCGATCGTGTAGGAGTAGCCGGTGCCCGCGAGGCCGTCGGCCGTCTCCAGGCCGACCAGGACCGTCTCCTGTTTCACGAAGGACTGCACCGCGTCGGTACGGTCCTGCTCCACGGCTATGTCGACCAGCCGGGCGGTCGCGGTCGTGATGATGCTGCTCATCCAGCGATTCCGTTTTCTGTCGTGTGTGTCGGGGCGCGGCGATCAGCCGCAGGAGAGGACCTTGTCGGCGAACTCCTGCTTCAACTGCGCGGTCTTCGCCTGCCGCGCCTTGTCGTAGCCGGCGACGTTCGCCTTGGTGACGACGAACGAACCGGAGTCCACCTCGACCCCGGGCGAGCGCACCGTGCACTGCTTCGTCTGGAGCAGCGCCAGCGCCCACGTCCCGATCTCGGCCTGGCCGACCGGGTTCTGCACGACGGTGGCCGTGACCGTGCCCTGCTTGATGCCGCTCAGGATCTTGGCGTCGTCGTCGATGGCGATGACCTTCGCCTTCGACCCGGACGACTTGACGACGTCGGCCGCGGCGACGGCCGGGTTGTAGGCGGTGGCGACAATGCCCGCGATCTGACTGCCCTTTGCCGCCATCAGGTCGGAGACCGCCTTCTGCGCGGTCTGCAGATCCGTGTCGATGTCGGTGATGGTCTGGAGGAGCTTGACCTTGCCGCCCGACTCCTTCACGGCCTGGGCGACGCCCTTGATCCTCAACTGGGTATTGGCGTCGACGTTGTTGCCGGTGAGGTGGACCAGGGTGCCCTTGCCGCCCATGGCCGCGATCGCCGCCTTCGCGGCTTTGTAGGCGGCGAGTTGGACGTCGGTGGAGAGACAGAAGTCGGCCTCGTCCTTGTCGCCCGCGGGGCACGAACCCAGGGACGCCACCGGGAAGCCCTGCGAACGCAGGTCCGCGAAGGTCGAGTTGATGTCGGTGGGGGAGACGCCGAACACCCCGAACGCGTTGTAGCCGCGTGCCGCGAGCGTGGACAGCAGGTTGTTCTGCTTCTGCTGGTCCCACTCCGCCGTCTCGTCGAAGGCCACGGCGCCGAGACCGTACGTCTTCTTCGCGGCGGCACCCGCGGTCTTCCAGGGCTGGAAGTACGGGTGGGCGCCGCCCGGTACGAGGGCGACCTTGGTCCCGGAGGCGTCCACCAGCTCGGCGCCGCCGCCGGTGCGAGCGGCCGGCGCGGCCTGACCGCCGGACTCGGCACCGGAGTTCTTGTAGGTGCAGGCCGCTGTTCCCGAGGCCAGCAACACGGCCGCGACAACTCCGGGCAGGACAGATCTGGTTGGGAAGCGCATGACCCACCCCTGCGGATTCACTAAGGAATCAGATAGGAAATCGACGTGGCGATCGTGGGGGAGGAACCTGCGCCCGTCAAGACTTTCGGCGCGAACAGGCGGGTTGGGAAGGGAGTTTGTGACTGTGGAGGTCGGCGCTCCCGTGTCTCACCTGGCCCGGCGATGCGCTAAATCGTATAGGAAATACCTCCGTGTCGGCCTGGCCGTAAAGGTGCAGATCATTCCCGCCAATCGAAGATCGCGCGCCCGGCGGCCCTCTAGGATGACTGGCTTCGGCGTTCGCGGGCGGGCAGGTCGTAGGGGGGCAACTCGCGGGCGTGCAAGAGAAGTTCACCGCAGGGAGATCGCGCATGGGTTCGGATGAGGTCTTAACCACGCCGCTG
This sequence comes from Streptomyces sp. NBC_01478, assembly GCF_036227225.1. Taxonomy (GTDB): domain Bacteria; phylum Actinomycetota; class Actinomycetes; order Streptomycetales; family Streptomycetaceae; genus Streptomyces. The sequence goes on along the minus strand of NZ_CP109444.1, from coordinate 1,762,957 downwards.
GACGGGCTGTCGGCCGGCCCCGTGGTGCCACGGCTGGTGCTGGGCGCGCGGCTGCGCGAACTGCGGGAGGAGCGGAACATCGCCCGGCAGTCCGCCGGCGAGGCCATCCGCTCCTCCCGGTCCAAGATCAGCCGACTGGAGGCCGGCCGCCACCGCTTCAAACCGCGTGACGTGGCGGACCTGCTCACTCTCTACGGCATCACGGAGGAGGCCGAGCGCGCCACCCTGCTGGCCCTGGCCGAGGAGGCCAACTCCCCTGCCTGGTGGCAGCACTTCAACGACGTCGTGCCCACCTGGGCGCGGGCCTACCTCGGGGCCGAACAGGCGGCGAGTCTCGTCCGCTGCTTCGAGGTCCAACGCGTTCCCCACCTGTTGCAGACCCCCGACTACGCGCGCGCCTCCCTCAGGCTCGCCCACTCGGGTGCCGGCGGGGCGGAACTCGACCGGCGGGTCACGCTACGGATGACACGGCAGCGGATTCTGCGCCGGCGGCCGGCCGCACAGCTCTGGGCCGTGATCGACGAGGCGGCCCTGCGGCGCCCGGTGGGCGGCACCGGCACGATGCGCGCCCAGCTCAGGCATCTCATCGAGATCTGCCGGCACCCGCAGGTCACCGTCCAGATCATGCCGTTCCTCGCCGGCGGCCACGCCGCGGAGGCCGGTCCGGTCACCATCCTGCGGCTGCCCGGCGGCCGGCTGCCCGACATGGTCTACCTCGAACAGCGCGTCACCGCGCTCTATCCCGACCGGCCGACCGAGATCGAGTGCTACTGGGACGTCATGAACCGCCTGGTGGTGGAGGCGGAATCGCCGGAGGAGACTCCGACGATCCTGCACCGCATCCTTCAGGAGACCTGAGACACCGGTCGGGGTCTAGCGCTTGAGGGCGACACCGCCGTACTGGTGCACCTCCGCGGGCAGGCCCCAGGCGCTTTCGTCGGGACGCCAGCGCGAGCACGACGCCACGCCCGGTTCGAGCAGCTCAAGCCCCTCGAAGAAGCCCGCGATCTGCTCGGGGCTGCGCAGGATGTACGGGATCGAACCGCCCTCGTTGTACTGGCGGATGGCGTCGACGTAGGCCTCGCTGGTGTCGGTGCTGTCGTACTGCACCAGGTAGCTGCCGGCGGGCAGGGCGTCCACCAGCCGGCGCACGATCGCGCGGGCCTCGTCGTAGTCCTCGATGTGGCCCAGGATGCCCATCAGCATGAGGGCGACGGGCTTGTCGAAGTCCAGCGTCTTGCCGGCCTCCCGCACGATGGTGTCCGGGTCGCGCAGGTCGGCGTCGACGTAGTTGGTGACGCCCTCCGGGGAACTGGTGAGCAGCGCGCGGGCGTGTGCCAGCACCAGCGGGTCGTTGTCGACGTAGACGATGCGGCACTCGGGGACCACCCGCTGGGCTATCTCGTGGGTGTTGTCCACGCTGGGCAGCCCGGTGCCGATGTCCAGGAACTGCCGGATGCCCTCCTCGGCGGCCAGATGACGGACGGCGCGGGCGAGGAAGTACCGGGCGGCACGGGCTCCGGTCTCGATGCCGGGGAAGATCTCGCGGAACGCGTCACCGGCGACCCGGTCCACTTCGTAGTTGTCCTTCCCTCCCAGCCAGTAGTTCCAGATCCGGGCCGACTGCGGCACGGTGGTGTCGAACCTGGCCAGCGCATCCTGCTCGGAGTTGTCTGCCGCTTCGTTGTCTGCCGCTTCGGTCATGGACGCTCCTGTGCGTACGCGGTGAGAACCACGGAACCGACGAAGATCGGCCGTGGACACCCACGTTATTCCTCCGTCGCTCGGCTCGTGCGACCCCTTGGCCCCAACTGCGCCCGTCCGGCTGCTCGTTGGCTTGTTCGCTGCGCATCGTGACGCGGAATCAGCCCTCTGCCGTGTGTCAGTTCTCTGCCGTGTGTCAGTTCTCCGCCGCGTGCCGGGTGAGGAATCCGATGCCGGCCGCTACGGCGGCCAGCACGGCCACGCTGGTGAGCGCGGCGGGGAGGGAGTACCAGTCCGCCATGAAGCCGATGGCGGGCGGTCCCAGGAGCATGCCGCCGTAGCCGAGGGTGGAGGCGATCGCGACTCCGTCGGGGCCGGCGAGGGTACCGGCTCGTTCTACGGCGACGGGGAAGAGGTTGGCGAGGCCGAGCCCGGTGATCACGAAGCCGAGGACCGCTGCCCACAGGGTGGGTGCGAGGGCGCCGAGCAGCATGCCGAGGGCGGCGGTCGTGCCGCCGGAGACGAGGGTGCGGGTCCGGCCGAGGCGTTCGAGGAGCCGGGTGCCGGTGAGCCGGCCGGCGGTCATGGCGAGCGCGAAGCAGGCGTAGCCGATGGCGGCCGCGCCGGCGGTGGCGTCGAGGTCCTGCTCCAGGTGCAGGGCGCTCCAGTCGGCGAGGGCGCCTTCGCCGAAGGCCGTGCAGAGGGCGATCAGGCCGAAGGTGAAGACGAGGCCGCGGGTGCGGGGGGTCAGGCGATGGGGTGGGGTGTCCTGCTTCGGCGGGTTCTGCGGTGAGGTCTTCGGTGAGTTCTTCGGTGGGGCATGTGGTGGTGCCGGGGGCCGGAGACGCAGCAAGGCGGGGCCGATCAGCGCGGTGACGAGCAGACCGATCACGGTGAGGCCGAACAGGTGCTGTGTGGGGGTGAGTGCTCCGGCGACCAGTCCGCCGAGCCCGGCGCCGACCATGCCGCCGAGGCTGAACGCGGCGTGGAAACTGGGCATGATGGGCCGCCGCATGGCCCTGACCAGGTCGACCGCCGCGCTGTTGAACGCGACGTTGATCCCGCCGTAGGCGGCGCCGAAGACCAGCAGGACTAGGCCGAGGGTGAGCGGCGAGTGGGTGAGCGGGGGGAGGGACACGCTCAGGGACAGCAACACGGCGCAGACGACGGTGACTTGGTGGTTGCCGTAGCGGTGGCAGAGGCGGCCGGTGAGCATCATGGTGATGACGGCACCCGCGGAGACGCCGAGGAGGGCGAGGCCGAGGGTGCCGGCGGAGGCGCCGGTCTGCTCCTTGATGGCGGGGATGCGGACGACCCAGCCGGCGAAGATGAAGCCGTCGAGGGCGAAGAACGCGGTGAGGGTGATCCGGAGGCGCGTGAGGTCGGTGGGGGTGCCTGGCACGGCGTTGTGCGTTCGGGGTTTGTTTATTTGCGGCACAAAATCAGGTTAGGTGTGATGGGGATGCTGGGGCAAGGGAATCGCCAGGTGCAGGTCGCTTGCCGGCGGGGCCTGGGACGTGGGCCTGGCCGGGTGCCGCGAAGGCGGACAGCCGAAGATTTCCAGGCTGTAGCGGCCCGGCGTCCAGATGGGCCGGCCCTGGCCGCGCAGGTCGACGGCGTGCACCTGGTAGCGGTCGGCCAGTAGCGCATGGCGGCCTCGTAGCCCCACCAGGGCCTTCGCTGCGGCGATACGTGACGCTCCAGGACCCCAAGCCGACGGCAGCTCAGGGTCTCGGTGGTTCGAGTCGAGGCCCTTCCGGGCTCCCCGTCTCGGCGGGGCCCTCGCGTGTGCGGGCCGATGCAGGGCTGGCCCCGACCGCTTCGGCGTCGCATTCGCCCCGTCACGTCGTATCAGGGGGAGAGGGGGCGGCCGGTCAGGTGCCGCGGCAGGAACCTGGGCGCCGACCGCCGACCGCCGACCGCCGACCGCCGACCGCCGACCGCCGACCGCCGACAGGACGGCAGCCGGCGGCAGCGCGGGCGGCCGTCAGAGCGTGGTCGGAAGAAGTGGCCTCACGCTCCGTTCGGCGTGTTGCACGCCGCGGTGGTCGGGGGTGAGGCAGGTACATCACTCGGTGCTGCGCAGGGCGATCCAGGTCTCGTGGTCCACGATGCCGTCGGCGTCCAGCAGCTTGTCGCTCTGGAAGCTCTCCACCGCAGACTCGGTTCCGGCACCGAAGTCGCCGTCCACGCCTGTGCTCCCGACGTCGTATCCGCGCTTCGTCAGCATGCACTGCACCTGCAGCACACGCTTGCCGCTGTCTCCGAGGCGCGTGCGTCCGTTGCCGGGGTAGTACGTGCAGTCCGAGATCCAGGCCGGGGTCGCGGGCTCGGCGGTGGGCGGACTGCTCGGGGACGAGGAGGGAGTCGCGTCGGCCGGGGCGCTGGGATCGGCATCGGGAGCGGAGGGAGTGCCGTGCACCGCCGGTGCGGCGGAGCCGGAGTCCTCGGGGCTCGTGGCCGCGCCGTCGGGGTTCGCGGCGCCGTCGGCGTTCTTGCCGGAGGCAGCCCTCGCGTCCGAGGCCCCGGGTGCCGGTGAGAAGGCGGTGCCGCCGGGCACGGTGTGGCCGGTCGTCGTAGCGGACCCCGGGCCGGAAGCGGCGGGCGGGGCGTCGTGGTGACTGAACACGAAGACCCCCGCGGCCACCGCACAGACGGCGATGCCCGCGGCGACTGCCCGTACCGACTTCTTCCGTGCCCAGGTGCGGGCCCTGCTCTCCTGAGGGCGTGCCGACGGTGTGCCGGAGGCGGCGTCGGCGACCACCACCGGTGGTTCGGGAACGGGCGGACCGGACCGGCCGCCCTGCCCGGCCGGTGCCGACGGCATCGCCATCGGCCGTTCGTCCGGAGGCCGTAATCGGGCTTGCGCTGCGACGGGGAGGCGGTACAGCACCTCGTACGCCCGCTGCCGGGCCAGCAGTTGGCCGGCCAGCGGCTCGGGCCACACGGTCGTCTCGGTGCGTGCCCCGGCCGCATTGATCAAGTCCTGCCCGGTGGGCCGCCGTTCGGGCTCCTTGGCCAGGCAGGCGGTCAGCAGCGAGCCGAGCGCCGCGTCCGCCGCCGAGATCTCGGCGATCAGTTCGGGGTCCGGCTCCTCGAACGCCACCCGGTGCATCACGTCGATCCCCGTACCGTCGCCGAACGGGGCACGCCCCATCGCCGCGTACACCAGCGTCCCGGCGAGTGAGAACACGTCCGACGCCGGGTCGGATCTGCCGGTCCTCAGGTGTTCCGGCGACATGTAGGCGGGAGTTCCCACCCGGACGCCCGTGCCGGTGATCGTGCTGGCGTCCATGGCCTTCGAGATGCCGAAGTCGATCACATGCGCGCCTCCGACGGACAGCAGCACGTTGGACGGCTTCAGATCCCGGTGCACGATCCCCGCGGCCGCGAGGTCGGCCAGCGCCTGCCCGAGCTCCGCCACCAGACGCCAGACCGCGGCCGTCTCCAGGGCGCCGTGCTCACGTACGGCATGCGCCAGATCGAGCCCCGGGAGATACTCGGTGGCCATCCACAGCAATTCGTCCTCGAAGCCCGTGCCGCACAGTCGCGGTGTGTGCGACGTGCTGACCCGTTCGTGCACCGACGCTTCGCGCTCGAACCGGCGCCGGAAGCCGGGATCGTCCGCGTACTCCGGCCTGATCACCTTCACTGCGGCCAGCCCGGGGCTGCCGTCCGCGGAACGGGCGAGGTAGACCCGCCCCATACCGCCGCTGCCGAGCAGGGCCAACGGCACATAGGAGCCGATACGGTCCGGATCGCCGAGGCGCAGGGGTGAGGCACCGGTCTGGCGCAGCGCGGCGGCCTCGTTCGTCGCCGGGTCCGGTGGCAGCGGCCGCTGTTCTGACACGGATCTCCCGAAGTGATGTGCGCCGTACGTCAGTTCGGCCCCACGCTTTGACGAGGTTATCCGAGCCGTGACGTCCGTTCAGGGTTTCCCTCACTTCCGTTCCACCGGGGGCTGCTCGGTATGGGTGGGGGGGTGGCTTGAGGCGGTCGTTCGCGGCTGGTGCGTCGGCGCGTGTTGCGTTGCCCTGGGCTGGGCTGGGCCTGTCCGGCGGATCAGGCGTAGGAAGTTGGCGGTGCCCGATCGGCGTCGGCGAGAGGGGGAGCCGGCGATCGACGGCCATTCCGCAGGTGGGCGTGCCGGACCGCGCGTCTGCGGCATGATTCGCCGGACAGCGATGGCTTACAGCGGTGGCTTATCGCCGCAGGGGGCGGTGAGGGTCGTACCGCCCGGAGAAGGTCCTCGGCAGGGCTGAGGTCAGCGGAAGACCGGTTGTTCGGCGACGAGGCGTGCGCGGAGTCTGTCACTCAGGATCAGTGCCGGGCTTTCGTCGGGGTCGGGGCCGTCGAACAACTCGGGTGCCAGTTGCCCGGTCTCGCGCGGTTCGCCGTGTTCGCGCAGCACGAATTCACGTCGGTCGCGGTCGAACAGGGCGATCACGGGTGCTCGGACGTTCGCGAGCATGGCGTCCTCTTTCTGTTCCTTCTGTTGGGGAAGATCGGTCGATGCGGGGAGAGTCGCCGGGCGATCAGATGGGGCAGGCCGCGTCCTGGTGGCCGCCGAGGTAGGTGGTCCGCTCCAGGCGCGTGAAGTCGCGGTGCACGGCGGTGCAGATCTTGTCGACGGCCTGGCGCGGGTCGAGGAGCGTCAGGCTCCAGAGACGGGCGGTTCCGTCGTCGCTGCCGGTGGCGAGAGTGCGGTCATCGGGGCTGAAGGCCACCGACCGTACGGGCCCGGCGTGGCCGGTCAACGTGGCTCGCAGCGTTCCCGTGGCGACGTCCCACAGGCGCACCGTGTCGTCGGCGCTGCCGCTGGCCACGGTGCGGCCGTCGGCGCTGAAGGCCACCGCCAGTACGTCGTCGCCGTGGCCGCTCAGAACGGCCCGCTGCTTCCCGGTGGCGGTGTCCCACAGCCGTACGGTGCGGTCCTCGCTGCCGCTGGCGAGGGTCCGCCCGTCGGGGCTGAAGGCGAGCGCTTTGACGCCGCTGGTGTGGCCGGTGAGGGTGGCCAGGAGGGTGCCGGTGGCGAGATCCTGGAGCAGGATCGGCGTGTCGTAGCCGCCGGTCGCGAGGGTGCGTCCGTCGGGGCTGACGGCGTTGGACCACACAGTCGCGGTGTGCCGGGTGGTGAGGGTGCGCGCCTTGCCGGTGGTCGTGTTCCACTGCCGCAGTCGGCCGTCGACGTAACGGCTGATCAGACTGCGGCCGTCCGGGGTGAAGGAAACCGAATCGACGCTGGCCCTGTTGTAGGGCAGATCCAGGCGGGATGTCCCCGTGCGTACGTCCCACAGTCGTACGTTTCCGCCGATGTCGCCGGTGGCCAGGGTGCGGCCGTCCGGACTGAACGTCACCTCATTCGCCGGAGAGGTGTCCGCGTGGGTGACCCGGAGGGTGGCTCGGAGGGTTCCGGTGGACGTGTTCCACAGGGGGACTCTCCCGATGCCGCTGCCCGTCGCGAGGGTGTGGCCGTCAGGGCTGAACGCCACTGAATCGAGGGGTCCCGTACGGTCGCTGAGGGTGGTACGGGACTGGCCGGTGTCCGCCTGCCACAGTCGTGCCGTGCCGTCGTTGCTGCCCGTGGCCAGGGTGTGGCCGTCCGGACCGAACGCCACGCTGCCCACCACGTCCGTGTGCCCGGTGGTGATGCTCTGGGTCTCGTCGGTGGCCAGGTCCGTCAGCCGCAGCGTCTTGTCGTTTCCGGTGGTGGCGAGGGTGCGGCCGTCCGGACTGAACGCCACCGACCACTCCGGGCCGGGGCGGTTGGAGAGCAGTACGCGTCCGGCACCGCTCCCGCTGTGGGGAAGCAGGGCGGACCGTACCGGCCAGGTCCGGACGGTGTAGCCGACGACGCCGGCCAGGGTCTGCCCGTCCGGGCTGAAGGCCAAGGAGTACACCTGGCCGCCGTTGCCGGTCAGGACGGCCCGCTGCTTCCCGGTCTCCGCGTTCCACAGCCGGGTCGTGCCGTCGTCGCTGCCGGTGGCCACGAGGCGGCCGTCGGGGCTGAACGCCACCGACCGGACGGTGCTGATGTGACCCTTGAGCGTGGCACGGGTCTTCCGCGAAGCCACGTCCCACAGGCTCACCGTCGTGCCTGAGGCGGCCGCGATCGTGCGGCCGTCCGGGCTGAACGCCACCGCGGCCGTCTGGCCGCGACCGGTGAGCCTGACGCGGACCGTGCCCGTGGCCACGTCCCAGAGCTCAAGGCCGTGCATCCCTCCGTCGGCCAGGGTGCGGCCGTCCGGGCTGAACGCCACCGCCCGGACACCCCCGGCCCGGTCGGAGAGCGTGGCTCGCAGCGTGCCGGTGGCGGTGTCCCACAACCGCATGGCCTCGTCGGTGCTGCCGGTGGCGAGGGTGCGGCCGTCCGGGCTGAACGCCACCGACAACACTTTGCCGCCGACGGTGAGACGGTGGCGCAGCGGCAGCGCGGCAGCCGTGTACAGGCTCGTGACGGCCTCGCCGGTGGGGCTCGTGCGGTACGCCTGGATCGCGAGCAGCGCCGCCAGGTCGGGGTTGCTGTCCAGCAACGCCGCGGACTGGGCGGCCAGTTGCCGGGACAGTGCCGTGTGCTGCGCGGTGACCGCGCTCTGTCGTTGGGTGAAGGTCAGCCCGGCGGCGATGACGGCCAGCACGAGCAGGGCGGCCAACGCGGCGACCAGGGAGCGCAGTCGGCGGGTCGCACGAGCTGCCACGCGGTGTTCCGCGTCCCGCATCCGCAGGCTCGCTGCTAGGAACTCCCGTTCGGGTGGGGCGAGTTGGTTGGTGTTGTCGGGGGTGGTGAAGGTTTCCTCGGCGGCGGTCAGCCGCGCTCCGCGGTACAGGGCTCCGGTGTCGTGGTCCAACTGCTGCCAGGCGAGGGCGGCTTGGGTGAGTGATCGGTGGCGGCGCAGGGCTTCGCGGTCGCGGTCGATCCAGTCGCGCAGGCGGGGCCAGGCGGTGATGAGTGCTTCGTGGGCGAGGTCGACGGTGTCGTCGTCGAGGGTGATCAGGCGGGCGCGGGCCAGCCGGTCCAGGACGACGGCCGTGTCGGTGCCGGTGGTGTCGCCGGTGCCGGCGGTGTCGAGTTCGGTGCGGTGGGCGGGGCGGCTGGTGTCGTCGCTGCCGTCGCCGGGGGCGATGAGGCGCAGCATCACCTGGCGGGCGAGTGCGGCTTCCTGTGGGGTGAGGCTGGCGTAGAGGTCTTCGGCGGTCTGGGCGATCGCGCCCTGGACGCCGCCGGCGGCCTCGTAGCCCTTGAGTGTCAGGGTGCGGCCGCGGCGTCGGCGCCAGGTTTCGAGGAGGGCGTGGGACATGAGGGGGAGGCCGCCGGGGCGGTCGGACACGTCGGTGATGATGCGGTCGGTCAGGGCGCGTTCCACGGTCAGGCCGTGGGCGGTGGCGGGTTTGACGACGGCCTCGCGCAGTTCGTCGGTGCTCATCGGGGCGACGAGCAGGCTCGCCCCGCGCAGCGCGTCCGCCAGCGCGCGGTGCTCGCCGAGCCGGCCGTAGAGGTCGGCACGGACCGCGATCACCACCCGCAGCCCGCCGCCGGGCCGGGACGCGGTCAGCAGCCGGTCGAGGAAACGGGTCCGCTCGGCGGGGTCGGGGCAGAGGGTGAAGACCTCCTCGAACTGGTCCACGATCACCCACGTGTCCCCGCCCTCCCCGTCCTGCGCGTCCTCCCCGTTCTTCGCGTTCTGTGGGGTTTCGGCGGGGGTGAGGGCCCGGGTGTGGGTGCGGGCGGGGTGCTCGCCGGGGGTGAGGATACGTATGGCGGCCGGGCGGGGGCCGGGCCAGGCGGCACCGCGCAGCGCCGGGACCAGTCCGGCGCGCAGCAGGGACGACTTGCCGCTGCCCGACGTGCCCACCACCGCCACGAACCGGTGGTCGAGGGCCAACTCGGCGAGGTCGGCGACCAGTTGGTCCCGGCCGAAGAAACGGTCACGGTCCCCCGGCTCGAACCGCGCCAGCCCCCGGTACGGCGACGCGGCCTCCTCCTCGTCCTGGGCCGGCCGCCCCGCCTCCTCCGCGGACGCCTCCCGCCAACGCCGCTCCCATTCAGCGACGTTTCCGCCGCAGGCCTGGACGTAGGCGAGGGTGACGGGCAGGGAGGGGAGGCGTTCACCGGCCGCCGACTCCGACAGCGTGGCCGCGGAGAAACCGGCCTGCCCGGCCATCGCCCGATAGGTGATCCCCCCGGCCTCGCGCCGCAGTTGACGCAACGCGAACGCGAACCGCTGTACCGGCCCCGCCCCAGGATCCAGCGGCCGCTCCGGACGCCCCATGCCGCCCCCCCATCTACGACGTCACCCGTTCGCGGGAGGTCACCCGCGGAACCGTGGGCCGGCTGAACGTCCCGCGTTCCCTCCCCGCAGGGAACGCGGGACGGCCTCCCCCACAGCCCCGAGTTCACCAGGCCGGGAGTTGATTGGCAGCCTTTTCCGGTACGCCAATCAATGAGAAGTGACGGGCGGAGAAGGGGAGTTGGGCGGGGCACGGACCAAGCAGCCCGGATCGACGTGGGGCTCTCCGGCGACGGCACCCGGGTTTCGAGCGCTTCACCGCGACCGGGCTGCCGACGATGCGGAAGGGGTAACTCCGCCCGGGCGGAGGGCAGAACGCGTCCATGCACGACGACAAAGAACCCAATAAACCCCTGGAGGTGGTGACTTGACCGTCATCGTCGGTCTGGTCCATCGCGGGCGTGTCCATCTCGCCGGAGACTCCGCGGGCAGCAGCGGGTCGCAGCTCACGATCCGCCGCGACCCGAAGGTCTTCGCCAACGGCCCCTACGTACTGGGATTCACCACCTCGTTCCGTATGGGCCAGCTTCTGCACCACGCGTTCGCGGCGCCACAGCCCGAAGGCGAGCTCGACCGATTCATGGCCACGAGTTTCATCAACGCCGTCCGGACCTGCCTCAAGGACGGTGGATGGGCCCGCAAGGACTCCGAGCAGGAACAGGCGGGCGTCTTCCTCGTCGGCGTACACGGCCGTCTCTTCGAGATCCACGGCGACTATCAAGTCGGTGAGCCCGTCGACGGATACGCCGCCGTGGGCGCCGGGGACGACCTGGCTCTCGGCGCCCTGCACGCCACCGCCGAGCTCGGCCTCAAACCGCGCGAGCGCCTCACCGCCGCCCTGCGCGCCGCCGATCACCACTGCACCTACGTCTCCGCCCCGTACGCCTACGTCAGGACGCCCCGCTGAACCGTTCGTACGGGAGGGGCGGATCGCACGGGAGGGGCGGATCACCGTGCCGCATCCGATCCGGAACACTGTGCTGTATGACGACGCGTGCGCCACGGCCCGAGGTTCTCCGCTACACCGCCTTCTCCAGCGACCCCGACGGCGGAAACCCCGCCGGTGTCGTCCTGGACGCCGCCACCCTGGACGACAGCGAGATGCTGGCCATCGCCGCCGAACTCGGGTACTCGGAGTCGGCGTTCCTGTCCGCGCCTCCTGAGGGTCTCGGCGGCCAGGAGGGGCGGTCGTACAGCATCCGCTACTTCAGTCCCAAGGCCGAGGTGCCGTTCTGCGGGCACGCCACCGTCGCGACCGCCGTGGCGCTCGCCGAGCGGGTGGGCCCGGGGGAGTTGGTGTTCGCGACGCGCGCGGGCGTCGTGCCGGTGGAGGTGGTCGAGGAGGGCGGGGCGCTCCGGGCCACGCTCACCAGCGTCGAGCCGCACCTCGTGGAGATCGCCGGCGCGGACCTCGACGAGGCGCTCGCCGCGCTCGGCTGGCCGAGCGCCGATCTCGACCCGGCCTTCCCGCCCCGTATCGCCTTCGCCGGTGCCCGCCATCTCGTTCTCGCGGCGGCGACGCGTGCCCGACTCGCGGATCTCGCCTACGACTTCGTCCGCCTCGAAGCCCTGATGCACCAACTGGACCTGACCACAGTCCAGTTGGTGTGGCGGGAGTCGGCCACCGTCTTCCATGTCCGTGACCCCTTCCCCGTCGGCGGCGTCGTCGAGGACCCGGCGACCGGGGCGGCGGCCGCCGCGTTCGGCGCGTACGTGCGTGAACTCGGCCTGGTCCCGGAGGACTCCGTCCTCACCCTGCATCAGGGCGAGGACCTGGGCCGCCCCGGCGAACTCACGGTGACGCTGCGCGCGGGCGACCCTCGCGTCCGGGTCGGCGGCGCGGGAACGCGCATCGGCTGAAGCGGCGACTGTCATGCTGATGGGGCCGTGGGGTTCGCCGTAGGTGATGCTCCACGGCATGTCAGTGGTCCATGGCACGATCCCGGGCATGACCTCGATCGACGAAGCGCGGCTCCTTGAGACGGCCGCCGCATACGGCGTACCCGGCCCCGTCGCACGGGAGTTGCTGGCCGAGTGCCGGCCCTGCCTCTACCTGGTGGAGGAAAAGGAGGTGCCCGAGTCCCTGCGGGAGCACATGCGCCCCGCCGCGCGCACGGGCGGGCTCCCCGCACTGCCGGACGGGGTGGACTGGCCCGAAGGGCGGGAGCCGCTCGTGCTGAGCGTCGACTGCGCGGCCCTGCCCCGCGACGTCCTGGACATCGAAATGCCCGCCGACGGCCACCTGTTGGTCTTCACCGAGATCTCGTACCCGCCCGAGTCGTCCATGGTGCTGCACGTCCCCGCCGGGGTGCCCACCACGGAGCGCCCCGCGGCGTACGAGTTCAGAGGTGAGGCCTGGGAGACGAAGGTCCATGAACCACGCACCCTCTACCCCGTGCCCGGACTGAGCATCGCGCACGACCGGGAAGGGGGCCCGCACACCAGCGCGTTCCTGGACGGCGACAGCGACGGCGACGGGAACGAGGGCGCGCTGGACGGCTTCGAGGAAGCGGTCCTCGATCTGGCCTTCGGCGGGCACCACCCCGGTGTGTGCGTGCAGATCGGCGGGTTCTCCGACCCGTGGGACATGGCACCGGACGAGGGCGGTCTCGTGCTCTTCGCGCAACTGGCCGGGCAGGCGGTCGACTACACGGTGTGCACCATGAACCTCATCGTGGGCACCCGGGAGGACATCGCCGCCGGGCGGTATGCCGGCCTCCGGTACGAGCAGCAGACCTGACCCCGTGGAGGGGGCTCACCGGGCGACCACCCCGACGAGGTCGGCCGTCGCATCCCACAGTCGGCCGGCCAGGGCCTGGTCGAGTCCGGCCTTGCCCGGTCGGCGTACGGCCGGGGAGCCCCGGAAGCCGCCCAGGCCGTCGGGGCCGATGTAGGAGTTGCCGGGGACGTCCTGGGTCGCGGCGTAGAGCAGCGACAGCGCGCCGCGCTCGGGGGCGTTGGTGAGGAACGTGAACCGGTTGACGACGTTCGACCGGGAGTGCGCCGCCAGCGAGGTGCGGGCGATGCCCGGGCTGGCGAGCACGGAGCGGACCGGACTGCCCGCGGCGGTCAGCCGTCGCTGGAGTTCGAGCGAGAACAGGACGACCGCGAGCTTCGACGCCTGGTAGGCCCGCATCCCGTTGTGCTTGCGGGTACGCCAGTCGAGGTCGGCCAGGTCGATCCTGCCCTGCTTGTGCAGCTCGCTGGTGACGTGCACCACGCGGTCCGTGATGCGGTCGAGCAGCAGGGTGGTCAGGAGGAAGGGCCCGGTGTGGTTCGTGGCGGTCTGCAGGTCGAGGCCGTCGGCGGTGCGCGCGGCGGGGATGTCCATCACGCCGGCGTTGTTGATCAGGATGTCGAGGTCGCCGGACCAGGCGTCGGCGAAGGCCCGTACCGAGGTCAGGTCCGACACGTCGAGCGGGCGGACGTCGAAGGTGCCGGGCAGGTCCGCGACGGCGTGCCGGGCCTTGTCGGTGTCACGCACTCCCAGCACGACACGGGCACCCGCGCGGGCGAGTTCGCGTGCCGTGATGAGGCCGAGGCCACGCCCGGCACCGGTGATCACCACCGTACGTCCGGTCAGGTCCTGGAGATCTTTCGCTGTCCAACTGGGCATGCTGGTCATGGGACTTGGCTCCATGGTTCGTGGTGCGCGGTTGTGGGTCGCCGGCGACCGGTGACCGCGTCGCCGACCGCGTCGCCGACCGCGTCGCTGATCGCATCGCCAGTGAACTCGCCCCACCAAGGGCGCCGGAAGGACCCGCGCAACCACTGAACGCGAGGTCGTGGCTAAGCCCCGCCGGATGCCCAACGATGAGGGCCATGGACCATACGTTCGACCGCGCGTCCCTCGGCACCTTCCTGCGCGTCCGGCGCACGGCCCTGCAACCGGAGGACGTCGGGCTGCGCCGCGGCCCGCGACGGCGCGCTCCGGGCCTGCGCCGCGAGGAGGTGGCGGAGCTGTGCGACATGTCCGCCGACTACTTCGCCCGGCTGGAACGCGGTGACGGGCCGCAGCCCTCGGAGCAGATGCTCGCGGCCATCGCCCGCGGCCTGCGGCTGACCCCGGACGAACGCGATCACCTGTTCCTGCTCGGCGGGTACCGAACTGCCCGCCGTGACCTAAGACTTCGGCATGTGAGCCCCGGACTGATGCGGGTCATGGACGGGTTGGCCGGCACCACCGCGCAGATCATGGGCCCGCTGGGCGAGACGTTGCTGCAGACACCGTCGGCGGTGGCGCTGCTCGGCGAGCAGACCCGGTACACCGGCAACTCCCGTAGCGCGACCTACCGTTGGTTCACCGATCCGGTCGAGCGGGAGCGGTACGACCCCGAGGACCACGGCATCAACAGCCGGACCAATGCCGCGTTGCTGCGCGGTGCCGTCACCCGGGACGGACCCGGCTCCCCGGCGGCCGACCTGGCGGACGTCCTGCGGCGCACCAGCGACGAGTTCGCCCGGCTGTGGGAGCGGCACGAGGTGGGCCTGCGCTGGAGCGAGACCAAGCGGTTCGTCCATCCTCGGGTCGGACGGTTGGACCTCTACTGCCAGCTCCTCCTCGAACCGGACCAGGGCCAGTCGCTCCTCGTCTTCACCGCCACCCCGGGGACGGAGAGCCACGAGAAACTCGCCCTCCTCACCGTGCTGGGCACCGACCGGTTCGCCACCGGTGCCGTTCGAACTGCACAGCCCTGAACCGGAGTTGGAATGTCACCACTTTCTTCCCCAGCTCTTCCCTTCCGCCGGTGAACCTCGGCGGCTCCTTTCACCTCTACGACATGTAGTGGAGGTAGCCCCGGAAGTGAACTGCCGATCGACGACGGGGACGGAGTAAGGAGAAGGACACCATGAACGACGGCCCCCGGGGCGGCGGTGGTCTCCCGCTGAGACAGCGCGACGCGGTGCCCGCCGTAGCCGGACCGCCGCGGACCCGCCCGCTCGTGACCGAGCCCGCCGCGCCGCAGCAACTGCACCGGGCGATGACGCTGATCGCCGCGATCAGCCTGTTCATCGGCACCCGTGACGCCTGGACGAGGGCGATGACGTCCCGTCCGCCCGTCGCCGCGATCATCTCCGTCTGCTACGCCGGGATCCTCGTCGCGGGCGTCCTGGCCCTCACCACGCGCACCCGGCGTGCCCTGACCCGGGTGGACGCGGGCGTCCTGCTGCTCGCCGTCGCACTGGTCCTGTGCGGCTACTGGCTCAACCACGCCGGCACCGACGAGGGCGTGCTCACCGCGCAGGCCGCCCACGAGATCCTGCACGGACACCCCGTCTACGGTCAGCCCTGGCCCTGGCTGTTCGACAGATCGTCGGTCGGCATCACCAAGACCATGGCGGGCGGCGCCGACTACACCTACGGCTACCCACCCCTGACCGCGCTGCTCGCCGCCCCCGTCCACGCGGTGATCCACTCGACGGCCGCCGCCACCCTCGTCACCACCGGCGCGCTGCTCGCGGGCGCCGTCCTGCTGTGGTGGCTGCTCCCGGCCCCCTGGCGCTCCGGCGCCACCGCAGTGTGCCTCGGCTTCGGCTTCCTGCCCGGCTACGCCTATTCCGGCTACCCCGCCGTCCTCGCGCTGGTACTCCTGATCCCGGTGGTGGTGAGGTGGCCCGACACCGGAGCCGGCGGCCGGCTCGGAGCGCCCGGAGTACTCCAGGCCCTCTGCCTCGGCGCGGCCTGCGCCACCCAGCAACTCGCCTGGTTCCTCACCCCGTTCCTCCTCGTCGGCCTCTACGCCGTCCGACGCGGCGACCTAGGACCTGGGCCGTGTCCGCGGCTCGCCCTCGGCGTGGTCGCCCGCTACACCGGCACCGCCGCGCTCACCTGGGCCGCGATCAACGTCTACTTCGCCACCCAGGACTTCCCCACCTGGCTGCACGGCCTGCTGCTCCCGCTCACCCAGAAGGCGATCCTGCACGGCCAGGGCCTCATGGGGATCTCGTACTACTTCACCGCGGGCAGCAGGCACCTCGACTACTACTCCTACGGCAGCATCCTGCTCCTGTGCGGCCTTCTCGCCGCCACGCTGCTCTTCGTACGGCGGCTCGGCCCGGCGATCACCGTGCTGCCCTGGCTGAGCTTCTACCTGGCCACCCGGTCCCAGGACGGCTACTTCCTGATGATGACCCCGCTGTGGCTCGCGGCGGCCGCCACCGTCCCCGCCTCCGCGCTCGCCTCGGCCTGGCAGCCCCGCATCCCGCACCTGACCGGCCACCGGGCCAAGGCCGTCCTCGCGGCGGGGCTCGTCGCGCCCGCCGTGGTGTGCGCGACGGTCGCCGCGGCCAGTGCGCCGCCGCTGCGGATGAACGTCACACCGAGCTTCGCGGAGCGGTCCGGCCATCGGGACATCACCCGCCTCGTGGTCCGGGTGGCCAATGTCACCGGAACCCGGCTCACCCCCCACTTCGCCAGCCGCCTCGGACAGGGCGCCTCCGACTGGTGGACCGCCTCCGACGGCCCGGCGTCCCTCGCCCCGCACGCCTCCACGACGTACGTCGTGACGCCGCCCGGCGGTGTCCGGCGGGTGCCGGGCGGGTCGCATCCGCGCTTCTACCTCATCGCCGTGACCGGTACCCCGATGACCATCACCACCGCACGGATTCCGATCAGTTGACCGACTTTGACGTAAAAGGATATCCCGTAAATGAGAAAGGACCTGCGAGGTTCTCATCTGAGATTGTTATATTGCGCAACCACACAAGAGAGACGGAAACCCCGCCTCGCTCGACCCGACACGGCCGCGCGCCCCTGGCCGCAGCATCGAACGGCCTGAACGGCCCGACCGTTATGTGGGAGTGCCAGATGACCGACCTCGGGGACGGCCCCGTGGGCCATGCCACGCGCAGCCGCACACGAGGGGTGCCCAGGCCGCGAGCGGGTGAGGCCGACGAGCCCCTGCCCACCGGCGGCCGGGCAGCCGCCCGCGCCGCGGCCCGGCAGGCCCCGCGCGCCGGATCCCGCGCGCACGGCGGTCGCGCCGCCTCGCGCCGCCGCGTCAAGGAGACCCCGCGCGGCAGGCGGGTGCTGAAGATCAGCGCGATATCCCTGTCGGTGGTCATCTTGGCGACCGCGGGTGTCGGCTGGTGGTTCTACGAGCACCTGAACGGCAACATCAACAGCGTCGCGATCGACGACGGCGCGGGCGGCAAGGAGAAGGCCGACGCCTTCGGCCGGACGCCGATCAACCTCCTGGTGATGGGCAGCGACGCCCGCAGCAGCGCGACGGACTGCAAGCTCGGCGGCGGCTGCTCGACCACCGGTGTGCAGTCCGGGAACGGCAACGCGGACGTGGAGATGGTGGTCCACATCTCCGCCGACCGCTCCAACGCCACCGTGATGAGCATCCCCCGCGACACCATGACCAACATCCCCGCCTGCAAGGACCCGGACAGCGGCGAGTCCACGGCCGCCTACTACGGTCAGATCAACAGCGCGCTGCGGTACGGCCAGGAGTGCCAGGTCAAGACCGTGCACCAGCTCACCGGCATCACCATCGACCACTTCGTGCAGATGGACTTCTCCGGTGTGGTGAAGATGTCCGACGCGGTCGGCGGTGTCTCGGTGTGCGTCGACGCCGACGTCTACGACACCTACTCGCACCTGAAGCTCGCCAAGGGCACCCACACCCTCAAGGGCAACGCGGCGCTCGAGTTCGTCCGCTCCCGGCACGGCTTCGGCGACGGCAGCGACCTCGGCCGTACCGTCTCCCAGCACATCTTCCTCAGCGCGATGATCCGCAAGTTCAAGAGCGCCGGCACGCTCACCAACCCCACGGCCGTCTACAACCTGGCCGACGCCGCCACCAAGGCGCTCACCGTGGACACCGGCCTCGGCACCGTCAAGAAACTCATCGGGCTCGCCGCGGACCTGGACAAGGTCCCCACGAAGCGCATGACGTTCACCACGATGCAGACCGGCGCCGACCCGGACGACGCCGACCGTGTCGTCCCCGCCACCGCGGCGAAGAGCCTGTTCGCGACGATCGCCAACGACCAGTCCCTGACCACCTCGTCCGGCAAGAAGTCCACGGCGGCCACCGCGACCGCCACGGCCGCCGCTGTTCCCGCCGCGCAGATCGCGGTGACGGTGGAGAACGGCACCAGCATCAGCGGGCGCGCCTCCACGGTCGCCACCTCCTTGATAGACGGCGGCTTCAGCTCCGGCACCACGACCGGCAACGCCTCCGTCAGCGCGACCACGACCACGCTCACCTACGGCCCGGACCAGAAGACCGAGGCCCAGACGGTGGCCAGGGCGCTCGGCCTCGCCTCCTCGCACCTGAAACAGGGCACCGGCACGGGCCTGACCCTGGTGATCGGCACGGACTGGCCCAGCGGTGCGACCTACCCGGGCGCCACCTCCTCCCCGGCCCCCGCCGACACCAAGGCGGCCACCAGCAATGCCAAGGCCGCGACCGCCGACCAGTCCAAGTGCGCCGAGGTCAGCACCTTCAAGACGGTCAGCCTGAACGGCGTCCCGATGACCCCGACCCAGGCGTACCGACTGGCGACGAACAAGAAGGACTCGGCGTCCTGACCGACAGCCGGAGAACCGACAGCTAGAGGGCGGCGGCGGTCCAGGTGATGTGCGGGGGATCGACCCGCGCGCACAGCGGGCCGCCGTTCGCGTCGGTCAGACCGAGCCGGCCGACCAGCAGACCGTCGCGCGCGGCGGCCGCCAGGACGTCCTCGGGCACGGAGTCCAGCATGAGCTTGGCGCGCCGGAACATGGTGAAGAGCCCGGCCGCGTCGACCGTCCCCCACGACAGATAGACGAACCGCAGGCCCATCCGGTGCTGTACATAAGGGCCCTTGACCACGATGCCGTCCGGCGTGGCCTCCGTCGTGCACTCCAGCGTCCAGGTCGCGGACGTGGCGTCCCCCGGCTGCGGGTCGAGCAGTTCGGCCGGCCGGTCCCGGCGCTGTACGGCGACATGGACGTCGTCGTACGTCGCGACGGGCTTGTCGGCGGGGGCGGGGAAGGAACGGCCGGGCAGGTCGACGGCGTCGATGCGGAGGTGCATACGGGCCATCATGCCGGGTCCGCCCTCCGTACCCTCAGTCGATCAAGGGGAAGTGGCAGGCGGTGTGACGACCGGAGGCCGTCGGAGTCAGCCGGGGCCGTTCCGTGGCGCAGAGCTCACGCGCGTACGGACAGCGGGTGCGGAAGGGACACCCCGTCGGCTTGTCGACCGGGTTGGGCACCTCGCCGGTGAGCACGATGCGTTCGCGCGGGACCTCGTCGGTGAGCGTGCCGTCGTCGATGTCCGGCACCGCCGACAACAGCGCCTGCGTGTAGGGGTGCGCGGGCTCCTTGTACAGCGCCTCCGTCTCGGCGAGTTCGACGATCTCCCCGAGATACATGACCGCGATCCGGTCCGACACATGCCGGACCACCCCGAGGTCGTGCGCGATGAACACGTAGGTGAGCGCGAACTCCTCCTGCAGATCCGCGAACAGGTTCAACACCTGTGCCTGGATGGACACATCGAGCGCGGACACCGGTTCGTCGGCGACGATCAGCTTCGGGTTCGTCGCCAACGCCCGTGCGATACCGATGCGTTGCCGCTGACCACCGGAGAACTCGTGCGGATAGCGGTCCAGATGGGCCGCGGCCAGTCCTACGACGTCGAAGAGCTCGGCGACCCGACGGCGCACGGCGGCACCGTCGCCGTAGCGGTGCACGAGCAGTGGCTCCGCCACGATGTCCCCGGCGCGACGGCGCGGGTTCAGCGATGCCTGCGGGTCCTGGAACACCAGTTGCATGCCCGGCCGTACGGGACGCAGCCGGCGCGTGGAGAGCGTGCTGATGTCCTGGCCGTCGAACTCGACCCGCCCGCCGGTGAGTTCGGTGAGCCGGACCAGGCAGCGGCCGAGCGTGGACTTGCCGCACCCCGACTCGCCGACGATGCCGAGCGTCTCACCGGCGCGCACCTCCAGCGACACCCCGTCCACGGCCCGCAGCACCTTGCGGCGGGTGGAGAGCCCTTCCGCGCGCAGGGGGTAGTGCTTGGTGACGTCCGAGGCGCGCAGCAGCACCTCTGCCGTCGTCGTTCGCGCGCTCACGGTGTCGCCTCTCGTTCCATGTCCGGTACGTCGCTCGCCGCGGCCCGTGCCGTCAGGCGCAGCGAGCCGCGGTCGTCGTCGGGCAGCCAGCAGGCATCGCGGTGCGCGCTGTCACCGAAGTCCCTCAACACCGGCCGCTCCTCGCACCGTTCGTGCCGCAACCGGCACCGGGGCGCGAACGCGCACCCCTCCGGCAGGCTCCCCGGCGCGACCGGCATCCCCGCGATGGTGGGCAGCCGCCGCAGCCGGGGACCGCCCACCCGGGGCACCGAGTCGAGCAGCCCCCAGGTGTACGGGTGGCGTGGTCCGTGGAACACCGCACGGCGCGGGCCCTCCTCGGCCGCCCGGCCGCCGTACATGACGAGGACCCGGTCGGCGATCTGGGAGATCACACCCATGTCGTGCGTGATGAGGACGACCGCCGAGCCCTCCGTGTTCAACTCCCGCATCAGGTCGAGTATTTGGGCCTGGACAGTGACGTCCAGCGCCGTGGTGGGCTCGTCGGCGATCAGCAGGGCGGGGCCGCAGGAGAGGGCCATCGCGATGACCGCGCGCTGGCGCATGCCGCCGGAGAACTCGTGCGGGTACGCGTTCGCCCGGGAGGCCGCGTCGGGGATGCCGACGTCGGAGAGCAGCCGGACGGCACGCTCGTGCGCCTCCTTGCGGGAGACCCGTTCGTGCGCCCGGATCTGCTCGGCGATCTGCCAGCCCACGGTGTAGACGGGCGTGAGCGCGGTCATCGGGTCCTGGAAGACCATGGCGATCTCCCGGCCCCGTACCGCCCGCATCTCCTTGTCGGGGAGCGTGAGCAAGTCCCGGCCACGGAAGTGGACTTGGCCCTCGACGGTCACGTTGGGACTGGTCAGCAGGCGCAGTACGGCGAGCATCGAGACGCTCTTGCCCGAGCCCGACTCGCCCACCACGCCCAGGATCTCGCCGGGGGCCACGGAGAAGGACAGGCCGTCGACGACGGTGACGGAGCCTCGGCGGGTGCGGAAGGACACCCTCAAGTCGCGTACGTCCAGCAGGGGTTGGTCAAGCATGGCGGGCCCTCGGGTCGAGTCGGGCGTACAGGATGTCCACCAGTGCGTTGGCGAGGACCACGAAGAACGCCGCGTACAGGACGGTCCCCATGATCACGGGCAGGTCCAGGTTCTGGAGGGCGTCGAAGGTCAACTTGCCGATGCCGGGGAGGCCGAAGACGACCTCGGTGAGCAGCGCGGCGCCGCCCACGAGCGCGCCGAAGTCCAGGCCGAACAGCGACACGATCGGGATCAGCGAGCAGCGCAGGGCGTGGCGGATCAGGATGCGCCGTTCGGAGAGGCCCTTGGCGCGGGCGGTGCGGACGTAGTCCTCGTTCAGGGCGGTGACGACCTCGCCGCGCAGCAGCCGGGCGTAGATCCCGGCGTACAGCAGCGCGAGGGTCAGCCAGGGGAAGAGGAGGTGCAGGGCCCACTGGCCGGGGTCGTGGCTCAGGTCGACGTATCCCGGTGGTGGCACCCAGGAGAACACCGAACCGTGCAGCTGTTTCTGGGTGATGAGGTTGACGACCTCGCCGAGCCAGTAGGCCGGCAGCGAGACCCCGACCACGCCGACGAGCATGATCAGCGGGTCGGCCGCCTTGCCACGCAGGGCCGCGGCCGCCGTGCCCATGATGATGCCGGCCGTCATCCAGATCAGCGCGGCACCGACGACGAGCGAGAGCGTCACGGGGGTGGCCTGCACGATCTGCGGGATGACGCGGGAGCCGCGGTTGACGAACGACTCCAGGTCACGGTCGATCAGCAGGTGCCGCATCATCAGCAAGTAGCGGACGGGCATGGGCCGGTCGAGGCCGAACGAGTGCCGGACCTGGGCGAGTGTGGCCGGGTCGGCGTTGCGGCCCGCGATGCGGGCGGCGGGGTCGACTCCCGGTGTGGCGAAGAAGATCAGGAAGACCAGCACACTGATCGCGAACATCACCAGCAGGGCGGACGCGAAGCGTTTGACGATGAACCGGAGCATGGCTCTCACACCCCTCCGCGCAGCCGCGCGCCCGGGTCGAGCGCGTCGCGGACCCCGTCGCCGAGGACGTTGAGCGCCGCCGTGGTCAGCGCGATCAGCAGGCCGGGCGCGATCGTCACGGCGGGCCGGGTGTAGAGCAGCCCGAGTCCGTCCTCGATGATCGTGCCCCAACTGGCGTCCGGCGGCTGGACACCGACGGACAGGAAGGACAGCGCCGACTCGGTGAGCATCGCGAGCGCGGTCATCAGCGGGACGAACACGATCGCCGTCGGCAGCACGTTCGGCAGCACCTCGCGGCGCAGGATGCGCGCGGTCGGCGCCCCCGAGCCCACGGCCGCCTGGATGTACTCCTTGTTCCGCAGCACCAGCACCTGACCGCGCAACGGCCTCGCGATGTACGGCACATAGATCGCCGCGATGATCGCGACGGGCAGCCAGAGACTCCCCGCCTCGACGGTGAGCGGGCCGAGGTGCAGCCCGTCGGTGAGCAGGACGACCGAGAGGCAGATCGCCAGCAGGTACACCGGGAACGCCCAAATGACGTCCAGGACACGGGAGATGACCGCGTCCACGACACCGCCCGCGTACCCGGCGACGACTCCGACGACCGTACCGAGAGCGCAGGTGAGCAGGGCGGCGGTGAACCCGATGAACAGGCTCGTCCGGCCGCCGTAGAGCAGCCGGGCCATGACGTCGCGCCCCTGGTTGTCGGCGCCGAGGAAGTAGTGGGCGGGGTCCCAGGTCGGGCCGATCGGGGTGACGCCGAGGCCGAGGCCGGTGCTGCTCGGGGTGAGCACCGGCACGGTCTTCCCGTCTACGACCGTGGTGCCGGAGACATGGGACTGGAAAGGGTCGGTGTGGGCGATGTGGTGCGCGTACAGCGGCGCGCACAGGGCCGCCAGCACGACGAGGAAGAGGACGACGGCCGCGGCCAGCGCCGACCTGTTGCGCAGCAGGTCGGCGCCGGCCGTCCGCCAGGGGCCCGGCGAGCGCCGGGCCTCCGCGGTGGCCAACTCGGGTGCGGCGGTGCTCACTTGACCCATGTCTGGCCGACGAGCATGTAGAACTGCTTGCTGAAGCTGTAGTTGCCCAGCCGCTTCGACGTGAAGTCGATGATCTTCGGGTTGATCAGCGGGACGACCGGGGACTGTTGCATGATCGTCTGGTCGATCGCGCCCCACTGCTTGTTCGCCGCCGTCGGGTCGGTCTGCGCGGTCTTCAGCGCGGTCTGCATCTTCGCGTCGACGCCCTTGTCGCAGAAGCCCGAGATGTTGATGCTGGAGTCGCTTCCCGGGTGGAAGGCGGCGCAGGAGAACAGCACGTTGAGGAAGTCCGAGGCCGCCGGATAGTCCTGGTACCAAGAGGTCAGGGCGAGTTGGACCTTGTTCTTGGTGTTCTGGATGTAGGTGAACTGGATGTTCGCCGACAGCGGCTTGAGCGTCGCCTTGTAGCCGAGCTGGGTGAGCAGGCTCTGCAGGTACTGCCCGATCGACTTGTTGACGTCGTCGTCCTGCACGACGATGCCGACCTCCTGCCCGGCCGTACCGGACTGCTTCACCAGCGCCTTGGCCTTGGCCAGGTCGGCGGCCTTCCAGGTCGTGCCGCCGCCCTTGGTGTAGTCGCACGAGTCGACGTGCCCGGGGAAGCCCGGCGGCAGGATCGTGCACGCGGGGGCGGCGAGGTTGGTGCCGCCGTACAGCCGCACCACGGCGGACCGGTCGACCGCGTAGTTGATCGCCTGGCGTGCCAACTTGTTGTTGAACGGGGCCGTGTTGACGTTCAGCGTCGCGTACCAGAAGGCGGTCAGCGGGTTCACGTGCGCCTGGGACGTGTACTTGGTGCCGATCTCGTTGAGGCGGTCGGCGGGCGGCGGGTCGTACATCCAGTCCGCCTGGCCGTTCTCGACGGCGGTGACCTCGGACTCGACGGTCTGCCCGAAGGTGTAGTCGATCTGGTCCGGGTAGCCCTGCGGCTCGGCCTCCCGCGACCACTCCTTGAAGTGCGGGTTGCGCACCAGCTTCAGCTCACGGTTCGGGTCGTAGGAGGCCGCCATGTACGGGCCGGTCGTCGGCAGCGGCTTCGTGCCCGCGTCCTTCGTCGGCGAGTCCTTGGGCACGATGCTGGCGTGCGGGACGGCCAGTTTGTACGGGAACTCCGAGTCCGGCGCGGTGAGGTTGACGGTGACCGTGTTCGCCTTCGCGTCGCCGGTCACACCGCCCTTGAGGGTGCAGGACGCGGGTGTCTTGAGGCAGGCGGTGGCGCCGATGATGCCGTTGTAGAAGGTGCCCGCGGTGGGGCTGGAGACCTTGAAGATGCGCTGGAAGGACGCCACCACGTCGTCGGTGGTCAGCGCCTTGCCGTTGGAGAAGGTGATGCCCTTGCGGAGCGTGAACGTGTACGTCTTCCCGCCGTTGGTGACCTTCGGCATCGCCGCGGCCAGGTCCGGGACGACCGTGAACGACGACTGGCCGCCGACCTTCTTGAACGACAGCAGCCCGTCGTACATCGACTGGTACAACTGCCAGTACTGGAGCGTGTAGTTGACCTGCGGATCGAAGCTGCCGGCGGCCGCGTGGGCGACCAGCTTCAGGGTGCCGCCTTTGTGCTGCGGCAGAAAGGCCGTGGAGCCGGCCGCCGACGAGGACGTCGTCGCGTCGGCGGAGGAACTGTCGTCGGAGGACGAACAGGCGGCGGTGGTGAGGGCGAGGGCGAGGGCGACGGTGGCGGCGGCGAACGCGCTCCGTCTCGTGCTGCGGGACATCCAGGGAACTCCCGTCGGGGGAACGGCTGTTGGGTCGGCCGGGGGATGGGCCGGAGGATCAGTCGGTGGAGTCGAGGAAGGTGCCCACGACCCGGAGGTAGAGCTCTTCCTCCTCGACGTGCGGCATGTGGCTGGACCGCTCGAACATGTGCCAGCGCACGTCGGGGATGTGGTCGGCGAACGGGCGCAGCGTCTCGGGAGTCGCCTCGTCGTACCGCCCGGACACCAGCAGGGTCGGTGCCTCGACCAGATGCAGCCGGTCGATCACGGACCAGTCCTTGAGCGTGCCGACGACATGGAACTCGTTGGGCCCGTTCATCGTGTGGTACACGGTCGGATCGGCCGCGATGTTCTCCCAAGTCGCCTGCACCTCGGGCGGGTTGGGGTTCAGCCGGCACACGTGGCGCTCGTTGAAGACCTGCTCGGCGGCGAGGTAGTCGGGGTGGTCGGTGGTCCCGGCCGCCTCGTGGGCGAGCAGGGTCCGCTGGACCTCGGGAGGCAGTTGGCCGCGCAGTTCGGCCGCCGCCGCGAGCCACAGCTCCATGGACGCGGGGGAGTTGGCGATGACCAGTCCGCGCAGCCCGGCCGGCCGGCGTACCGCGTGCTCGGCGGCGAGCATGCCGCCCCAGGACTGCCCGAGGAGGTGATAGGCATCGGCGATGCCCAACTCCTTGAGCAGATTGTCGAGTTCGTCGAGGAAGAGCTGGACGGTCCAGAAGTCGGCGCCCTCGTCGGGCAGGTGGGTGGACAGTCCGGTGCCGAGCTGGTCGTAGTGCACCACCTGGCGTCCCTGCTCGGCGATGCCCGCGATGCTGAGGGTGTAGTTGTGACCGGCGCCGGGTCCGCCGTGCAGGACGACCAGGGGGGTCCTGCCGGGTTCGCCGGTGATCCGGTACCAGGTGGAACGGCCGTCGAAGTCGACGGTGCCGGTGTGCAGTGGTTCGGGAATCGCCACGCGAGGGCCTCCCAGTGGGGCCGGACGCGAGCCGGCCGCTGGCTGAAACGGAAAAGGATGTGACGGATGGCTGCGATAGTGATTGGGTAAAAGGTCAGCGCACAAGACCTTTTAGTCGGGGCTGGGCAAGACGTAACGGCGAGTTCACACGGCCCGTCCGCGTTTACAGCGGCGGCATTGAAGGGGGAGGACAACTGACATCCGTACCTGAGGCATCCGAAGCGGGCGACGAGTTCTCCCGCGTGCTCGACCGCGTCCTCCTCGGCGGCGGCTCCCCGTCCTCCGCGCTGCGCCCGGTGCGGGTCGCCTCGGCGGTCGACGAGGTGTCCGACCGGCTGCTCACCGCGATCGCCGTCGGCGACTTCCTGCCCGGCGAACGGCTGCCGGCCGAGCGCGAACTCACCGGGCTGCTGCACGTCAGCCGCCCCACCGTGCGCGAGGCGGTCGCCCGCCTCCAGGCCGTCGGCGTGGTCGAGATCCGGCGCGGCCGCAACGGCGGGACCTACGTCCGCGACAGTTGGACCGAGTCGACGGCGGCCGCGGTCCGGCACACGCTGCTGCCCCGCTGGGAGGAGTTCGAGCAACTCTTCGACCTGCGGGGCCTGGTCGAGGGCATGGTCGCCGCCACGGCCGCCCGACGCCGTGGCGCCAAGGACCTCGAACCCATGCGGGACGCCCTGACCGCCTACCTCTCCGCGAGCACCCAGCGCGACGCGCACACCGCCGACAGCGCCTTCCACCAGGCCGTCCGCGCCGCCACAGGCAACCCCCAGATCGTCATGCTCAGCCAGGACCTGCTGGCCCGCATCAGCCTCGGCTTCCCGGTCGAACCCTGGGGCAAGGGCGAACAGACCCACTTCCACCGGGGCGGCGAGGACCACAAGGCCCTGTACGAGGCCATCGCCGGGGGAGAACCCGAGCGCGCCGAGGAGATCGCCCGGGGCCACTTCACGATCAGCGCCGACCTGATCCGTGACGTACTGGAACGGGTCCGGGCCCGCTAGCCGGTCAACTCCCGTACGCCACCGGGGACTTCAGCGACACCGCCCACCCGCACCACGGGCCGCGCGCTCGCCGTGATCGTGGCCGGGCTGCCCAGGGAGTCGCCCATGTCGACGGCGATCTCGGTGACGCCCCGGCCCGCCAGGTCCGCGGCGAGACACGCCGTGCTGTTGGCGTTCGCGATGTCCTCCGGGACGCCGATCGACGGCGCGAACATCCGCGCCGCGATCCGGCCGGCGGGCGTCGGCACCGAGTAGACGTAGCAGCCGAGGAGTCCGAACCGGTCGCAGGCCGCGCGCAGACCCCCGAAGTCCGGGGCGAGCGCGGCGAGTTCGGAGCGCGAGGCGACCGGTACGAGCAGTCGCGCCCGCCCGACCGAGGCCACGCGGGCACCTGGCGCGAGCGCGCCCGGGGTGACGCCCAGCGTGGGCAGGACGAGCGCGCACTCGTCGGCTGTCGGTTCGCGCAACTCGACGGGACCCGGCTCGAAGACGGCACGGAACCGCGCCCCCTCCCGTACGGCCCGGCCCGCGAACGAACGCCCGGCGGCACGCAGGGTGGCCCGGTACTCCGAGCCTCCGGCGCGCGCCGCGAGGAAGGCCAGAGCGGCGACCGTGCCATGGCCGCACGCGGGCAGTTCGCCCCCGGCGGTGAAGAAGCGGAGCGACACCTCGGACCCGCGCACCGACACGAACACGGCGTGCGAGGTCCCCGCGAGGACCGGCACCCGACGGCGCTCGTCGTCGCTCAACGGCACCTCGTCCAGCACCGCGGTGGGACTCCCGCCGGTGCCCCCGCGCAGACACGCGCGGACGATGCTGACGGACAGTCGGCTGATCACACGAGAACCGTACTATGTTCGTCGCAACATCAGACATTCGGAGCAAATATGCCAAAAACGGATGAGCTGCTTGATGTGACGGAGGCGGCGATTCCGGCCGCCGTCCATCCACCCGAGCGACGGCGCCGCGCTCTTCGCAGACCCCCGCCCACGACGGTGTTCGCCCTCGCGCTCGGCCTGGCGGCGGCCGTGCTCGCGCTGTCGGGCGCGCCATGGCTGAACGGCCCCGCCGTGGCGGCGTGGCGCACCGTCTGCCTGGCCATCACCGTGCAGGCGCTGCCCTTCCTCCTCCTGGGCACCGCCCTGTCCGGGGCCATCAACGCCTTCGTCCCGGCGGACCTGTTCACCAAGGTGCTGCCCAAGCGCGCCGCGCTCGCCGTACCCGTCGCGGGCATCGCGGGCGTGGTCCTGCCGGGCTGCGAATGCGCGTCGGTGCCCGTCGCGAACAGCCTGATCCGCCGGGGCGTCACCCCGGCCGCCGCCTTCGCGTTCCTGCTCTCGGCGCCCGCGATCAACCCGATCGTGCTGACCGCCACCGCCGTCGCCTTCCCGGGCAGTCCCGCCATGGTGCTGGCCCGGCTGCTCGCCTCGCTCGCCACGGCGGCCGTGATGGGCTGGCTGTGGCTGTTCTTCGGCCGCGAGGAATGGCTGCGCCCGGTCGTCCGGCACACCGGACACCGGTCCGGCCACAGCCGCCTCACGGAGTTCCGGCTCGGCTTCCAGCACGACTTCCTGCACGCCGGCGGCTTCCTCGTCCTTGGCGCGATGGCCGCGGCCACTTTCAACGTGACCGTGCCGCGCTCCGTGCTCGACACCTTCTCCGGCTCGCCCTGGCTGTCCGTGCTCTTCCTGGCCGGGCTCGCCGTCGTGCTCGCGGTCTGCTCCGAGGCCGACGCGTTCGTGGCCGCATCGCTCACCGGCTTCTCACCCACGGCCCGGCTGGCCTTCATGGTGGTCGGCCCCATGGTGGACCTCAAGCTGATCGCCCTTCAGGCCGGCACCTTCGGCCGGGCGTTCGCGGTGCGCTTCTCCACCGCGACCACCGTCGTGGCCGTGGCCGCCAGTGTCCTGATCGGAGGCGCCCTGCTGTGAAGCGCACCGCACAGATCCTCCTCCTGATCCTGACCGGCCTGGGCCTCCTGCACACGGCCCTCTTCACCGACCTCTGCCTGCGCTACGTCAAGGAAGGCCTGCGCCCGCTCCTGATCGTCTCCGGCGTACTCCTCCTGCTGCTGGGCCTGGCCCACGCGGCGCTCGACCGCACCCACTCCGCCGCCGAGGAGGAACACGACCACGGCCACGACCACGGCCATGACCACTCCACCGCACCCCGCATCGCCTGGCTGCTCTTCCTCCCCGCGCTCAGCCTCCTCTTCTACGCCCCACCCGCCCTCGGCGCCTACACGGCCTCCCACGCCGGCAGCGAGACCGTGAAACAACAGAAGCGGTTCGCCGCGCTGGCCGCGACCTCACCCCTGCCGATGACCCTCACGGACTTCACCACCCGGGTCCAGCAGGACAAGGAGCTGGCCATCAAGGGCCGCAGCGTCGAGATGACCGGGTTCGCCACGCCGGTCAGGGGCGGCAGTTGGGACCTGACCCGCATCATCTTCACCTGCTGCGCGGCGGACGCCCAGACGGTCAAGGTCCACATGTACGGCACCCCGGCCCCGCCCGCCAACACCTGGCTGGCCGTCACCGGAACCTGGCACACACAGGGCGCACTCGGCACCGGAACCGCGGCGGCGGCCCTCGACGTCCACGCCACCCGGCACATCGCCCAGCCCGTCAACGCCTTCACGGACGACCTGCCCCTGACCCCGTCCTGAGGACATGAACTTCGGTCGGCAGCAGGGGAGTTGCGCGAGTTGCGCGCTCCCTCTGCCGCCCCCTCTGCTGGTCTTTCCGCTGGTTCGTCCCGTCGGGTTCATGTCCCGATCGCCTGCCATGCCCGAGAGTTAACGGGTCATTGGGGCACATGCGGTGTGAAGAGGGGGTCAACGCGTAAATCATCTTGTCATGAACCTGCGATCCGACGGGCGGATCGCGGTCTCATGGAGGTGTTGGATGCACCGCAGACTCGCCACCGGTCTCGCCGCCTCGTCTCTGGCCCTGGTCGCCGTCGTCGCCACCGCGACAGCCGCCACCGCCGTACCCGCAGACAAACCCCAGGTCCTTTCGAGCTGGACCCAGACCAGCGCGTCGAGCTACGGCCTCTGGGCCGCGGCGCGCGCCAACCAAACCGCCTGGTCCGCCTACGCGTTCGACTGGTCCAGCGACTACTGCTCCGACTCGCCCGACAACCCCTTCGGTTTCCCCTTCGCCACCTCCTGCGCCCGCCACGACTTCGGCTACCGCAACTACAAGGCCGCCGGCGCCTTCGACGCCAACAAGTCGCGGCTCGACAGTGCCTTCTACGAGGACCTCAAGCGCGTCTGCAACAGCTACAGCGGCGCCACCGCGACCGCCTGCACCAGCACGGCGTGGACGTACTACCAGGCCGTCAAGGTCTTCGGCTGACGGACCGTCAATCAGGGCTCGGGAAGCGGGATGCCGGCTTCGGCATCCCGCAACTCGTGTTGCCGCAGCAGTGCAGGACCGCCGCTGCCTCCGCCGCCGGCACCTCGGCGCGCGGGGTGAAGCCGGCCGCGAGCACCTGGGCCTCGGCGAAACAGCGCAGCCACCGTTCCGGTAGGGGGATCCGCTTCTCCGTGAACCGGCCGTCGAAGGTCCTGACCTCCAACTCCGCGGGCCCGACGGTCAGTTGCAGTGGATCCAGCCCGCCGAGTGCGGCGAGCGCCCGGCGGAGCGGGAGGTTGATGTCGACGTTCGTGGTGCCGTGGCCGACGTCGTCACCGTCGAGTCCGGGTGCGAGCACGTCGAGGCGGGCGTAGACACCGCAGCAGCTGGAGAAGGAACTTCATCCGCAGCCGGTCGCCGTCGGCCGTCACCACCGGGTCCAACGAGGCGGGCGCGGTCGGCCGGTGGTAGCGGGTGGCCGCCACGTCGGCGACCGCCAGCAGTGCCGCCGCCGCGGCGGTCGGCGCGGTAAGGAAGCCGCTGAAGAAGTGCGGATGGGCCGCCGCGCCGGCCGGTGTGGCCCCGCCGGAGGTCTCCAGCGCGAGGGTGCGCCCGCCCGCGGACGCGCGCACGGCCGACGGGTGCGGATAGGTGTAGGACTGTAAGGATGAGGTCACGCGGACACGCTATGGCCGGGCACTGACAGCAGCCGTCGGACCCGGAAACGTGGACGAGGGCGAACGGCACGGACGTCACACCGTGACGACCCTGAGCCCCGCCTCCTCGAACCGCCGCACCATCTCCGCCCCCACCGCCGTGTCCGTCACCAGCGTGTCCACCGACTCGGCCGAGCAGATCCGGGCGAACGCCCGCTGGCCGAGCTTGCTGGAGTCGGCCGCGACGACCACGCGTTCGGCACGCTCGCACAGCAGCCGGTTGATCGCGGCCTCGGCCTCGTCGTGCGCCGCCGCACCGTGCGTCACGTCGAAGGCGACCACACCGAGCACCGCCACATCGACGGTGATCTGCGAGAGCACCCCGTCCGCGAGCGGCCCGACGAGTTCGTACGACTGCGGGCGTGCCACTCCGCCGGTCAGCACGATCTTGAACTGCGGCCGTACGGCAAGCTCGTTGGCGATGTTGAGTGCGTTGGTCACGATGGTCAGCGCGGGCGTTCCGGTCGTGAGATCGCCGCGCACGGCCAGGGCGCGGGCCACCTCCGTGGTCGTCGTGCCGCCGGTCAGGCCCACCGCCTCGCCGGGCGCGACGAGTTCGGCCACCGCCTTGGCGATGCGCTGCTTCTCGGAGGCGTGCCGGGCGGTCTTGTAGCGCAACGGCAGTTCGTACGACACCCCGTGCACCACGGCCCCGCCCCGGGTGCGCACCAGCATCTGCTGCTCGGCGAGTTGGTCGAAGTCGCGGCGGATCGTGGCGGCCGACACCGCGAGGTCGGTCGCGGCCTCCTCGACGTCGAGCCGGCCGCGCTCGACGAGCAGCTCCAGCAGTGCCTTCCAGCGGGCGTCGCGCGACATCCGCACTCTCCGTTCCTCGCTTCTCCGGCGACCCTAACGCACACCACCCCCGCTCGATTGCTTGATTGTGCTCGAAAGCTCGCTATATCTTGCAAGAACAAGCATCGCTGGGGAGGGGTACGGCATGACCTATGTCGAGGACGAGCTGAACAGTCAGCCCGAGTGCTGGATACGCGCCGCGGCACAGGCGCCGGAGCACCGGGACGCGCTGCCGGAGCCGGGGGAGCGGGTCGCGATCGTCGGCTGCGGCACCTCGTACTTCATGGCCCAGGCGATCGCCGTCCTGCGCGAGGGATCGGGCCAGGGCGAGACCGACGCCTTCGCCGCCTCCGAGTTCCCGTACGGCCGCTCGTACGACCGGGTCCTCGCCCTCACGCGCTCCGGCACCACCACCGAAGTGCTGGAGCTCCTGGGGAAGTTGAGGGGGCGCACCCGCACCACCGCGATCACCGCCGATCCGCACACCCCCGTCATGACGGCCGCCGACGAGACAGTGGTCCTCGGCTTCGCCGACGAACGGTCCGTCGTGCAGACCCGGTTCGCGACCACCGCGGTCACCCTGCTCCGCGCCCACCTGGGCCTGCACACCGACGCCGTGGTGGCCGACGCCCGCACCGCGCTCGCCGCCGAACTGCCCCAACAGCTCGTCGCCTGCACACAGTTCACCTTCCTCGGCCGGGGCTGGACGGTCGGCCTCGCCAACGAGGCAGGGCTCAAGATGCGCGAGGCCTCACTGTCCTGGACCGAGGCCTACCCGGCGATGGAGTACCGCCACGGCCCGATCAGCATCACCACCCACGGCACCGCCACCTGGATGCTCGGCGAGGCGCCCGAGGGACTCGCACAACAGGTGGGCGCCACCGGCGGGTTGTGGATCGAGGGCGGCCTCGACCCGCTCGCCGAACTCGTCCGCGCCCAGCGCCTCGCGGTAGCCGTCGCCGCACACCGCGACCTCGACCCCGACCGCCCGCGCCACCTCACCCGCTCGGTGATCCTCGCCCCCTGAAGCCCCGGTACTCCAGGTCAGGAAAGGGAAGACCGTGCCCCTCGTCACCACCGGCGAACTTGTCACCCGAGCCGCCGAGGCCCGCTCGGCCGTCGCCGCCTTCAACATCATCACGCTGGAACACGTCGAGGCCGTCGTCGCCGGCGCAGAGTCCGCCAACGCGCCCGTGGTCCTCCAAGTCAGCGAGAACGCCGTCAAGTTCCGCTACGGCCGCCTCCTCCCGCTCGCCCGTGCGGCCGTCGCCGCCGCCGAACGCTCCGCCGTACCCGTCGCGTTGCACCTCGACCACGTCCAGAGCGACGACCTGCTACGGCAGGCACAGGCCGCCGGTTTCAGCTCCGTCATGTACGACGCGGCCCGCCTGCCCTACGCCGAGAACCTCGCCGCGACCCGCGCCGCCGCCGACTGGGCACATGCCCAAGGACTCTGGATCGAGGCCGAGTTGGGAGAGGTCGGCGGCAAGAACGGCGAGCCGCCCCTGGACGCCCACGCACCCGGCGCCCGCACCGACCCCGCCCAGGCCCGCGCGTTCGTCGCCGACTCCGGCGTGGACGCGCTCGCGGTCGCCATAGGCAGCTCGCACGCCATGACGACCCGTACCGCCACCCTCGACCACGAACTCCTCAAGCGGCTCACGGCCACGCTGGACGTCCCCCTCGTCCTGCACGGCTCCTCAGGAGTCCCCGACGACGAGCTGATCGCGGCCGTCGCCGGCGGCATCACCAAGGTCAACGTGGGCACGGCCCTCAACCTCGCGATGACCGGCGCGATCCGCGCCTTCCTCGCCGAGCATCCCGAGGCGGTCGACTCCCGCAAGTACCTGAGCGTGGGCCGGGAGGCGATGGCCGAGGCGGTGGCCCGCATCATCGCCGTGCTCGACAGAAGGGGTCCGGCTACCGCTTGACGGCCTTCAGCACCACGAACTTGGCGTCGCTGGCGACCAATTGGCTGTTGCCGAACAGCCGCTTCAGCTTCACGTGGTAGGCGAGATGACGGTTGCCGATCACCCACAGCTCACCGCCCGGCCGCAGCGCGCGCCGGGCCCCGCTGAACATCCGCCAGGCCGTCGCGTCGGTCGTCGCCTGGTGGGAGTGGAACGGCGGATTGTTGAGCACCAGGTCGACACTGTCGGCCGGCACCCCGACCAGCCCGTCCCCGACCCTGAACTCGGCATGCCCCGGTACCCCGTTGGCCTTGTACGTGGCCTCGGCCGACGCAACGGCCTGGAACGACTCGTCCACGAACAGGACTTCGGCCTCCGGATCGGCCAGCGACACCGCCGTACCGACGACACCGTTGCCGCACCCGAGGTCAACGACCTGGCGCAGACCGCGACTTGAGGGCAGATGCTGGAGGAGGAAACGGGTGCCGATGTCGAGGCGTTCCGCGCAGAACACACCCGCGTGATTGACCACGGTCCGGCCCGACACCACACCGATGCCGTCGGGCAGCGCGTAGCTGTGCGGCCAGGGGTTGGCGGCACGCGCTCCCGACGACCGTGGCGTGCAGTGGATCAGCCGGGCCTTCTTCTCGGCCAGCGAGGTCCGGGTCGGACCGAGGATCCGCTCGAACAGCTTCAGCGTCGAAGTGTGGATCTCCTTCACCATGCCGGTGCCCACGACGACCGTGTCGGCGTGCACCGCGGGCGCCAGCCGCAGCAACTGGTCCTCCAGCAGCGCGAGGCTCTTGGGCACCCGGACCAGCAGCACGTCGACGCGCTCGGGCGGCGGATCCTGGGTGGTGAGCAGCCGTACGGAAGTCGCGTCGACCTCGTTGCGCGCGAGGTTCGCCTTCGTCGCCTCCTGGGTGAGGAACGAGTCCGTGATCTGCACCGGGCCGTGCTCCGCGAGCGCCGTGGCCAGGGCGCCCCAGCGGTCGCCCACGATCACGACCGTGCCGGACAGCGGGATGTCCTGTTCCGCGAGATGCCGCAGAAGGTATTCGTCGGAGGCGTCCCAGGCGCGCAGTTGGTCGCGCGGGTCCTCGGGGAAGCGGGCCAGGGCGCGCTCGCCCCACGGAGTCGTCATTCGGTCGATATGGTCGTCCATCGTGCGCCAAGGCTAACCGAGTGCCGGCTCATGGCAGGTCGGGGCAGGATGGGGCCATGGACGCCGAGCTGTTTCCGAGGGCCCGCACGGAGGTCGCACCGCGCGCGGTGCACCTGCCGGACTGGCTCGACACGGACCGCCAGCGCGACCTCCTGGCGGCCTGCCGGGAGTGGGCCCGGCCGCCCGCCGGACTGCGCACGGTCCACACACCCGGCGGCGGCACGATGACCGCCCGGCAGGTGTGCCTGGGCTGGCACTGGTACCCGTACGCCTACTCCCGCACTGCATCCGACGGCGACGGCACCCCCGTGAAACCCTTCCCGACCTGGCTCGACGAGCTCGGTCGCCGGGCGGTCACCGACGCACTGGGGGCGCCGACGGCGTCGTACGACATCGCCCTGATCAATTTCTACGACGCCGACGCCCGCATGGGCATGCACCGCGACAGCGACGAGAAGTCCGATGCCCCGGTCGTCTCGCTCAGCCTCGGCGACACCTGCGTCTTCCGCTTCGGCAACACCGAGACCCGTACCAGGCCGTACACGGACGTCGAGTTGAGAAGCGGCGACCTGTTTGTGTTCGGCGGGCCGTCGCGGCTCGCGTACCACGGGGTGCCGAGGGTGTACGAGGGCACGGGGCCGGGGGAGTTGGGGCTGAGCGGGAGACTCAACGTAACGCTGAGGGTCAGTGGCTTCTGAGCTGGGGGCGAGCTCCGAAGGGGCGCGGGGCTGTATCGATATGCGGCTCCGCCGCGTGGGCGCGCCCAGCCCCCACCGACCGTCACTATGACCACGACCCCCCATGGCTCTCTCTACGGATCATGGGAGACTCCCCCTCATGAGCGGCGAAGGGACAACCTCAAGGGCACGACTGGACCGAGGCCGCGGAGCGCTCGGCCCCGCGTTGGAGCTCGTGCACACGGGCCGCGCCCCCACCCGAGCCGTGCTCACCGCGGAGCTGGGCGTGACTCGCGCGACAGCCGGCGCGGTCGCCGCCGAGCTGGAGGCGCTCGGCCTGATCAGGGTCGACGCACGCCCCGGCGCCGCAGCCGGCTCGCAGGGCCGCCCCTCGCACCGCCTCGCGCTCGCCGAGGACGGCCCCGTCGTGCTCGCCGCCCAGGTGCACGCCGACGGATTCCGCGCCGCGCTGGTCGGCCTCGGCGGCCGGATCGTGGCGACCGCGCCCGGCTGCGAGGCCGTGGACGCCGACCCGGCGAAGGTGCTGGGCTCGGTCGTCGAGGCAGGCGCGGATCTGTTGCGCGAGACGGGCCGGCGCTGTGTGGGCGCCGGGCTCGCCGTGCCGTCCGCCGTGGCCGAGCCCGAGGGGCTGGCGCTGAACCCGCTGCACCTGGCCTGGCCCGCGGGTGCGCCGGTGCGGCGGATCTTCGCCGAGTGCGTGCGCGCGGCCGGCATCTCCGGACCGGCGTTCGCGGGCAACGACGTCAACCTCGCCGCGCTCGCCGAGCACCGGCACGGTGCGGGACGCGGCGCCCGCGACCTGCTGTGCGTGGCGACCGGACACCGGGGTGTGGGTGGCGCGCTCGTCCTCGACGGCCGTCTGCACACGGGGAGTTCGGGGCTCGCGCTGGAGGTCGGGCACCTCACCGTCAACCCCGAGGGGCGCCCCTGCTACTGCGGCAGCCGCGGCTGCCTGGACGTCGAGGCCGACCCGCTCGCCCTCCTCACCGCCGCCGGGCGCGAACCCGGCCCCGAGGTGTCCCTGCTCCAGCAGTCCAACGACCTGATCCGCAACCACTACGACGACCCGACCGTCCGGAGGGCCGCCGAAGCCCTCATCGACCGGCTCGGGCTGGGTCTCGCCGGGCTGGTGAACATCCTCAACCCCGACCGGATCATCCTCGGCGGACTCCACCGCACCCTCCTCGACGCCGACCCCGAGCGGCTGCGCGCGGTCGTCGCCGACCGGAGCCTGTGGGGGCAGAGCGGGGGCGTACCGATCCTCGCCTGCACCCTCGACCACAACAGCCTGGTGGGCGCCGCCGAGTTGGCGTGGCAGCCGGTGCTCGACGATCCGCTGGCGGCCCTTTCCTGACCTGGCCGGCGACGGCCGGCAGAAGGAATCGACGAGCCCGTTGGGACCTCGGCACAAGTGGGTCTATCGTCGGAAACCTAAGGCCAGAGGATGGAGGGCGGCCGGTGATGCCGCAGGACGAGGCCGTGATCGGATGCACGGGGAAGGTGATCATCGGAACCCGCGGGAGCGCGGGCCCCGGCGAGATCCTGGTGAGCGTCCGGGGCGGCTCCGAGACCTTTCTCGCCTGGTCGGACGATCCTCTGCCCACGGGGGCCACCGTGCTCGTCATCGAGTCGCGTGGACGGCGTGAAGTGCACGTCATCGAGTGGGTGGATCCATTGGACGCGCTGGGCGGGGATTCCGCCGGCGCTGAGTGAGGAGTACCAGAATGTTCGGTTACCGCGTTCCCGCCCCCGATGAGGCGATGCTGATCTCGGGTGGCAGGCGGGGACTGGGGGGCGCGCCGTTCCGAGTGGTCACGGGGCACGGAAAGTTCGTGCTCCCGGTCTTCCGCAAGACCCGCTTCCTCACGCTGTCGATGTGCGAGGCCGAGGTCACCGAGACCTGTGTGACCCGCCAGGGCATCGCACTGCACGTCCGCGCCGTGATCGCGTTCAAGGTCGGCAACGACACCGAGAGCATCATCAACGCTGGTCAGCGGTTCCTCTCCGACCAGGACCAGATGTCGGTGCTGACCGGCCGCATCTTCGCCGGTCACCTGCGGTCCATCATCGGCTCGATGACGGTCGAGGAGATCGTCACGGAGCGGCAGAAGCTCGCTGCCGAGGTGCTGGACACGTCAAAGGTCGAGATGGCGAAGATCGGTCTGATCGTGGACTCGCTGCAGATCCAGTCGATCGACGACGGCGAGGTCGGCTACATCGAGGCCATGTCCGCGCCGCACAAGGCGGCCATCCAGCGGCAGGCCCAGATCGCCCAGGCCCAGGCCACCCAGGCCTCGGTCGAGGCGGAGCAGGTCGCGGCCCGCAACCAGGCCGAGTACGCCCGGCAGACCGCGGTGGTCAAGGCGGAGTACTCGGCAGAGGTGGACCGCGCCCAGGCGCAGGCCGCGCAGGCCGGACCGCTCGCGCAGGCCCACGCCCAGCAGGAGGTGCTCGCCGCGCAGACCGAACTGGCCCAGCGCCAGGCCGAGTTGCGCCAGCAGCAGCTCGTCGCCGAGATCGTCAAGCCGGCCGAGGCCGAGGCCCAGCGGATCAAGCTGCTCGCCATCGCCGAGGCGGACCGCATGAAGATCCAGGCCGAGGCGGCGGCGTCGTACGACCGGGTCGCGCTGGACCGGATGCTCATCGACCAGCTTCCGCAGATCGTGAAGGAAGCGGCGGGGGGTCTTGCGGGGGCCAATGTCAATGTGCTCAACGGGGCGGACGGGCTCGGGGAGATCGCGGCCGGGCTGGTCTCGCAGGGGCTGACGATCCTGGACTCGGTCCGGGGGAACCTGAGCGGTGCGGACCCCGACGGCCGCCGTCCCGGTGACGAGGTCAAGAACCTGCTCCAGTTGCAGGCGAAGAAGGACGAGAAGAAGAACGACGGGCCGGTCGACCTGGACTAGGCGTTGGTTTGCTGCGGCGCCGTCGTGGCTGGGCGCGCCCGCGCGGCGGTAGCGGCAAATCAAAAACAGCCCCGCGCCCCTTTCGGGGCGCTGCAGCACAGGCCGTCGCCCTACGGCGCCGTGAGGCTCCACAGGGCCGCCACCAGTGGGCGGCGCAGGTCCGTCCGTCGTACGCACAGGCCGATCGGGAACGGTTCCGGTGGCGGGTCCGCCGTGATCACCGTCAGCCGTTCCCGTACGGCACTGCACTCCAGCACCAGCCGGGGCACCACGCCCGTGCCGCAGCCCAGTGCTACCAGGGTCAACAGCCCCTCGTGGCCGTCGGGTTCGCAGGCCACGTCCGGTGTCGTGCCCCGGGTGCGGAACCAGCGGTCGGCCGCCTCGCGGACCAGGCCGCGGTGCGGGAGGACGAACGGGCCGTCGAGCCCCGGATCGGGACGGTCGCGCGCGGTGACCAGGACCAGCTCGGTCACCGCGACCGTCCGGCTCACCAGCGGCTCCGGCAGCCGCGCCGGGATGCCCGCGACCGCCACGTCCACCTCGCCCTCGTCGAGGCGGGCCAGCGCGGCCGCCGCGTCGCCGGTGCGCAGATCGAGCCGTACCTGCGGATGCGCGGCCCGGAAGGGCGCCAACAGGTCGGGCAGCAGCGCCTGGCAGGCGGTCACCGTGGCGAACAGGGCCAGCCTGCCCGTGAGTTCGGCCG
The DNA here is from genome assembly GCF_036227225.1 of Streptomyces sp. NBC_01478. GTDB lineage: Bacteria > Actinomycetota > Actinomycetes > Streptomycetales > Streptomycetaceae > Streptomyces. Next base: position 1,723,918 of record NZ_CP109444.1, on the reverse strand, counting down.
GGTCGGGATGCTCCTCGCGGTAGGCGCGCCACAACTCCAGTGCCTGGACGGCGTATTCACGGAAACGGTGACCCTCCGCCGTGAGCGACACCCCGCGCGCGCCACGGTCGAACAGCCGATGCCCGAGGTCGGCTTCCAGCCGCTGCACGGTCCGGGTGAGCGTCGCCGGACTGACATGGCAGTCGAGGCTCGTCCGCCCGAAGTTCAGCGTCTGCGCCAGATGCAGGAAGAGTCGTAGTTCCCGATGGTCATCCCGCATGACGTGACCTGGCCCTTTCACCTTGCGCAACAGCCCGCTGCGAAGGTTGCGCTTGCCGCAACACTCGCCCGGAGCCTACAACTCCACCATGACCTCGACCACGTACACCTCCGCCGTCTTCGCCCTCGAAACGATGGACGTGCCCGGCGGCACGGAGACCATCCTGCGCGGCGGCCGGCACCTCTTCCCGCTGCTCCCGCAGGCCTTCGCCGGTGTCCGCCGCATCGGCGTCATCGGCTGGGGCCCGCAGGGCCGCGCCCAGGCCCGCAACCTGCGCGACTCCCTCGCCGGTACGGACATCCGGGTGAGCGTCGGCCTGCGCCCCGGCTCGGCGTCCGCGGCCGACGCCCGCGCCCACGGCTTCACCGAGGAGGACGGCACGCTCGGCGACTGGCTCGTGGTCACCGCCGACAGCGACCTGGTGATCCTCCTCATCGCGGACGCGGCCCTCGCCGCCCACCACGAGGAGATCTTCGCGGCCCTCAGGCCCGGCGCCACGATCGGCCTCTCGCACGGCTTCCTGCTCGGCCATCTCCGGGAGACCGGCGGGGAGTTCCCGCCCGGACACGGGGTGATCGCCGTCTGCCCCAAGGGCATGGGCGACTCCGTGCGCCGCCTCTACGAACAGGGCGCGGAGATCAACGGCGCCGGCATCAACAGCAGTTACGCCGTCCACGCCGACCCCGACGGCAAGGCCACGGACCGCGCGCTCGGCTGGTCGGTCGCGCTCGGCTCGCCGTACACCTTCCGCACCACCCTGGAGAGCGAGTACCGCTCCGACATCGTCGGCGAACGCGCCATCCTGCTCGGCGCCGTCCACGGCATCGTCGAGAGCCTGTACACGCGCCACCGGCTGGCCGGCGACGACGCGGTGACCGCGTACGAGCGCTCCTGCGAGAACGTCACCGGACCCATCGCCCGCACCATCTCCCAGGCCGGACTCCGCGCCGTCCGCGAGGAGTTGGACCCGGCCGGACGGGAGACCTTCGACCGCGCGTACTCGGCGGCCTACGGCCCCGCCCGCGAGATCGTCGCCGAGATCTACGACGAGGTCGCCGACGGCACCGAGCTGCGCAGCGTCGTCCTGGCCGAACGGCGGCTCGGCGCAGGGGAGATGAGCGGGATCGGCGGTTCACCCATGTGGGCGGCGGGAGCCGAGGTCCGGGCCCGCCGGGCCGAACGGGCCCTGCCCGTCGAGCCGTTCACCGCCGGGGTGTTCGTGGCGACGATGACCGCCCAGGTCGACGAGTTCGCCGAGCGCGGCCACCCCTGGTCCGAGATCGTCAACGAGTCCGTCATCGAGGCGGTCGACTCCCTGCTGCCCTACATGCACGCACGGGACGTGGCCTACATGGTCGACAACTGCTCGCGCACGGCCCGCCTGGGCGCCCGCCGTTGGGGACCGCGCTTCCAGGCGGCCTACGAGCAGATCGCCTACCCGGCGTCCGAACTCCCGCCGGACGAGGCCCTGTTGACGGCCTTCGACACGCACCCCATGCACGAGGCCCTGGCCGCCGCGGCGAAACTGCGGCCGTCCGTGGACATCTCCGTGGCCTGACGGTTCTTTCGGTCGGCTCAGCGCGAGGTGGGGAACGGCAGGGCGTCCTGGTAGGCGTTCACCGGCTTGGCGACCTTCTCGACGGTGACGCCGTCGAGCGCGGCCGTGGCGGAACTCGTCCCCAGGGTTCCGCTCGCGTGCCAGGTCCCGGTGATCGTCACCCAGGTGTTGGCGGCCAGGGCCGGGATGCCGTACACCCGCACCTTGATGGACTGGGCGTCCGCCGCGCAGCACGAGATCATGATCCGGGTCAGATCCCAGTAGGTGGTGCCCTTGTCGGGCGTGACGAACCCGGTCATCCGGACGGTACGGCCCTTGATCGCCCGCGTGCGGTCCTGCTGTACGCGGGTGGTGAAGTCGGTGAGGGTGATCGGCAGCGGTGAGGTCGCGGGCAGCGGGTCGAAGGAGTCCTGCTGGGCGACGGCCTTGGGGGCGGCGCGGGACGCGGTGTAGGCGCCGAGGGCGGGTGGGGCGTAGAAGAGGAGGCTGAGGGCGGGGAGGAAGAGCAGCCAGGCGACGCGGGGCACCTTGGAGTGGTTGTGGCCGCCCACGTGCTCTTCGGCGGGTTCGGTGTGGTCGTGACCTATGTGGCCACGGTCCATGTGGCCGGGGCCCATGTGGTCGTCGTCCGCGTCCGGGTGCTGCCGAGACCGTGACCACGCCTCCGCGATGCCGAGCAGGATCAGCAGGAACCCGGAGACGATGAGCATCGGGCGCATGCTCGGCTTGACGTAGCGCAGGCACAGGTCGGTGAAGAGCGAGGCGTGCAGCAGGCCCAGGCCGCTGAGGACGAGCAGAGTCACCTGGAGGGGGCGTCTCACAGCAGTACGGCTCCGATCAGCGCGCTGGACAGCACCGCGACGACCGTCGTGGCGGCGGAGAAGCGGGCCGCGAAGGCCCGGCCGAACGTGCCTGCCTGGAGGGCGATCAGCTTCAGGTCCACCATGGGGCCGACCACCATGAAAGCGAGCCGGGCGGTGGGGGAGAAGCCCGTGAGCGAGGACGCCACGAAGGCGTCGGCCTCGGAGCAGACCGCGAGGATGATCGCGAGCGCGGCCAGGAACAGCACGGAGAGCCAGGGCGAACCGGCGAAGGTGTCGAGCACCGAGCGCGGTACGGCGACATTGAAGGTCGCCGCCGCCATGGCCCCGATGACGAGGAACCCGCCCGCGTGCAGGAAGTCGTGCTGGAAGCCGGTGCGGAACTCGGTGAAGCGGCTGCGCCCCGGCTCGTGCCCGGTGTGGCGCGCGACCGGTCGCAGCCACTCCTCACGCCCCAGCCAGAGCCACAGCCAGCCCATCACCACGGCGGTCGCGAGCGAGGCGAGAAGCCGGGCCAGCACCATGACGGGGCTGGCGGGAAACGCGATCGCGGTGGCGGTGAGGACGACAGGGTTGATCGCCGGTGCGGACAGCAGGAACGCGAACGCGGCGGCCGGGGTGACCCCGCGCCCGATCAGACTGTTCGCGACCGGCACCGACGCGCACTCACAGCCCGGCAGCACGACCCCCGCGACCCCGGCGACCGGGACGGCGAACACGGCCCGCTTGGGCAGGACCTTCGTGAACACCCGCGCCGGCACGAACGCGTTGATCGCCCCCGACAGCGCCGTACCCAGCAGCAGAAAGGGCAGCGCCTGTGTGGTGATGGCGAGACACACGGTCCGCCACGCCTGCACGGCCGGCGCGTCCAGCCACCGCCCTACGGAGAAGAGCAGCAGCCCCGGAACGACGGCCGCCCCCAGCAACAGCAGCGGCCAGGACCTGGGCCACCCGGACGCCACGACGTCCGCCTCCGCCGCTCTGGGCGGCTCCACTGTCGTCTGCACACGAGCTCCACATGTTCGATGTCCGCGTCGAACATATCGGGCTCCTGTCAGCCCTCGGCGACCGGCTCCGCCGAGGGGGCGTACTGCGCGAGACCGTCACCGAGCGACCAGTCGACCGACTCGTTCTCGGTCACGGTGACGAACACGTTCCGGGGCTCGGTGCCCGCGTATGCCCGGGCGAGTTCGGCGATCCGCCGGTACAGCGCCCGCTTCAGCTCAGGCTGGCGTCCGGAGCGCATCGTGATCGCGACGAACACGATGCCCTCGTCGCGGTGCACACCGAGATGGTCGCCGTACCGGAGCGTGCTGCGGGCGCCGTCGTGACCGACCAGGACCTGGAAGCGGTCGTCGTCCGGAATCCCGATCGTCTCCACCAGAGCGTCGTGCACGGCACGGCCGAGCGCGTCGAGCCGCGCGGGGTCGGCGTACAGCGCGTCGATACGGACGAAGGGCATGCGGTGTCTCCTCAACCTCTCTTGGCGTCAGGCGACTTCAGCTCCGCCGGCCGCCCTCACCGCCACTCCACGGCGAACGCCCGCGCCGGGTTCTCCCGGAACACGCGCCCCACCAGTTCCTCCCCCAGCTCCACCGCGAGCCGTGGCCCCACCCGCCGCAGCAGATACGGCATCCCCGGACCGCCGTCCACCGAGCGCGCGCCGGCGACCACCGTGTCGCCGCCGAGCAGCAGGCGGTCGCCGAAGCCGGCGTCGGCAAGGGCGCGGACCGCTTCGGGCATGTGCCAGTCCGTGGTGTGGTGGGTGCGGGACGGACCGTCGAAGGCCAGGTAGGCGCCCGCCTCGGCGGCCTGGCGGTGGACCGTGAGGTCGGGGGAGCGGTTGAGGTGGCCGAGGATCACCCGGTGCGGTTCGACGCCCAACTCCCCGCACAGCAGGTCGAGTACGTCGAGCGCGCCCGTGCCCAGCTCCAGGTGGACGGCGATCGGCGCGCCCGTCGCCTGGTGGGCCTCGGCCGCGGCGGTCATGGTCCAGCGGGCGTGTGCGTCGAGGCCGTGGAAGCCGCCCGCGACCTTGATGAGACCGGCGCGGACCCCGGACGGGCCGATGCCTTCGGTGAGTTCGGAGACGAAGGTCCCGGCCAGGCCGCCCCGCAGACTCTCCAGCAACTCCGGTCTGTAGTGCGCCATTTGGTGCAACCCGGTCGCGCAGACCACATGCACCCCCGTGGACCGGGACAGCAGCGGCAGATCGGCGACCCGCCGCCCCATCCCGTACGGCGTCCACTGCACGACACCGCCCCCACCTACGGCCCGGAACGCGGCCAGCTCGGCCCGCGCGGCCGAGGCGTCCTCCAGCTCCTGGCCCGGGAGTTGAGGGCTGCGGAGAAAGAGATGGTCGTGCGCGTCGCACACCCCCAGCTCACCGGGGTCCACATCCCCCAGCACCGTACGGACGACGCCGACTCCCCTCACCACTGCCGGCCGCGCGGCAACGCGTCCCGCCCCGGCGCCGAGACGTGCAGCACCTGGAAGACGTCCCCTTCCGCCTTCGGCGCGTCGTGCTCCCAGAGCGAGAAGTGGACCAGCTCCCACCTGTGCGGATCGACGGCCGCCGCCGCGAGCACCGCACCGTCCTCCCCGGCCAGCCGCCGGGTCTCGTCCACCGCCTCCTCCATGATGGCGGTCAACTCCCCACCCTCCGGTATCCGTTGGCGCCGGCGGACGGCGACAGCGGCGGGGGAACCGGCGCCGCCGCCCTCCTCGTACGCCAGACCCGTCCACCGCACCACCTCGGGTCGCCCGAAGTCGTCGACGAGGCGCTGGAAAGCGCCGCCCCAGAGGAAGCGGTTCATGCCCTCCACCGTGTTCCACAGATAGAACGGCGCGTACTGATTGACCGGCGAACCGTGCACCCCGCGCTCACGCAGCAGATACACCTTGAAACCAAGTCCGTCCCAGTCGTCGAGCAGATGCCCGACCCGCGCGACCCGGCCCCGGATGACACCCATGTCGTAGTCGGCGGGCAAGGTCAGTCCGTACTGCATGGCGTGCATCAAGTGTCCCCTCAGGCCGGGTAGTTCGCAGGGTCGACGTGTTCGTACCAGCAGGCGGTGGTGCCGTCCTCGGCGGCCTCGACGACCGCGAGGTGCGTCATGAACGTGCGCGGCGCGGCACCGTGCCAGTGCCACTCGTCCGGTTCGATCCACACGGTGTCGCCCGCCCGGATCGACTCGACGGCACCACCCTTGCGCTGCACCAGACCCTCGCCCTCGGTCACGTGCAGCACCTGGCCGTGCGGGTGCGTATGCCATGCCGTGTGCGCGCCCGGCGTGAAGTGCACGCTGAACACCCGTATCCGGGACGGCGGTTCGGGCGCGGCGAGCTCGTCGAGCCACACCGTGCCGGTGAAGTTCTCGGCCGGACCCTGCCGGGTGTCGGGGTGCTTCCTGGTGATCTGCACGTACCTGAACTCCTATCGGGGAGACACGGGAGATGTGGGGGAGGCGAGGGAGAGCAGGGCGAGCAGCCCCCGGACGCTCGCGTCGAAGGCGGCCGGCGACCCGGACGCGCGGGCCAGCACATAACCGCCCTGCACGGTCGCGAGGATCGTCGCGGCGATCTCCTCACCGTCCAGCTCCGGCCCGAACTGCCCCTGTTCCTTGCCCTCTTCGACGATCCCGGCGAGCCGCTCACGGATCGCGTCGAGCGCCGCGTCCACCGGCTCGCGCAGCTCGGCACTGGCGATCACGTCCGGATCCATCGTCAGCCGCCCGACCGGACACCCGCGCAACACATCGCGCTCGCGCCGCAGATACGCCTCGATCCGCTCGTACGGCGTGCCCGGCCCGTCGAGTACGCCCGCGGCGGTGGCCGACAACTCCTCGGCCGTCCGCCGGATCGCCGCCAGCGCCAGCTCCGGCTTGCCCTTGAAGTGGTGGTACATGCTGCCCTGCCCGGCGCCCGCCCGCTCCAGGATCGCCTTGGGGCTGGTGCCGACGTAACCGCGCTCCCACAACAGCTCGCGAGTGGACTCGATCAGTCGCTCCGGGGTGCTCATGCGGCCACTGTACATACTAGTAGTTACAGAAGTCGAGGACATAGGGAGCAGCCGGAACGACCCCTCGTACTCCCCGGGAGGTACACACACTGCCGCTGGCCGTACGACGACCCGGACCCCTCCCCGGAGCCAGTCTCGATACATCACAGCAAGGGAGCCCACAGAGGGCTCAAGGCTCCTGGGAGATGAATCGACATGCAGACTCTGGCGAACTGGAACGGCGGCGGCCCCGGCCCGTGGATCCTGTTCCTCCCGCTGATCTGGGCGGCCGTGGTGGTCGGCGTGGTGACGGTCCTGCGCCGCACCGCCTGGCGCGGGCGCGGTCGTGGCGGACCGTGGCGCGCGATGGCCGACCCCCGCCCCACCGGCGACTCCCCGCTGGCCGTCCTCGGCCGCCGCTTCGCCTCCGGCGAGATCGACGAGGACGAGTACTGGCGCCGCCTGTCCGTCCTGGACGAGCAGTTCGGCCGGGTCGGCAAGGGAGGCGGCCCGGCATGACCACCGCGACCACCACCCGCACGGCCGCGCGGGTCGTCGACGCCGTCAAGGTCTACGGCGTCGGCGACACCGCCGTACGCGCCCTGGACGGGGTGAGCGTCGACTTCCCGGCCGGCCGCTTCACCGCGATCATGGGCCCCTCGGGCTCCGGCAAATCCACCTTGATGCACTGCGCGGCCGGACTCGACACCCTCACCTCCGGCGCCGCCCACATCGGCGACACGGAACTCGGCGCGCTCGACGACCGGCGCCTCACCCTCCTCCGCCGCGACCGCGTCGGCTTCGTCTTCCAGGCCTTCAACCTGATCCCCACGCTGACCGTCGCGGAGAACATCACCCTGCCGTTGGACCTCTCCGGAGCCAGGGGCGACCAGGAGTGGATCGACGAGCTCATCGACATCGTCGGTCTCCGCGACCGCCTCCACCACCGCCCCTCGGAACTCTCCGGCGGCCAGCAGCAACGCGTCGCCGTGGCAAGGGCGTTCGCCGGCCGCCCCGAGGTCGTCTTCGCCGACGAACCGACCGGCAACCTGGACTCCCGCTCCGGCGGCGAGGTTCTCGGCCTGCTCCGCCGTGCCGTACGGCAGACGGACCGCACGGTCGTGATGGTGACCCACGACCCGGTGGCCGCCGCCCACGCGGACGAGGTCGTCTTCCTCGCCGACGGACGACTGGTGGACCGTATGGAATCCCCCACGGCCGACAAGGTGTTGGACCGCCTCAAGGCCTTCGAGGTGAGGTCGTGAACGCGTCCGTGCGCCTGAGCATGTCCTCCCTGCGAGCCCACAAAAGACGCTTCGCCGGCACGTTCCTCGCCGTGTTCCTCGGGGTCGCCTTCCTCGCCGGGACCCTCGTCATGGGCGACACCCTGCGCGCCAACTTCGACACCATGTTCGGCGACGCGACCAGCGGCACGGACGCCGTGGTCCGCAGCGCCGACGCCATCACGGCACCCGGCGAGAGCCAGGGCGTGCGGCAACCGGTGAGCACGGCCTTGGTGAAGACCCTCGACCAGGTCCCCGGCGTCGCGGCCGCCGCCCCCAGCATCCAGGGCGCGGGCCAACTCGTCGGCTCCAACGGTGAAGCCATCGGCGGCAAGGGCCCGCCCACCCTGGCCGGCAACTGGATCACCGACCCGGAACTCAACCCGTACCGCCTCGCCGAAGGCCGCGCCCCGGCCAGGTCCGGCGAGGTCGTCGTCAACCAAGGTGCCGCCGACAAAGGCCACTTGAAGCTCGGCGACACGACGACCCTGCGCACCCCCGACCCCGTCAAGGTGACGATCGTCGGCCTCGCGACCTTCGGCGGCGAGGACGGCATGGCGCAGGTGACGTTCACCGGGATGACACAGGCCGATGCCGAGAAGTACCTCACCGCGAGGCCGGGCGAGGCATCGACCATCAGCGTGCGCGCGGGCCCCGGCATCAGCCAACGCCAACTGGTCGACCGCCTGACTCCCCACCTCCCGAAGGGAGTTGAGGCGATCACCGGTCAACAGTCGGCCCAAGAGAACACAGACATGATTTCGTCCCAGTTCCTCACCGTCTTCACCACGTTCCTGCTGGTGTTCTCCGGCATCGCCCTGCTGGTGGCGACCTTCTCCATCCACAACACCTTCGCGATCGTCATCGCCCAACGCACCCGCGAGAACGCCCTGTTGCGGGCTCTGGGAGCCTCCCGCCGCCAGGTGGCGGCGGCCACCGTCACCGAGGCGAGTGTCGTCGCGGTGACCGCCTCGGCGGCCGGACTGGCGGGCGGCATCGGGGTCGCGGCCGGACTGAAGCTGCTGTTCCCGGCCATCGGATTCCCGTTCCCCGAGGGCGACTTGGTGATCCGGGCGCTCTCCATGGCCCTGCCCCTGGCGGTAGGAATCGTCGTCTGCCTGGGCTCCGCCCTCATGCCCGCAGTCCGAGCCGGCCGCACCGCGCCCCTGGCCGCACTGCGCGAGACGATGGTGGACCAGTCCGGTGCGTCCCGCGCCCGAGCGGTGACCGGAGCAACCCTCGCACTCCTTGCGGTCGCCGCCACCCTCACCGGCGTACTGGTCTCACCATCCCTGCTGCTGGCGGGACTTGGGGCAGCACTGGCCCTGATCGCCTTCGTAGTCCTCGGCCCCGTGGCCTCCTCCACGGCGGTACGCGTACTGGGCAGCCCCCTCGACCGGCTGCGTGGTGTCACCGGCAGCCTCGCAAGGCGCAACGCCCTGCGCAGCCCTCGCCGGACGGCCGCCACCGCGAGCGCGCTGATGATCGGGGTGGCCGTGGTGTCGCTGTTCACCGTCTTCGGCGCCTCGTTGAAGGCGACGATGGACCAGACGGTGTCCCGGTCCTTCGCCGGTGACGTAGCCGTCAGCACCCCGTCCTTCGGCGCGGGCGGCAGCGGACTGAGCCCCCGACTCGCCGGGGCGATAAGCCAGTTGCCCGAGGTGGACACGGCAGTGGGACTCGGCCGCGGAGTAGCCGAAGTGAACGGCAAGGGACGGGCGTTGACGGTCACGAACCCCACCGCCCTGGCCCGCACCTTCGACCTGGGCAGGATCCAGGGCTCCCTCCGCGACCTGGGCACGGACGGCATGGCCATCACCAGGACAGAGGCCGACCGCCAGCACCTCACCACCGGCAGCAAGGCCCAACTCACCTTCACCGACGGCAAGAAACAGACCTTCACCGTCCGCGCGGTCTACGGCCGTTCCGAACTCGCAGGCGACTACGTCATCACCCGCACCGCCTGGGCCCCCCACCGCACCCAGGACTCCGACACGCTGGTGGCCGTCTCCTTCAAGAACGGCGTGAACACGGCCGAGGGCAAGGCGGCCGTCCAGAAGACCGCAGCACGCTACGGCAACCCACAAGTCCAGACCCGCCACGAATACGCGCAGTCCTCGGCCGGAGGCATCGACATGATGCTGACCCTCGTCTACGCCCTGCTAGCCCTGGCGGTCCTGATCGCCCTCCTCGGCATCGCCAACACGCTGACCCTGGCGATCCACGAACGCACCCGCGAACTGGGCCTGTTGAGGGCGGTAGGCCAGACCCGTTCCCAACTCCGGGCGATGGTCCGCTGGGAGTCGGTCCTGCTGGCCGCCTTCGGCACGGTCGGCGGCCTCGCCCTGGGTGTCTTCCTGGGCTGGGTCCTGGTCAAGGCCTCGGACGGCGCGAGCGACAGTGCCTTCGCCTTCGCGATCCCACCCGTACAACTCGTCGCGGTGGCCCTGGTAGGCGTAGCGGCAGGGGCACTTGCGGGCCTGCGCCCAGCACGACGGGCGGCACGCCTGGACGTACTGAGGGCGATCGCCACCGAGTGATCAGATACCGCCAGCGAAACTCACGGCGTTCAGCCAGTCCCGGGCGAGGGCCCACCAAGTCGGTCTGTCCCCACGCGCCGGCCGAGAGGGAGCCGCAGGGGCGCGCCGGTGTCGAGAGGCCGAGCACGGTCGGCCTCTCGACACCGGCTTCCAGCGCCCCGAAGGCGACCGAACCAAAAGAGGTGCGCGCGGGCACTGGCCAACACCGGCCCGGTATCAACTTGACCAACACCGCCCAGCTACAAGGCACTTACCCACCCCGGACCAAGCCCCCCCACGCCCCACCCCCACTCCCACCCCACCCCAAACCAATCACCGCCCGATCAACCGGCAACGGCGGACCGGGCGGGAGCGTGCTGGGACCGCCGCTCGTCGACGGGATTCTCGACCTCGGCAACAAACCGGTGCGCAGGCTTCTCCGCGGCCACACGCCGCGGTGGCCGCCCCGCCGCGGTTGCCGACGCAGGCATGGGCGCAGGCGCGCTGAGCGTGAACCACACGACTTTCCCGGACTCACCGTCCGGCCGCACCCCCCAGTTCTCGCTCACCGCCGCGACCATCGCGAGCCCGCGCCCACAGGTGGCCGTAGGGGAGACCTCGTCGATGTCGCCGACGACCGGAAGCCGGGGATCGTGGTCGCGCACCGAGACCATGAGCTGGTCGAGGCGCACCTCGATCTCGACGACGCACGTCTTGTCGGGCTGGGCGTGCCGGTGGACGTTGGTCAGGAGCTCTGTGACACCGAGCGCGGCCCGGTCTATCAGAGGATCCAGATGCCAGTAGCGCAACTGCGCAGATACGATTCTGCGGACCTGGCCGATCCGCGACGGCAGGGCTTGGAGCTCCACCGTGCAGTGCCTGCTTGGGTGACTGATCACGGCTGCGACTCCCCGACTGAGGTCCGGAAGAACACGGAGTTCGGATCCAGCAGGGTGGTCAAGACGGCCGCCTGCTGTTGTGTCCGGCGGGCTGGTTCGCAGCGTTATCGCCGGTAAACCCAGAGTGACGTGAGACCAGAGTGACTCAGGGGCCGCGCTCCCGCAACTCGCGGCCGGCCACTGTTCCTGCGTGACGCGAATCAGCCGCTCTCCGGACTACGCCACGGATCAGCCGCCCCGCCCCGCCGCCTTGCGTACGGCCTCGATGAACCGTCGTGCCGCGGGCGGACCGGGCTGCCCGGGCGCGGGGTCGTGCTCGCCGAGGGTCAGCAGATACCTGTTGCCGTTGAGGTCGGCCAGCGCCCGGTCCTCAGGGGCGAACCAGGGTTTCGACGCACGCACAGCCTGCACCGGCGCGCTGTCGATCTCGCTGCCGTAACTGGTGAGCAACTCCAGCCTGCCGTCATTGATCCGGACCTGTCCGGCCCGGGTGAGCGAACGCAGCCGCTTCCCGATCCGCACGCCCGTGGCCGTGAACTCCGGCTCCGCCATGCTTCCCCGCCCCCTTGCTCCAGGACATCTGGTGATCCAGTGTGCGCCCCCGTTCGGGACGTTCGTCCCGCTCCGGTGCAGTCTGCCCGCACCGGGCGTCGAGCACCAGTACGCACGAGCCGGTCACGGTGAGTACCCGGAGCACTCGCATAAATGCGCCCCCTCGGATCCGGCGAGATCGCTCCCCAGGGTGTCTTTGACCCTCCCAAAGGAGTGTTTATGCAGGTGAGAAGCGTGCGGAAGGTGCTTATGATCGAGGTGTCGGCCGCGCGAGACGCCGTCGGCGCAATGTCTAAGGAGCCCCGCCGTGAGCACCACCCCACAGGCCCTGACCGGTGCCACCCTCGACGTCGACCGCAGTGACGCCGGCTACCGGAGCTGGCTGAAAGAAGCCGTCCGCAAGGTCCAGGCCGACGCCAATCGCTCGGCGGACACCCACCTGCTCCGCTTCCCGCTCCCCGAGCACTGGGGCATCGACCTGTACCTGAAGGACGAGTCGACCCACCCGACCGGCAGCCTCAAGCACCGCCTGGCCCGCTCCCTCTTCCTCTACGGCCTCTGCAACGGCTGGATCCGGCCCACCCGCCCGGTGATCGAGGCGTCCAGCGGTTCCACGGCGGTTTCCGAGGCGTACTTCGCCAAGTTGGTCGGGGTCCCCTTCATCGCGGTCATGCCGCGCACGACCAGCGCGGAGAAGATCCGCCTGATCGAATTCCACGGCGGGCAGTGCCACTTCGTGGACGACCCGCGCAAGATGTACGAGGAGTCTGCGGCCCTCGCGACGGAGACCGGCGGCCACTACATGGACCAGTTCACCTACGCGGAACGGGCCACGGACTGGCGCGGCAACAACAACATCGCCGAATCCATCTTCCGCCAACTGGAGTTGGAGCGTTTCCCGGAGCCCGCGTGGATCGTCGCCACGGCCGGTACCGGCGGCACCTCGGCGACCCTCGCGCGCTACGTCCACTACATGCAGCACGACACCCGGGTCTGTGTCGCCGACCCGGAGAACTCCTGTTTCTTCGAGGGCTGGACCACCGGCGATCCGGACGTCACCCGGGACTGCGGTTCCCGCATCGAGGGCATCGGCCGCCCCCGGATGGAACCGAGCTTCGTCCCCGGCGCCATCGACCGCATGATGAAGGTCCCGGACGCGGCCAGCGTCGCCGCCGTGAGAGCACTGGAACAGGCCATCGGCCGCAAGGCGGGCGGCTCCACCGGCACCGGCCTGTGGAGCGCCCTCAAAATCATCGCCGAGATGGTCGCGACAGACCAACAGGGCAGCGTGGTAACCCTGTTGTGCGACCCGGGCGACCGCTATCTGGACAAGTACTACTCGGACACCTGGCTGAAGGCACAGGGCCTGGACATCACCCCGTACAGCAAGGCGATCACCTCGCTGTTGGCAACGGGGGTATGGCCGACCTGAGTTGATGAACAGGGGCGCGGGGAACTGCGCGACCAGCCACAACGCACCCGCAGACGACGTACATCCGCAGGCCCCCTAGCTAACCAACCGTCGATCCAACTCCGTCACCGCATCCCTGAACGCCCGCCCCAATCCAGGCCGAGCCACCCGCACAACCCCCCTGAACACCGCGGTCCCGTCCACGGCGAACGTCCACTGAACCCGAGTCCCGCCCCCGACGGGGATCAGCCGCCACTCCTCGGCCATCGCACGCACGCCCGGCGCATTGGTGACGTCGACCCGATACGCGTACACCTCCGCCGGCTTCGCCGCGATCACCGTCTCGCGAAAGTGCCCGCCGCCCTTGAGCCGGATGTCGCGCCCGGCCCCGTCGTCGATCGACCGCGCACTGGTGACGGCCGCGAACCACTCCGCCCACCCCGGCACATCGTCGTTGAGGGCATGGAAGACCGCGTCCGGCGTCGCGGACATGTCCCGCGTGAAGACCAGGCGCACCGGAGCGGAGCCGATGAAGTCGAGCTCGACGGGGCGGAGATGGTTGGCCATGGACGCGAACCCTCTTGACGGAGAAGGCAGGTTGACCGGCGTGGGCCACGTCACGATAGCTGGCGGTCCGTCAGATGTCTGCCCCGTCAGCGAGTTCGCCCGCGACCACGAGCCGTACATGCTCGGAGATGTCCGCCCGCGCCTCGGCCGGCAGCCCCGCGTCCGTCACCAGCGTGTCGACCTGTTCCAGCGCGGCGAACGAACTCAGGCCCACCGTCCCCCACTTGGTGTGGTCGGCGACGACCACGACCCGCCGCGCGGACTGCACGAGCCGGCGGTTGGTCTCGGCCTCGGCGAGGTTCGGTGTGGACAGGCCGGCCTCGACCGATATGCCGTGCACACCGAGGAAGAGCATGTCGAAGTGGAGCGCCGCGATCGCCTGGTCGGCCACCGGGCCCACCAACGAGTCGGAGGGGGTGCGCACTCCGCCGGTCAGGACGACCGTGGCCGCGCCCTGCCGCTGCCCCGAGGTGCGCTGCGCCGCGTGGAAGACGTCCGCCACCCGTACCGAGTTGGTGACCACGGTGAGATCGGGGACCTCGAGGAGATGGTGCGCGAGCGCGTACGTCGTCGTACCGCCCGAGAGCGCGATCGCCGTGCCCGGCGCCACCAACTCCGCGGCGGTCCGCGCGATGTCCTCCTTGGCGGTCAGCTCCAGGCCCGACTTCGCCTCGAAGCCCGGCTCGTGCGTGCTCGCCTCGACGACCGGGACCGCTCCGCCGTGCACCTTCTCCAGGACGCCCTGGCGGGCCAGCGCGTCGAGATCGCGGCGCACGGTCATGTCCGACACGCCTAGCTTGCGGGTCAGTTCGTTGACGCGGACGCCACCGCGGCGCCGGACCTCGTCGAGGATCAGGGCGCGCCGCTGCTCCGCGAGGAGGTTCTGATTCTCGCTCACGTACGCTCCGGTCCTTTCGCCGCAACCCGTCAGACTGCCCGCGCGCCCGCCCCGACCAGGACATTTTCCCCGGCGGCGGTGCGCGGACGCCCCAATCCTCGCACGCCCCCGCAAGCACCGCGCCACCGCCTGTCCCGACGCGCACATGTCATTCGGCCATCATCCGTCCCTCGTGTGTCATATCGATCGGGGGAGATTCGGTGACGGGGCGTGTGCGACGCGCCGTGAAGCGCGATCCTGGTGTGCACACGGACACAGACAGACAGTGCGTCACGGGGGATGTGCGAACAGTGGAGCGTGTACAGGAACATGCCGTCACGACCGAGGCGAAGAGCCCTGCCGGACGGCCCGATCAGACCGAACCGGCCCTGGAACTCCTGGTCCACGGAGTCGGCGGCACCACACCCGAGGAGATGCTCGGTGATCCACGCACGGTGCGGATCACCGGCGACGACACGGCGGCCGTCTTCCGGCGCGCCACCGACGTCGACGCCGAGTCCCGGCCCGCCGACCAGCGCGGCGGACCGATCCGCGAGGCCTACGTCTGGTGCAACCTCACCTCGGGCAACGGCACCCGAGCCCTGTGGCTGTTGCTGCTGCCGTTCATGGTCGTCAACCTCGCGCACTGGATGCGCCCCACCGCACGCGACCGGAAACGGACGGTGCGCTTCTACGGGCTGCTGGTACGGCTCGCGGGACTGACCCTGACGGTGCTGCTCGTCGCGGCCGCCTGCGAGGTCGCCCTGGACCTCGCCGCCTGGCAGTGCGCCGGCACGCGCGCGTGCGCCGAACGGCACACCTGGCTGGGCTTCCTGTCGCCCGCCGTGTCGCACGACAGTTGGTGGAGCCGCCCGGGCCGCCGCCTCGCGCTCGCCGCCCTGGTGCCGACCGCGCTCACCGTCCTCCTCTGGTACCTCTCCCGCCGTACCTGGAGCGAGTACGAGTCCCAGCAGCCGATGCCCCGCAGACCGGAACCCGACGACGAGACCGGCCACAGCTCCCTGGGCCGCCCCGGCTTCTGGTACGGCCGCCGCCTGGTCGCCCGGCTGCGCGCCGCCCACACGGCGGCCGGCCTCCTGACGGTCGCCGCGGCCGTCACCGTCCCGACGGCCCGCTTCGACCAGCGACCCGACGGCTCCGACACGCTGGCTCCCCTCGGCGCACTCCTGGAGACCGCGCTCGCCGGCCTCGTGTTCGTCGTGGTCTACGTGGTGTGCCGCCGCGGACGCAGCGAGAACCGCCTCGACCAGGCGCTCGACCGCCGTCTCGTACGAGGTCTGCCGCTCGGCGCACTCCTGCTGCTCGCCCTCGCCCTGCTGTACGCCGGCTGGTCGCGCCCGGGATGGGAGTCGTCCGGTCGGCTGTCGGGCGATGCCGCGTTCGGTGGAATCGCCCTGGTCCAGGGCCTGTTGGTGCTCGCCCTCGCCGTGGTCGCCCACCTGCTGCACCGCACCCACCGCGATCCGCGCGCCGCGATGCACGGCCTCGGCGGCCCGGCCGTCGCAATGCTGGCCTGTGCCCTGGGCGGTGTGATGTCCGGCGGGGTCTCCCAGCGGGTCTCCGACTGGCTTGACGGCACCGGAACGTCCCTCGCGGGCCCGCCCGTCCTGCTCACCTGGCAGGCCTCGGTGATCCCGCTTCTGCTCGTCGTCGTCCTCGTCCTGTGCGCGGGGCTCGGCCACCGCACCTGGCGGCTGCGCCGGAGCGAACTGGCCGCCGTGGCCCACGACTACCCGGGCGGGCGCAAGGACCGGACGCGCACTGCCCGTATCGCGAGCACGCGCGCGATGGCCTCGCTCACCGACCGCGGGCCCCTTCTCGTCGCCGTCACCTCCACCGCGACCCTGCTCCTGGGCGCCGGAGCGCTCGTCGGCGCCTTCACCACCGACAGCACACCGGAGCGGGCCGGTCAGGACGGGCACGCATTCGTGCACGGCGCCGCGCAGACCTCGCAGGGCCTCGGCTCCTGGCTGATCGGGCTCGGCTTCATACTCTTCGTCACCTGGGGCAGGCGCGCCTACAAGGACGCCTCCGCGCGGCGCACCATCGGCATCCTGTGGGACGTGGGCACCTTCTGGCCGCGCGCCGCCCACCCCTTCGCCCCGCCCTGCTACGCCGAGCGCGCGGTCCCCGACCTGACCTGGCGGATCGCCACCTGGACCCGCGCCACCGGCGGCCGGCTGGTCCTCTCCGGCCACTCCCAGGGCAGCGTCCTCGCCGCGGCGGCGGCCTGGCAACTCAAACCGGCCCAGCGCAAACGCGTCGCCCTGCTCACCTACGGCTCACCCCTGGAGCGCCTCTACGGCCGCTGGTTCCCCGCCCACTTCGGACCGGCCGCGCTCAGCCGACTGCACCGCGAGGTCGACTGCTGGCGCAATCTGTACCGGCTCACCGACCCCATCGGCGGCCCGGTGCGCGTGTCCGGCGACTGCGGCCCCGAGGTGGACCACGAACCCCTCAAGGACCCACTGGAGTACGGCCGTACGGCACGACACCCGCTGCCCGCGCCGATCCTCGGCCACTCCGACTACCAGGCCGACCCGGCGTTCGCCGAGGAACGCGAGCGGCTGCTGGCCCGGCTGCGGCCCGAGGTGCCGCCTCAGGGCAGCTCGGGCAGGTCCTCCGCGTAGAGCAGGGTCAGGTCGTCCGTGCTCGGCTCCTCGACCTGGGCGACCCGGCTCGCGTGCCGCTCCACCATCGCCTCGAAGGTCTGGCGCGCGGTGCGGCCGTTGCCGAACGCGGCGCCCTTCGGGATCGCCGTGAAGTACTTCGTCAGCCCCTCGGACGCGCCCTCGGCCAGCCGGTACTCGTGCTCCTCGGCCTGCTGCTCGACGATCCTGAGCAGCTCCTCGGCGTTGTAGTCGCTGAAGGTGATGGTCCGTGAGAAACGGGACGCCACACCGGGGTTGACGGACAGGAACCGCTCCATCTCCGCCGTGTAGCCCGCGACGATCACCACGACCGCGTCGCGGTGGTCCTCCATCAGCTTCACCAGCGTGTCGATGGCCTCTTTACCGAAGTCGCGGCCCGAGTCCTCCGGGGAGAGGGCGTACGCCTCGTCGATGAACAGGACCCCGCCGCGCGCCTTGTCGAAGGACTCCTGGGTGCGGATCGCGGTTGAGCCGATGTGCTCGCCGACCAGGTCGACCCGGGACACCTCGACGAGATGCCCCTTCTCCAGGACGCCGAGCGAGGCGAGGATCTCGCCGTAGAGCCGGGCGACCGTCGTCTTGCCGGTGCCGGGGGAGCCGGTGAAGACCAAGTGCCGTTTGACGGAGGCCGCCTTGAGGCCGGCCTGCTGGCGGCGCCGGCCCACCTCGATCATGTCGATGAGGGACCGCACCTCGCGCTTGACGCTGTCCAGGCCGACCAGGGCGTCGAGTTCACCGAGGACGGCCTTGGAGGTGCGGGACTCCTTCTCCGGCTCCGGCGGCACGGTGTCCGGCGGCGCCGGTGCGGCCGTGCGCTGGCCGGGGATCGCGCCCAGCACGCTGGTCGCCTGGCTCGCCGTCTCCACGGCCGTCTCATGGACGGTGGGCGGCTTGAGACCGCTCTCGTCGCTGGTGCAGTCCTCGACGACGGGTCCGGTGCCGGGCCCCGCGTCCGGTCCGGCGTCCGCGAACTCGTAACCGCCGCGCGCGCACCGCTCCGTACGGCACTTCTTCAACGTCGTACGACAGCCGTCTATGACATGGAAGCCGTAGCCGCCGCTGCCTGTCACACGGCAGCCGAGGAAGGTGCCCCGGCCGCCCGCGGAGACGTAGAAGCCGGCCTCGGCGGGGGAGTCGACCGTGCAGCGCTCGATGGTGGGGTCGGCGCCCTTGGTGACGATCACGCCCGTCTGAGTGGCGTCCACGGTGCAGTTGTTGAGGGTGCCGCCGCTGCCGTGGTCGCGGAACCACGCGCCCGTGGCCGCGTCCCGGATCCGGCAGTCGTCGAGCTGCGCGGTGGCGCCGTCGCTCACCGACACGGCCGTGTTGCGGACCTGGGAGATGTCGGTGTCGACGACGTCCGCGCGCGAGCCGCGGTCGAGCACGAACAGCGCGTCCGGTACGTCGTGCACCCGGCAGGAGTCGAGGACCGCCGTGGCGCCGTCGCTGACCCACACCGCCGGATAGTCGCCCGTGCTGTCGAAGATCTCGCACTGGTTGGCGTCCACGCGCGTGCCCGGGTCCCACACCGACAGTCCGTTGCGCCCGAACTGACGCACCGTCGTCCGCGTCAGCGTCAGGACCGAACGGGAGCGCAGGTCGACCGCGTTCTCCGGGATGTCGTGGATGCGGCAGTCGGCCAGCGTCAGCACCGCGTCCGTGTCGAGCGTGACGCCGTCGGCGGTCGTACGGTGCACATCGCAGTCGGTGAGGTGCGCGGTGGCGCGGCCGGTGATCTGGACCCCGCTGCCGCGCGTCTCGTAGACCTCACAACCCACCGCCTCCAGCGAGGAGTTCTCGCCCGTCGCGGACAGGCCCACCCCCGAGGCGTGGTGGACACGGCAGCGCTCCAGGCGCGGGTGACCGCCGCCGCGGACCGCGACGCCCGCCTGGCCGGCCGAGACGACCTCGCACTCCTCGAACACCCCGCCACCGCCGTCGAGTACGGCGATTCCGATGCCGGCCGGGTTGTCGACCGTGCAGCGCCGCACGGTGGGGCGGGCACCGCCGCGCACCTCGATGCCGGACGCGGAGCGCGTGACGATCCGCAGATCCGTCAACTCCGGTGCCCCGTCCTCGACGAGGAGCGCGGGCGCGGCCGAGTCCTGGCCCTCGACATGCAGGTCCTGGACCACCGCCGAGGCGCGGACCGTCAACGGCACACCGTCCAGGGGCGCGATGCGTACCGAGCCGGGCGAACCCTCGGGGCCGCGCAGGGTCACCGACCGCTGCACGACGAGATTCTCCCGGTAGGTGCCGGGAGCGACGGTCAGTACGTCACCCTCGGCCGCGGCCTCCAGGGCGGCGGCGAGCGACGCGTACTCACCTGTGCGGCGCCGCCACCGCGATGTACCGGTGTGCGTCACCTGGACCGTGCCCTGTGCCATGGCGCTGCTGTGCCCCCACCTCGTGGTACGCGGGTTGATGCCGAAGCCTTCGCCGGTCCACCGTAGCGTGCGTGCGGACGGTGGGTTGACCAGAGCCGGAAGGCTGTCAGCTACCGGTGCCGGTCCGGCCCCAGTCCGGGCCCGCCCGCTCCCAGGCCCGGTCCCAACGCGCGTACCTGCGGCGGACCATGCGCCACAGCACGAACCGTCTGGCGCTGTCGACGAGCCCGGCGGTCAGCAGTGCCGCGCCGAACCCGGCGAGCACGGCGTGCGTCGTCGCCGTGGCCGAGTCCAGCGGGCGGGCCACTATGTGTCCGTGCTGGTCCGTCCAGAGCCTGAAGTGGTCGCCCGCGTGCGGGGTGTTCAGGTTCGCCATGACCGCGCCGTGCTGTGCGGTGCCGTCCGGGGCGGTCCAGTCGGCGAGGACGCGGGTGCGGATGTCCCGCGCGGTGGCCGAGTCGGGGTCGGGCTCGATCTCGGCGCCCTTGAGCTTCTTGACCACCGTCGCCGTCACGGCGTGCCGGTCCGCGCGCTGCTCCCGCACCGACCGCTGCAGGGTGTTCTGCGCGACGATGCCGGTGAGCGAACCGATCACGGGTGCGGCGACCAGGACCAGCAGCAGGACCACGAGGGCCAGCCAGGCCTCGACCAGATCGGTCGCGCGACGCAGCGGATTGCGCCGCCAACGCCACACGCCCCTGATTGCTCCCACCGTCCCGCACCCCCTTCCCGCTCCGTGATAACCCCGCGCCCAGTCGTTCACCCAAGAGGCCCGTCGAAGAGAGAGCGAAATCACCCCTCCCCGGGCCTCTCATGAACTTCTCACGGGATCTCAACGACCGGGCCCACGGGGAGGGTTCCCGCCCCTGCGCGCTCTTCGGCACAACTCCGCCTACGCGAGAATCCGGACCGGGTCACCGACGCGGATCGTGCCGGTGGACCGGGGCACCAGGTTCTGCCCGAAGACGAGCTTGCCGCCGATGCGCCGATGCCGGGCCAGGGTGCGCAGTGGCTCCTTGCCGCGCTCGGCGGTGCCCTGGTCGGTGGTGGTCACCACGCAGCGCCCGCACATCTTCGCGACCCGGAAGGCGACCTCGCCGATCACGACGCCCGACCAGCCGTCCTCGGCCCAGGCGGCGGTGCCCGCGACGACCACATTGGGCCGGAACCGGTTCATGGGCAGCGGCCCCTCGGCCGGGTGATCCCCTTGTGCGACAAGGGAGTTGAGGGCGTCGAGAGAGGCCTCGGAGGTCAGCAGCAGCGGATAGCCGTCGGCGAAACCGACGGTCTCACCGGGAAGCGCGTAGTGCGGGTCGACGGGCCTGCGCGTGGCGGGGTCGTCCATGTGGACAAGACGTACGCCGAGACCCAGATAGTCGCTGCACCAGGTGTGCGCGGTGTCCGGCCCCGGTACCGCGTCGACCTTCGTACCGAAGATCTCCATCGCCACGGTGGTGACCGGCTCCGGAACGGGCACGGTCAGCGGGTCACGGCCGGGCGCGGACAGACGGACACCGCCGCCGGGCAGATGCTCGGCGGCGGCCAGTGCGAGACGCGGGTGCTCGCGTTGCGTGACGACCTTTCCCCCGTCGTCGATCAGCGCCCAGCGTCGGTCACCGGCCAGCCCCCAAGGCTCCACGAGAGCCTCCCGGGGCGAGAAACCCCGGAGCGCCTTGACCGGATGAACGTGGATCGACCGCAGCTCCGCATTCCCCATCGCTCCATCGTGCCATTCGGCACCGACAACGCAGGGTGAGGATCAGTAACCGCGGTACTGCTGGTTGTTGTTGTACGGGTCCTGCTGGTACGGCGCCGGGGCCGGGCGGGGAGCCGCCGGACGCATCGCCTCGTAGCCGGCCGGAGCCGCCATCGGGCGCGGCTGCTGTTGCTGCTGGCCGTAGCCGCGCTGCGGGGCCTGCTGCGGGATGTAGGCGGCGGGCGCCTGCTGCAGCGGGGAGGGCTGCTGCGCCTGCGGGTAGCCGCCGTAGGAAGCCTGCGAGGGACCCGCCGGGAGGGCGGGCAGTGCCGACGGGAGCGCCGGCAGGTTGCTCCCCGGCATGTCATAGGCGGCGGGGACCCGGATCGGGGCGATCTGCGGGGTACCCCGCTCGGCCACGAGGGAGTCGTAGATCGGAGTGTCCGGGAAGGAGGCGGAGTAGTAGCCGCCGCCATAAGTGGAGCGGGGGGAGGTCATGGCACATAAGTTAAGCCCACGATGTGGTGGTTGGGGAGACCGATTAGAGGGTTGTTTTCCGTGTCGGGGGTGGCACGGGATCCCCAATGCGAGCGAACTTGTCAAAAAAGGGCATCGATCGGTGTTCTGATCGTGTAAAAGGCGAGTTCCTGGCGGGTTACCAGCGGTTGGCCGTCGATGTTGTCGCGCCTCTCATGGGCGTTCGCCGCCTCGGGGAATAGGTTGTGCGGGTAGACACCCGATGGGCTGCCGGGCGCGTCCTGGCGCGGCGACACGTGATGGGGGCAGACATGTCGATGCCGAAAGGGTCGAATGTTCCGGTGCCGACGACGGCACTGCGCGTCGAATTGGGCTGGCGGTCCGGCCCCGGTGTGCCGGACGCGGACGCCTCGGCGCTGCTGCTGGTCGACGGGAAGGTCCGCTCCGACGGCGATTTCGTGTTCTACAACCAGCCGGCGCACTCCTCCGGCGCGGTCCGGCACGAGGGCAAGGGCAACGCCGGCGGGCGGGTGACCGACAGCCTGCTCGTCGACCTCGCGCGCGTGGAGCCCGCCGTCGACCGCATCGTCCTCGCCGCCTCTTCGGACGGCGGAACGTTCGGCCAGGTACCCGACCTGTACATCGAGGTCCGGGACGCCGTGCAGAACACCGCGGTCGCCCGCTTCGACAGCGAGGGCGCGACGGTCGAGACCGCCTTCGTGCTCGGCGAGTTCTACCGCCGCCAGGGCACCTGGAAGTTCCGGGCCGTCGGCCAGGGGTACGACAGCGGGCTCGAAGGCCTGGCGACCGACTTCGGCATCACCGTGGACGAGCCGCAGCAGGCGGCACCGGCGGCGCCCATGCCTCAGCCCACCAGGCCCGCGACCATGCCCCCGCCCTCCGGACCGCCAGTGAACCTGCCCCCGCCCATGCCCGTGGCACCTCCCCCGGGCCCGCCTTCGCCCCCTCCGGCGACCCCCGTACGGCTGACCAAGGTGACGCTCACCAAGGCGGCCCCCTCGGTTTCCCTGACCAAGCAGGGCGGCACCTCGGGCGCCATGCGCGTGAACCTCAACTGGGAGGTGCGCAAGCAGTTCTCGGGCTGGGGCAGCAAGCGCGGCCGGGCGGTAGCGATGCACGCGGACCTCGACCTCGACCTGTGCGCCCTGTACGAACTCGCCGACGGCCGCAAGGGCGTCGTCCAGGCCCTCGGCAACGCGTTCGGCTCCCTGCAGCGGCCCCCGTACATCCATCTCGACGGCGACGACCGCAGCGGCGCGTCGGCGAGCGGCGAGAACCTCACCATCAACCTGGACCACATCAAGGACTTCCGGCGCATCCTCGTCTTCGTGACCATCTACGAAGGCGCGCGTTCCTTCGCGGACCTGCACGCCACGGTCACCCTCCAGCCGCAGTACGGCGCCGCGATCGACTTCTCGCTCGACGAGTGCACGGTGCCCTCCACGGTGTGCGCGCTCGCCCTGATCACCAACACCGGAGGCGATCTCGTCGTCCAGCGCGAGGTCCAGTACCTCGTCCCCGACCGCGGGGTGAGCCCGCAGCGGACCGTCGACCGCGTCTACGGGTGGGGCATGAACTGGACCCCGGGCCGCAAGTGACCGCTCAGCCGTCGTCGCCGACGACGGCGTCGGGACGCGCGTAGGTACGGCCCTTCCAGGCCGCACCACGTCCCCTGTAGTGCTGCACCGCGGAATCGACGGTCATCAGGAGGTACAGGAACGCGGTGAACGGCAACAGGGGAGCGAGCCACAGCGGCTGCCCGTAGTAGCGCAGCATCGGGAGGTACGTCCCCGTCATCACCAGCCACGCGAGACCGCCGAGGACCGCGACCGCCGTGCTTCCGAGGGCCAGGCCGGTGATCAGGGCCACGGTCGGTACGAGGTACACCAGCGCCAGCCCGAGGACGGTGCCCAGGAGGAGCAGCGGGTTGTGCCGCAACTGCGCGTACGCGCTGCGCGAGACCATCCGCCACAGGTCGTACAGGCGCGGATACGGGCGCACGCTGTCCACCCGCTCGGCGAGCCCCAGCCAGATGTGACCGCCGCCGCCCTTGACGGCACGCGCGAGCGCCACGTCGTCGATCACCGCGTGCCGGATGGCGTCCGGGATGCGCGCCCGTTCGGCGGTGTCGGCGCGCAGCAGCACACAGCCGCCCGCCGCAGCAGCGGTACGGGCCCCTCTTCGGCCGATCCGGCGGAACGGATACAACTGGGCGAAGAAGTAGACGAACGCCGGCACCACGAGCCGCTCCCACAGGCTCTCCACGCGCAGCCGCGCCATCAGCGACACGGCGTCGAACCCGCCGCTGCGCGCCGCCGCCACCAACTCCCGCAGGCTGTCCGGGGCATGGGCGATGTCCGCGTCCGTCAGCAGCAGGTACTCGGGGTCACGCGCGCGTGCCAGACCGACACCGTGCCTTACGGCCCACAACTTGCCCGTCCAGCCCGCGGGCGGTTCGCCGGGGGAGTCCACGGTCAGCGGCAGCCCGCCGTACCGGGACGCCAGAGCGCGGGCCAGTTCCCCGGTGCCGTCCGAACTGCCGTCGTCGACAAGGAAGACCTCCGCCCGCCCGGGATAGTCCTGGGCGAGGAGCGAGGGCAGGCTCTCGTGCAGTACGGCGGCCTCGTCGCGGGCGGGGACGACCACAGCGACCGACGGCCAGTCGTCCGGGTCGGTGCGGGCCGGCAGCCTGATGTCCGTGCGCCAGAAGAAGCCCTGACAGAACAGCAGCCACAGCCAGGCGGCGAGTGATCCGGCGGCGATCCACACGAAGGCGCTCACGGGCGCAGTCTGCCCCACGGGAGCGGCTCCGCCGAGGCCATCGTCTATCGTGGCCGGGTGAAGATCGCGCTCATGGACTCCGGAATCGGTCTGTTGGCGGCCACCGCGGCGGTACGGCGGGTGCGCCCCGACGCGGATCTCGTGCTCTCCCTGGACCCCGAGGGCATGCCCTGGGGACCACGGACCCCCGAAGACGTCACCAGGCGCGCGCTGGACGTCGCCGAGGCCGCCGCCGCGCACCGGCCCGACGTCCTGATCATCGGCTGCAACACCGCGACCGTGCGCGCCCTGACGGCCCTGCGCGACCGCCTGGAGCCGGGTATCCCGGTCATCGGCACCGTCCCGGCGATCAAGCCGGCCGCGGCCGGTGGCACGCCCTTCGCGATCTGGGCGACGCCCGCCACCACTGGGAGCCCCTACCAGCGCGGCCTCATCAAGGACTTCGCCGACGGTGTGCCAGTCACCGAGGTCCCGTGCTGGGGACTGGCCGAAGCCGTGGAACACGGGGACGAGGCGGCCATCGACGCCGCCGTCGCCGCGGCCGCCGAGCTGACCCCCGACGATGTAACGACCGTCGTCCTGGGCTGCACCCATTACGAGTTGGTCGCCGAACGCATCCGCGCCGCCGTGCAGCGCCCCGACCGCCCGCCGCTCGTCCTGCACGGCTCCGCCGACGCGGTGGCCGCTCAGGCGCTGCGCCGGATCGGTGAACAGCCCGCACCCGAGGCGGCGGCCGAAGGCACCCTGACGGTGCTCCTGAACGGCCGCGAGGGAGAGCTGCCCGCCGCCGCGTCCATCTACGCCGAGGGCCGGCTCCTGCGGGCCGTCACCCCCGCCCACTGACCACCGGCGACGAACCGGACGCTGTGCGTTCGCGGTGCCGCCGCACATAACGGTCACCCTCCGCAACGCCGTACCCGCGCAGCGAAACCTGAGTAGTCTCGTAGGCATGAGGGACCACCCCCGCGACGAAACCTTCCCGCAGACCGAGATCTGGACCGGACGCGCCACCAACCGGTTCCAGTGGCTGCTGGCGCTCGCCGGTGCCGCCTGTATGGCACTCGGCATCGAGCTGGCCGTGGACTCCGCCTGGACGTCCGGCATCGCCCCGCTCGCCATGTCCGTCGTCGGGTGCATCGCGGCCGGACTCCTGATGCTGTTCGGCACGCTCGCCTTCGTGCACGTCGCCCTGAAGGTCGACACGGAGACCCTCGAAGTGCGCTGCGGCCACATCGGTGTGCCGCGCCGCCGCATCCCTCTCGCAAGCGTCGCGGGCGCCGAGTTCGACCCGCACGTCACCCCGCGCCAGTGGGGCGGCTGGGGCTACCGCTGGCGGCCCGAGAAGGGCACCGCCGTCGTCGTACGGCGGGGCGAGGGCATCGTGCTGCGGCTGTGGGACGGGCACACGTTCACGATCACCGTGGACAACGCGGAAGCGGCCGTACGGATCATCACGGACCGGCTGGCGCCGCCCGCGCCCGGCGCGGTGCACTGACTCCTTCAGGGGGCCAGGCTGTCGCCACGCGCGTGTGCGTCCGGCGCGGCGCGTGAGGTGTCCTCGGCGATCGGGTGGGCCGTCGCCAGCCCGGCCAGGAAACCGGCGCCGACCGACACCGAGGTGAAACTCAGCGCGTCGCCGACCGAGGCGATCAGCGCGACCCCCGTCAGCGCGGCGGCCGCGCTGAGCGCGATCGGGGTGGAGCGTGAGGTGCGCCACAGCGCGTGAAGGACCCAGCCGAAGGCCGCCGCCAGCAGGAGCACGCCGACGATGCCCTGCTCGGCCGCCATTTGGAGCGGCGCGGAGTGCGGTTTGCCGTCCGGCAGCAGCGCCTCGGCCGCCGCGCTGCTCAGTTCTCCGAAGCGCCCGGGACCCACTCCCAGCGCGGAGTCGTGATGCGCCATGTGCAGGGCGTCCTGCCACAACTGGATCCGGTGCGGAGTCAACTGGCCCTCCAGGGACGCGGTCAGCCCGTCCGGGAGCACGTTTCCGGCGACGGCCCAGGTGGCGCCGGTCACCAGTGCCGTGGCCAGGCCCAGGCCCGCGATGCCCGGGCCGCGGTGTCGCATCCGGCCGGCGCCGAGCGAGCACAGCAGCACCGCCGTCCCCAGGACGAATCCGGTGACCGAGCCCAGGACGGCCGCGGTGACCGTGATCCCGGCCGCCAGCAGCCACAGCGCGAGCCGTGGCGCCGGTGCCGAGGCGGCCCGTGCGGAGCAGCACGCGGAACCCACGGCCAGGGTCAGCAGGGCCGCGGTGGCGCCGGCGTGGCCGAGCGGGACGGTGAACTGGGGGCCCGGGGCGAGATGCGGTTCGGCCAGCGCCAGGCCGAGCCCGGCCAGCGCCCCCACACAGGGTGCGGCGACCGGTACGAGCGCCCCGGAGATCCGCCCCGACGCGTAACCGGCGGCGACCGCGAGGACCGCGAGCAGCACCCCCTCGGGCCGGCCGTCGTGCATGGCCGCGGTGATCAGCGACCACGCGGCACACGATCCGAGCACGGCGATGCCCGCCGCGTCCGAAACGTTTCGTCTTTCACTGTCGGCGTCCGGACCGGTCGCCGACGCCATCCCCGTGGAACCCACCCCGCCGCCCCCTGAACCGGGCCGCCCCCGACCCGTTACCGGCCCCCACCGTCCTGGCCTGGACCGACCGAACGACAGGGGCTCCGGCACACCGTAACGGCTGATGACCGATTTGTGCACGAGTTGTGCAGGAACGATGCGGCTACGGGCCTGCTCAGTGCCCTGTGCCGCAGTCCGGACCGCGCTGTCGGCCCCAAGGTCGACCGCCGTACACTCCCGGAGTGACCGTCACCGCAACTTCCGTGGACGAGTCGGACCAGTTGGAGCCACAGGCCGCGCCCGTATCGCGCCTCGTCCGTCTGGTTCCGGCCGCCGTAGCCGCGCTCTCCGGAGTGCTGCTCTACGTCAGTTTCCCGCCACGCACCCTGTGGTGGCTGGCGCTGCCCGCCTTCGCCTGCTTCGGGTGGGTGCTGCGCGGCCGCAGTTGGAAGGCGGGCCTCGGACTCGGCTACCTCTTCGGCCTCGGATTCCTGCTGCCGCTGCTGGTGTGGACCGGCGTGGAGGTCGGCCCCGGGCCCTGGATCGCCCTGGTCGCGGTCGAGGCGATTTTCGTCGCCCTGGTCGGCGCGGGCATCACCGCGGTGTCGAAACTGCCCGCCTGGCCGCTGTGGGCGGCGGCACTGTGGATCGCCGGTGAGGCGGTACGCGCGCGTGCCCCCTTCCACGGCTTCCCCTGGGGCAAGATCGCCTTCGGCCAGGCGGACGGCGTCTTCCTGCCGCTCGCCGCGGTCGGCGGCACCCCGGTCCTCGGCTTCGCGGTCGTGCTGTGCGGCTTCGGCCTGTACGAGATCGTCCGGCTCGTCCTGGAGGGACGGCGCACCCGGGTCGTCCAGCGGTCCGCCGCGGCCGTGGCCCTGCTGAGCGTGGCCGTACCGGTGGTGGGCGCGGTGGCCGCGCGGTCCCTGGTCAGCGACAAGGCCGAGGACGGCACCACGACGGTCGCGGTCATCCAGGGCAACGTCCCGCGCGCGGGACTGGAGTTCAACGCCCAACGACGGGCCGTGCTCGACTACCACGTCAAGGAGACACTGCGGCTCGCCGCCGAGATCAAGGCAGGCAAGGTCGCCAAGCCCGACGTGGTCCTGTGGCCGGAGAACTCCTCCGACGTCGACCCCTTCGCCGACGCCCAGGCGTACACCGACATCGACGAGGCGGCCAAGGCGATCGGCGCGCCCATCTCGGTCGGCGGTGTCGTCGAGCGGGGCGGCAAGCTCTACAACGAGCAGATCCTCTGGGACCCGGTGAAGGGCCCGACCGACACCTACGACAAGCGGCAGATCCAGCCGTTCGGCGAGTACCTCCCGATGCGCTCGCTCCTCGGGGCGATCAACAAGAACTGGACCAGCATGGTCCGCCAGGACTTCAGCCGGGGCACCAAGCCGGGCGTGTTCACGATGAACGGCGCCAAGATCGGTCTGGTCACCTGCTACGAGGCGGCCTTCGACTGGGCCGTGCGCTCCGAGGTCACCGACGGCGCCCAACTGATCTCCGTGCCCAGCAACAACGCGACCTTCGACCGCAGCGAGATGACCTACCAGCAGCTCGCCATGTCCCGGGTCCGCGCGGTCGAGCACAGCCGGACCGTCACCGTCCCGGTGACCAGCGGCGTCAGCGCGATCATCATGCCGGACGGGAAGATCACGCAGAAGACCGGCATGTTCGTCGCCGACTCCCTGGTCCAGAAGGTGCCGCTGCGCTCCTCCGAGACTCCGGCCACGAAGCTCGGCATCCTGCCCGAGATGGCCCTGGTCCTCGTCGCCGCGGGCGGCCTCGGCTGGGCGATCGGCGCGGGTGTGCGCCGACGGCGCGCGGGCGACGCGTAGCCGTACGCCTGTTGTACGCCCGCCGCACGCACGGCAGTTCGTGGAGCAGCCATAGATCGTCCCGCTAGGGTCGGACCATGGCTACTCCTGACTTCATTCGTACGATCCGGGAATCCGCCGGGCACCAACTGCTGTGGCTTCCCGGGGTGAGCGCCGTTGTCTTCGACGACGCGGGTCGCATCCTGCTGGGCAAGCGGACGGACAACCACGAGTGGGCGTTGCCCTCCGGCATTCCCGAGCCCGGTGAGCAGCCCGCGGTCTGCGCGGTGCGCGAGGTGTTCGAGGAGACGGCCGTCGAGTGCGTCGCGGAACGGGTCGTCTTGGTCAAAGCCGGGGGACCGATCAAGTATCCCAACGGTGACGCCTGCCAGTTCATGGACATCACTCTGCAGTGCCGCGCCGTCGGCGGTGAGGCGGCCGTGAACGACGACGAGTCGTTGGAGGTCGGCTGGTTCGAGCTGGACGCGCTGCCCGAGCTCAGCGACCACCAACTGTTCCGGATCAAGCAGACCCTGGCTGACGCACCCACATGGTTTGACACCACGAGTTCCGACTGAAGTATGTGCTGAGCCCGGGGGTCCCCTATGAGCCTCCCGGATCTGGTGTCGGCCGGTGGGCGGACCGCGCACTGAAACCCCCGGTACGCAGGCGGTTTTCGAGTTGTCCACAGGCCCCACCGGCCGGTCCGGCGATGGGGAATCCTGTGCGCATGTCCAGCGATCACGCGCAGTCCGCCGAGCGTTTCGCCACCGTCACCGGTGCCGCAGCGCGACCGAGCAGTGTCGAAACGCCGTTCCTTGAGCTGCTGGCCAGGGGCGCCTCCGCCGACGACTACGAGCAGCCGGTGCTGCTCGCCCACGCCGACGGAAGACCGGCCGGGCTGATCGCCGGGCTCGAACACGCCAAGGCGCTCGCGCTGCGCGTCCGTGCGGAGGCGGAGGGCCGCCGACGGCGTGAGGCGGAGCTGTCCGCGCTCTTCGAGACGGCCCACGACCTCGCCGGACTGCGCGACCTGGACGCCGTACTGCGGGCGATAGTCCAGCGCGCCCGGTCCCTGCTCGGCACCGACGTGGCCTACCTCAGCCTCAACGACCCGGCCAGGGGCGACACTTGCCTGCGGGTGACCGAGGGGTCGGTCGCGGCCCGCTTCCAGCAACTGCGGCCGGGCACGGGGGAAGGGCTCGGCGGGCTCGTGACCCAGACGGCACGGCCGTACGTCACCGACGACTACTTCGAGGACGACCGCTTCCAGCACACCCCCACCATCGACTCCGGGGTACGGGACGAGGGGCTGGTGGCGATCCTCGGCGTGCCGCTGATGGCGGGACACCGTGTCGTCGGGGTGCTGTTCGCGGCGGACCGGCGGGCGCGGGTCTTCGAGCGGGAGCAGATCGCGCTGCTCGGCTCCTTCGCCGCGCTCGCCGCGGTAGCCATCGACACCACGAACCTGCTCACCGAGACCCGCTCGGCCCTCGCCGGACTGGAGCGCGCCAACGAGATCATCCAGGACCGCAGCCGAGTCATCGAGCGCGCCTCCGACGTCCACGACCGGCTCGCCGAACTCGTCCTGCGCGGCGGCGGGGGCCACGACGTGGCCGCCGCGGTCTCCCAAGTCCTCGACGGAATCGTCGAGTTCACCGAGACCGACGCCACACCCACGAGTGCGCTGGAGGCGTCCCGCGCGGAAGGGCACGCGGTGCGGCACCAGGACGACTGGATCGCGGCCGTCGCCGTCGGCGGCGAACTGCTCGGCGCACTCGTGCTGCGCGGTCACCCCGGCCTCGACCCCGTCGACCAGCGCACCCTGGAGCGCGCCGCCATGGTCACCTCCCTGCTGCTGCTCGCCCGACGGTCCGCCGCCGAGGCCGAACAGCGCGTCCGCGGCGAGCTGTTGGACGATCTGCTCGACGCCCGCGACCGCGACCCGCGCCTGCTGCGGGAGCGTGCGTCGAGGCTGGACGCCGACCTGGACGCCACCCATGTCGTACTCGCCGCCGGGCTGGACGGCACGGCTGCCGACGCCGACCAGGAGGCCGCCGCCCGCAGCCGCCTCCGCTCCGCCGCCTCGCATCTCGCGGGGACCCGGCACGGCCTCGCCGCCGCCCGCGACGGCGGCACCGTCCTGCTGCTGCCCCTCGACCTCGGCGACACCGCCACGGACCTGGCCCGACGTACCGTCGGCCTCCTGGGAGCGGCGGTCCACGAAGCGGTCACGGTGGGTGCCTCCGCGCCCGTCGAGAAACCCGCCGCCCGGCCCGATGCCGTGGCCGCCGCCTACGAGGAGGGGCGCCGCTGCCTCGACACGCTGCGGCTGTCGGGCCGTACCGGAGACGGGGCCGACGCCGAGGACTTCGGCTTCCTCGGGTTGCTCCTCGCCGGGGACCGCGACATCGGCGGCTTCGTCGAGCGGACCATCGGGCAGGTCGTGCGGTACGACGAGCGACGCGGCACGGAGCTGCTGCACACCCTCGACGCGTACTTCGCCTGCGGCATGAGCCCGGCCCGGACGAAGGACGACCTGCACGTCCACGTCAACACCGTCGCCCAGCGGCTGGAGCGCGTGGGCCGACTCCTCGGCGAGGACTGGCAGGAACCGGGACGCGCACTGGAGGTCCAACTCGCCCTGAAGTTACGGCGGTTGGCGGGACTGGGGTGGCGGTGACCCTCGTATGCGTGTCACGGTCGCGATCAGGAGGCGCGAGGGGGCCGGCCGTCGCCGAAGCCCGGCTCCACCCGTAGGGCGCCCTCGTGCGGTGTCCTCGGTGACGGCTCTGATGAGGTCCACCTCGCGGGAACATCGCGTCAGGCCGGAAATCCCCCTCGTCCGTCCCACCCTGTGCGACGGCACGATGCACAGCCCGTCCGCAGGTGGGGCCGGGGATTGCGGGTCATGTGTCGCGCCTGCTCCCGGCCTCGCGCCGTCAGGGCAGGATCGAGTCGATGTACCCCCCGTCCACCCGAAGCGCTCCGCCCGTCGTCGCCGAGGCCTGCTCGGAGCTGAGGTAGACGACCATGTGGGCGATCTCCTCGGGCTCGATCAGCCGTTGCAGGAGGGACTGCGGCCGGTGCTTCCGCATGAACTCGCGCTGGGCCTCGTCCCAGGGCAGCTCGCGGTCGACGAGTTCGTAGACGAAGTTCTCGACGCCGCCGGTGTGGGTGGGACCGGCGATGACCGAGTTGACCGTCACCCCGGTGCCCGCCGCCTGCTTCGCGAAGCCGCGGCCGACGGCGAGGAGCGCGGTCTTGGACATGCCGTAGTGGATCATCTCGGCCGGGATGACGATCGCCGAGTCGCTCGCGATGTACTGGATCCGGCCCCAGCCTCGCTCCGTCATGCCCGGCAGATACATCCGGGTCAGCCGGACCGCAGCCAGCACGTTCACCTCGAAGTAGCGGCGCCACTCCTCGTCGCTGATCTCCAACGGGTCGGCGGATCCGAAGATGCCCAGGTTGTTGACGAGGATGTCGACCTCCGGCAGCGCCTCCAGGACACGCTGCGCGCCCTCCTCGTTCGCGACGTCGGCGGCCACCGGGACGAAGACCGCACCGGGCACCTCCGCCGCCAGCCGTGCCACGCCCTCCTCGACCCGCCGCTCGTCCCGCCCGTTCACCCCCACCCGGGCGCCGGAACGCGCGAGTCCGGCGGCGATCGCCGCACCGATGCCCTGCGTCGAGCCCGTCACCAGGGCGGTGCGTCCCGTCAGATCGATCTGCATGTGGAACCAGTCCCTTGTACGTCAGTGCTTGGTACGGCTGTCTCGTACGGCTGTCCGTTCTGCCTGGCGGTACGCCTGCCGTCAGCCTGGCGGCAGGCGTACCGGCCCGCCACCTCAGCCGGTGCCCGCGCCCCTGGATGTGCGTGTCGACTAGATGTGCATGTCGACGACCACCCACGAAGCGTGGTGCATCCAGTGGGCGATGGCGGCCAGGTGCGCGGGGTGGTTGAAATACCGCTGGAAGGCGGCGGTGTCGTCGAACAGGCTGTTCACGGCGAAGTCGTAGGAGGCGGGCGTCTCGTCGAACACGTGCCAGCCGACTTCCCACTGCCGGATCTCGGGGATCTCCCGGTCGAGGTTCTTCACGAGCTCGAATCCCTCCGTCACCGCGGGGGACACCCGGGTGAGACCTTCATTGAGCTTGAAGAGGACGATGTTCCGGATCATTTCCGCTCCTGGTGCCCGTCGAAGTCGGTGAACACAACACATCGGCTACGTGGCCTCCGACGACTTGGTTCACCGCGAAGGGGCATCGACCCGGACATGTCACACCGCGACGCGCCGACAAGCGCTTCGGGGCATCCGGCCGGCCACGGCAGGATGGCGGTCATGCGTTTTCGACTGCTCGGCCGCCTGGAGCTGGTGACCGCCAACGGCGTGGTCGTCCCTCCCGGCGCCGTGTCCCGGGCGATCGTGGGACGGCTGCTGCTCGCCCACGGAGCGGTCGTGCAGCGTGACACCCTCGTCGACGAGCTGTGGGAGGACCGCGGGACCAAGAACCCGGTCGGCGCGCTCCAGGTCCAGATGGCCAAGCTGCGCACCGCCTTCGCGGCGTGCGGCGAGGACGCCCGCCTGCTGTTCGACCACGGCGGCTACCGGATCGTCCTGGGACCGGAGGACGAGGTCGACGCGGCCGCCTTCGAGGCCGTGGTCCGCGAGGGCCGTGACCACCTGGCCGCGAAGGAGTACCGGAAGGCCGAGAGCACCCTGCGGCAGGGACTGTCGATGTGGCGCGGTCGCGCCCTGGACGGCCTCACGGGACGGGTCTTCGAGACCGAGCGGACGCGCCTTGAGGATCTACGGCTGGGCGCGCTGGAGGACGCCGCCACCGCGGGCCTCGAACTCGGTCGCGCGCAGGAACTGATCCCCGAACTGCACGCCCTGCTGTCCCTCGCACCGCTCCGCGAGCGGTCCCGGGCCCGTCTCATGCTCGCGCTCTACCGCTGCGGGCGGTTCGCGGAGGCCCTTGAGGTCCACGACACGGGCCGCCGGCTCCTGAAGTCCGAACTCGGAGTCGCTCCCTCGCAGGAACTGAGCGCCCTGCACGCCGCGATACTCCGCCACGACCCGTCTCTCCGACAGCCCGAATCGGCACGCGAAGGGCGGCCGGCACCCCTCTCCGACCGACTGTCTGCGCCGCACACGGACGTCCGGCCCACCCCCGGCGAAGGCAACCTCGGCCGACCGCTCGGCCCGTTCGTCGGCAGGCGCAAGGAGCTGACCGCGCTGTGCGAGGTCGTCGACCGCGAGCGGCTGGTGACCGTGCTGGGCCCGGGAGGTGTCGGCAAGACACGCCTCGCCCTGGAGGTGTGCGCGCTGGTCCAGTCGTCCCGCTGCAACGTCTGGTGGGTCGATCTGGCCCCGGCCGACGACGCGAACGTGCTGGCGGTGGTCGCCTCCGCGCTCGGCCTGTCCGACACCTCCGTCCGGCCGGACCAGCCGCCGCACGACTACATGCACCGGATCACCTCGTTCCTGGCCGGACGGTCGGCCGTCCTCGCGCTCGACAACTGCGAGCACCTGCTCGACGCCGTCGCCCCGCTCGTGGCGGCACTGCTGGGCCGGTGTCCCGCGCTGACCGTCCTGACCACCAGCAGGGCACCGCTGGAGGTCGCGGCCGAGGTGCTGTTCCCCCTGGCGCCGATGCCGGACGAGGAGGCCGCGGACCTGTTCGGCACCCGTGCCGCCATGATCGACCCGTCCTTCGCCCCGGACGAGGCGGCGCTGCGGGACATCCGCCGCCTCTGCCGCAGGCTCGACGGACTGCCGTTGGCGGTGGAACTCGCCGCCGCGCACGTCCGGCTCCTGACCGTCCGGGAGATCGAGGCCCGCCTCGACAACCGCTTCACCCTGCTGACCAAGGGGGAACGCAGCGCGCCGGCCAGGCACCGCACCCTGCGTGCCGTACTCGACTGGAGCTACGCCCTCCTCGACACCACCGAACAGCGGCTGCTGACGGAACTGGCCCTGTACACGGGCGGCTGCTCCCTCGAACTCCTGGAGGCCGCCACTCCACTGCCCGGGGCGGGCAGTGCCGAACTCCTCCATGTGCTGGGGCAGTTGGTCGACAAGTCCCTGCTCGTCCCGGTCTCCACGCCCGACGGGAACCGGCTGCGGATGCTGGAGACGGTCCGCGAGTACGCGCTCACCCGGCTCCGGGAGGACGGCCGGGCGCCGGAAGCCGAAGAGCGCCTCATGGCGTGGGCCGCACACTTCGTCCGTGACGGCAGCACGGGTCTCTCCTCCCGTGACCAGCGGCAGTGGACCGGACGGCTCACCGCGGAGTCCGCCAACATCAAGGCGGCATCGGACCTGATGCTGGCCAGGTCCCGCCCGGCCGAGGCCCTGCTGCTGGAGGCGCGGCTGGGCTACTTCTGGTTCATCAGCGGCCGCGAGGAAGAGGGCATCGACCGACTCCGGCGCAGCCTGCGGGCCTACGACGCGACAGCGGGCCGGCGGATCGGGGAGCCCACGGAGGATGACGAGGGGGCGCTCTTCCACACCATCGCCTGGCTCACCTGGCTCCATCACGTCGCCGGCCATCACAAGGAGGCCAGTTCCTACGCCGAGAGACACAAGGCGGCCTGGGAACACGCGAAGAACCCCGACCTCGCCGTCCTGGGCCTCTGCTACGACGCGCTCCACGCGATGCTCAAGGGGCACGACGACGTCGAGAAGCGATTCGCCGTGGCGGAGGCCGCCGTAGTGGGCACGGAATTCCACTGGGACCGGGCGGTCCTGCAGACGAACTGGTCGACCTACTGCCTGCAGCACGGGGACATCGAGGGGGCCCGTCGGCACGGTCTGATCGCCGTGGCGGCGTCACGCGCGGCCGACGACGACTTCGCCCGGGTCTTCTCCCTCACTCTCTGCGGCGACGCGGACGAGAGCGACGGACTCCGTGACCGGGCCCGTGAGCAGTGGACCGAGGCGGCCCGCATCCTCGGTGCCATAGGCGCGCGCACCCGCTGGGCGTACGCCGTGCTCCGGCTGGTCTGCCTGGACATCGCCGAGCGGGAGTTCGCCGTGGCCGAGCAGCGGCTGGTGGACGTGAGCCGGCTCGCGGACGAGGTGAGTGCGGACGATCTCCGGGCGGCCGTGGCCAACCTGCGCGGGCTGCTGGCGTTCCGTGACGGCCGCTTCGCGGACGCGGAACGCGTCTTCCACGGAGTCTGGCACTGCCCGCAGGCGCCGCCCGGCCGCAGAGCGGTGTCGGCCGTCGGGCTGGCGGTCCTGGCGAGGTTCGGTCCGCCGAGCCCCACCGCCCCGGACGACGCACGGGCCTGGATCGACCGGGCGCGCCGGACGCACGCCGGACTGCTGGAGCCGCTCGCCCGGCACGCGGTGGGTGTGATGGTGGACAGGCTGGACACGCGGCACCCGCCCGTGGCCGGCGAGCCCGCCTCGCTCTGCGGCCCCTCGGTACTGGCCGCCTTCTGCTGAGCGGCCACGTCCGCGATGCGTGAACCACTTCGGGGTGTGCGCCGTAGCAGCCATCGGACGGCACCCGGTCGCGTCGAGGAGCCGTTTTTCCTGCTCCCCACGTGGCCGTCGCGCCGACGAAAGGCACAGCACCATGACCGAGTACCAGGGGCCGACCGCTCTTGGAGAGGACGCCGTCGCCGAACTGGCCGACCGGATCGAGGGATCCGTGTTGGCCCCGGACGACCCGGGCTACACAGGGGCGATCGCGGGGTTCAACCTGCGCTCGTGGCAGCGGCCCTGTCTGGTCGTCGAGGCGGCCGGTGCCTCCGATGTGCGGG
Source organism: Streptomyces sp. NBC_01478 (assembly GCF_036227225.1). Lineage (GTDB taxonomy): Bacteria > Actinomycetota > Actinomycetes > Streptomycetales > Streptomycetaceae > Streptomyces. The sequence continues at coordinate 1,686,973 of NZ_CP109444.1, read as the reverse complement.
CCGCGGTCGCTTTCGCCGCCGCGCGTGACCTGCCCGTCGGGGTCATGGCCACCGGGCACCAGCCGTTCCCCGCCGCGGACGACTTCCTGCTCGTCACGACGCGTGCGATGCGTACGGTCGAGATCGACGCCGAGCGCGCCGTGGCCCGCGTGGGCGCGGGCGCGCTCTGGGCGGACGTCGTGGAGCCCGCCCAGGCAGCGGGCCTGGCACCGCTGAACGGGTCCAGCCCCCAGGTGGGAGTCGTCGGCTTCACCCTCGGCGGCGGACTCAGCCCCTTCCTGGGCCGGTCCTACGGCTGGGCCGCCGACCACGTCGTCACGATCGAGGTCGTCACACCGGACGGCGTGCTGCGCCGTGTCTCCGCGGCGGCCGAACCGGAGCTGTTCTGGGGCCTGCGCGGCGGACGCAGCAACTTCGGGATCGTGACCGAGCTGGAGATCGGGCTCTTCCCCGTGACCTCCTTCTACGGCGGCGGGATCTACTTCCCCGCCGAGAACGTCGAGGCCGTGCTCCGCGCCTTCCCCGAGGTGGTCCGCGACGCGCCCGACACCTTCACCTGCTCCGTGGCGCTGCTCAACTTCCCGCCGGTCCCGCAGATCCCCGAACCGCTGCGCGGCCGCTTCCTCGCCCACGTCCGGGTGACCCACCTCGGCTCCGACGAGGAGGCCGAGAAGCTCATCGCGCCCTTCCGCGCCCTCGGCGAGGGCATCCTCGACACGATCGGCCGCCACCCCTACGGCGCGTTCGACATCGTGCACAGCGACCCGGCGGACCCCTTCCCGTACGAGGAACAGGGCGCCCTGCTGGCCGAGTTGCCGGACCGGGCCGTCGACTCCCTCGTGGAGAGCGCACACGTGGCCGCCGGTGGCCTCGTCACGGTCCTGGAGATCAGGCATCTCGGCGGAGCACTGGCCGACCGGCCGGCAGCGGCGAGCCCCGTCGCCGCGCGGGACGCCGTGTTCAACGTGTGGGGGGCGACCGTCGGACCGCCGGAGGTCGTCGACGCCGGCATGGCCATGCTGGGCGGGATGGTCGAACGCCTGAGCCCTTGGTCCACGGGTCTCACGTACACGAACTTCGCCGGTCGTGACGACCGGGCGGAGAACGTGTTCACCGCCGAGGACCTGGCACGACTGCGTGTCCTGAAGAGGCGCTACGACCCGCGCAATCTGTTCCGCGTCAACAACCACAACGTCGCTCCGGCCCAGCGGTGAACTGCGAGCAGGAGCTTCCCGAACTGGCTGCCCACGCCGTGGGAGCCCTCGATCCAGCGGAGGAGGTACGCGTCGACAGCCATGTGCGGGCGTGCCCGGCCTGCGCGACCGAGGTGGACGGGATCCGCACCACGCTCGCCGCCCTCCGGGGACTCCCGGTCGAGGAGACGCTGGGCGACTGGTCCGGAAAGCTCCCCGAACTGCGGGAAGCGGCGGTCCGCGCAGTCTTGGCGCAGATCCCGCGGACGAACAGTTCCTGAGCCTCCCCGGCACCCTTTCCCGCACCTTTCCTGCGCCTGTCCTCGCACGCGCGGGCCGGGCAAGCGGATATCAAGCCGCCGGCAAGAGGTCCCCCTGAAGGTTTCCCCGTTCAGCTTTCAACGAATTGGTGCGCCGCGGATCGTCCACGGCGCACTGGGGGAACGTGGCAATGAGGCACAGCACAGTAGTCCGGGACACACCGCAGGACGGGACCGGCGGAACTCGTGACAGGGCGCGCGACGAGGCGTTCGTCCGCGCCGTCTACGACAAGCACGGGGTGTTCCTGCTGAGAGTGACCACCGGACTGCTGTGGGGCGACAGCCATCAGGCCCAGGACGTGGTCCAGGAGGCCGTCCTGCGCGCCTGGCAGAACGCCGACATCCTCGATCCGGACGCCGAGGGCATACGGCCGTGGCTCGTCACGGTCGTCCGCAATCTCGTCATCGACGGCTACCGCGCCCGGAAGGCCCGCCCGCCGGAGACGGTCGACACCGCGCTGAACGACCTGCCGGGTCCGGAGTCCATGGAACCGGCCCTCACCAAGAAGCTCGTGCGCGAAGCCCTGGCGGACCTGACGTTGCAGCACCGCGAGATCCTCGTCCACGTCGAGTTCCTGGACCGGTCCGTGGCCCGCACGGCGACGACGCTGGGCATACCGCCGGGCACGGTCAAGTCCCGGACCCACCTGGCCCTCAGGGCCCTCCGCGCCGCGCTCGCCGAGCGGGGCTACACCCCCTGAGCGCGCCCTTCACGAGAGCGCTTCGCCGAGCCGGGTCCCGCCTGCGCGGCCCGGCTCGGCGGCTGCGGTGAACGACTGACGGTCGGGCCTCGCTACCGAGTCACCTGATGCGCGGTGCTCTCACGCCGGGTCGCGCGCCGGCGTGCCTCGTCGATCGCGCTTCTTTCCTCCTGGGTGAGGAGATTCATGAGCCTCTCGTTGTTGACCCAGTCGTTCAACAGCGCATGAGAACCCCCCAGACTCAGGGAGTACGCCCACATACTTCGCCCGCGCGTCGTTCCGTTCCATTCGTTTGCCCAGCTCAGCAGATGGCCGATGCGCTGCTCCGTCGTGAACCTCATGAATCGCATCCCCGTCACCTTTCGACAATCACGAGAAGGCCTTGCCTTCGTCTGCCCTGTAAACGGGGCGGGTGAGAAGGAGGTTCACAGCCGTCTCAGAATCCGGTGAGCGTCACCTTGCCGATGGCGCTCCCGGACTCAAGGACACGATGCGCCTCGCGCAGATGTGCGGCGTTGATCGTGCCGAGGTCCCGGGTCGCCGTGGTGCGCAGGACGCCCTTGTCCACGAGCTGGGCGATCCGGTCGAGGATGTGGTGCTGCGTCACCTGGTCCGGGGTCTTGAACAGCGAGCGCGTGAACATGAGTTCCCAGTGGAAGGAGATGCTCTTCGCCTTCAGCAGGCCGATCTCGACGGGACCGAAGTCGTCGATGGCGATCAGCCCTCCGAACGGCTTGAGCATCTCGGCGTACGCGGCGAGGTTCCGGTCCGTACCGGCGGTGCCGAAGATGTGGTCGACCCCGCCGGGCGCCACCTCGGCCACCTGCGCGGGCAGCGGGCGATGATGGTCGACCACGTGCGTCACGCCCATCCGGCGGGCGAACTCGACGGTCTCCGGGCGGGAGGCGGTGCCGATCACGGTCAGGCCGGTGAGGGCACGCGCCAGTTGGGCCACCATCGCCCCCACACCGCCCGCCGCGGCGGTCACCAGCAGTGTGCCGGTCTCCTCGGCGGCGCCCTCGCGCAGGCCCAGGCGCTCGAACAGTCCCTCCCAGGCGGTGAGGGAGGTCAGCGGCAGCGCCGCCGCCTCGGCGAAGGAGAGAGTGCCGGGCTTGCGGCCGACGATGCGCTCGTCCACGGCGTGGAAGCGGGAGTTGGTGCCCGGCCGGTCGATCGCGCCGGCGTAGAAGACCTCGTCCCCGACCTCGAACAGCTCCACCTGCTCACCGACCGCGACGACCGTGCCGGCGGCGTCCCAGCCGAGCACCTTCCACTCGCCGCCCGGGTCGTTGCTCTGCCGGACCTTGTAGTCGACGGGGTTGACCGCGATCGCCTCGACCTGGACCAGCAGATCGCGCGGACCCGGCTGCGGCACGGGCAGTTCGACGTCCACCAGGCTCTCGGCGTCGTCGATCGGCAGGCTCTTGCGGTAGGCGACGGCGGGCATCGTCGCCGACTTCCAGGTCTCGCTCATCGTGCGTCTCCTCGATTCGTGCGGCGGGCCGACGAGGACCGGCGGCCACGACCCGCAAGGTACCCATCGGGAGGTAGTAACCATCAAGGGATACTGCTTCCCATAGGAAACCATAGAGGTGGGGGCGGTGCGAGACGCCCCGAACGCCGTGCGGTCAGGCGGATTCCGGGAACCGGTCTATGTTCTGCTCCACCCAGGTGCGCAGATGGGAGAGCGGGGCACAGGCGTCCCTGCCGAGCGGGGTCAGGCTGTACTCGACGCGGGGCGGGACCTCCGCGTAGATCCGGCGGTCGACCAGGCCGTAGTCCTCCAGGCGGCGCAGCGTCTGGGTGAGGACCTTGGGGCTCACTCCCTGGAGCCGGCCGCGCAGCGCGCCGAAGCGCTGCGGCCCGCCCTCCAGGGCGCCCAGCGCGAGGGCGCTCCACTTGTTGGCGAGCAGGTCCAGCATGTCGCGGCAGGGGCAGGCCGCGGAGTAGACGCTCTTGGGGTCGTCGCAGAGGCCCGATGTCTTCGTCATGCGGCAACGGTACCCATTGGGTACCAAAGTACCCAATGGCCATCAGCTTCCCTTGCGGGTAACCACCGCCCGCCTTGTACGGTCACGGACATGCTCGGAACCCCGGTTTCGGGTATCGGAACCGCCGACGAGGGCTGACACATGAACGACGACGCCATGCACCTCCGACTGCTCGGCCGCCTGGAGCTGGCCGACGGGAGCGGTGCCGTCGCACTTCCGGGCGCGGTCTCCCGCGCGATCGTCGGCCGGCTGCTGCTCGCCGGGGGAGCGGTCGTGCACCGTGACACCCTCATCGACGAGCTGTGGGAGGAGCGCGAGGCGAAGGACCCGGTCAACGCCCTCCAGGTCCAGGTGACGAAACTGCGCGCGGCGCTCGCGACCCGGGACCAGGAGGGGCGCCTTCAGTCGCAGTACGGGGGATACCGGTTCGCCCTCGGAGCGGAGGACCAGCTCGACACGGTCCGCTTCGAGGCGACGGTCCGCGAAGGGCGCGTGCAGTTGGCGGCGGGAGCGTACCGGCAGGCGGAGGACGTCCTGCGGCAGGGACTGGCGCTGTGGCGGGGCCGCGCGCTGGACGATCTCAAGGGCCGGGTCTTCGACGCCGAACGGCTGCGCCTGGAGGAACTGCGCCTGAGCGCGCAGGAGGACGCGAGCGCCGCGGCCCTCGAACTCGGCCGCGCGGCGGAACTGGTCCCCGAACTGACGGCCCTCGTGTCCGCCGCACCGCTGCGGGAGAGATCCCGGGCACGGCTGATGCTCGCGCTCCACCGCTGCGGGCGCGACGCCGAGGCGCTGGACGTGTACGAATCGGGACGCCGACTGCTGAGGTCCGAGCTGGGCGCCGATCCGTCCCCCGAACTCCGTTCCCTGCACGACGCGATACTGGCGCGCGGCCCGCGTCCGGGGACGGCGACACCGGCAGGTGACTCGTGTCCGGGCACGGCGACCGCGGACTCCGTACGGTTGTCACCGGCGCCCGCCGATCACGTGTCACCGGCACCCGCCGGCCGCGCCGAATCCCGCCCGCTGCCCGGCGAAGGCGGCCCGGAGCACCCCCTCGGCCCCTTCGTCGGCCGGGGTGAGGAGCTCGACGGACTGCGCGCGGCCCTCGACCGCGAGCGGCTGGTGACCGTCGTAGGGCCGGGCGGTGTCGGCAAGACGCGCCTCGCGCTGGAGGCGTGCGCGCTGACGCAGGACTCGTACGACGGTGTGTGGTGGGTCGATCTGGCGTCGGCCGACGGCGCGGGCGTCCTCGCGGCGATCGCCGGAGCCCTGGGCCTGTCGGACGCCTCGGTTCGGCCGGACCAGCCGCCGCACGACTACATGCACCGGATCACCTCGTTCCTGACCGGGCGTCGGGCGATCCTCGTGCTCGACAACTGCGAGCACCTGCTCGACGCCCTCGCCCCGCTCGTCGCGGTCCTGCTCGGCCGGTGCCCCGCGCTGACCGTGCTGGCGACCAGCAGGGCACCGCTGGCCGTCGCGGGCGAGACGCTGTATCCCCTGGCGCCGATGCCCGACGGCGAAGCCGCCGAACTGTTCGGCGCCCGCGCCGTCATGACCGACCCGTCCTTCACCGCCGACGCGACGGCGATGGACGACATCCGCTCCCTGTGCCGCAGGCTGGACGGGCTGCCGCTCGCGGTGGAACTCGCCGCCGCACACGTACGGTTGCTGCCGGTCCGCGAGATCGAACTCCGCCTCGACAACCGCTTCGCCCTGCTGGCCAAGGGAAAGCGGACCGCTCCCGCCCGGCACCGCACCCTGCGCGCCGTCCTCGACTGGAGCTACGCCCTCCTGGACACCACCGAACAACGGGTGTTGACGGAACTCGCCCTCTACGTAGGCGGTTGCTCCCTCGACGTGGCGGAGACGGCGATCCCGCTTCCCGGGGCGGACCGCCACGAGATCCTGCACGTGCTGGCCCAACTGGTCGACAAATCCCTCCTGTTCACCGTCTCGACGCCCGACGGAAGCCGACTGCGGATGCTGGAGACGGTCCGCGAGTACGCGCTGGACCGCCTCCGGGCCGAAGGACGGGCCGCCGCGGCGGAGGAACGCTTCATGGCCTGGGCCCTGCGTTTCGTGCACGCCTGCACCGACGCCGACTCACCTGTAGAACAAGGGGAGTTGATCAGGCGGCACACCGCGGAGGCCGCCAACATCAGGGCGGCCTCGGATCTCATGACGGCCCGGTCGCGCACAGCTCAGGCCCTGTCGCTGGAAGCACGGCGGGGCAGTTACTGGATCATCAGCGGCCGTGAGGAAGAGGGCATCGACCGCCTCCAGCGCAGCCTGTGGGCCTACGACGCCGCGCAGGCGCAACGGGCCGCCGCGGAGCCCACCGACGAGGACGAACGGGCCCTCTTCTACGCCCTCGCGTGGCTGGTCTGGCTCAACCACGTCGTCGGCCGGTACGCGGAGGGCAGCCACTTCATCGACCGGTACAAGTCGGCCTGGCGCCAGGCGAAGAACCCCGACCTCGCCGCCCTGGGGCCCTGTTACGAACCCCTCCACGCCATGCTGACCGGGCAGGACGACGTGGCCGAACTGGGCGTCGAGGGCACCGAGTTCCACTGGGAACGGGCGATCCTCCTGGCGAACTGGACGACGTACTGCCTCCAGGTCGGCGACATAGCCGGCGCCCGAGGCCACGGCCGGGCCGCCGCCTCGGCGGCAAGCGCCTCCGGCGACGACTTCGCCAGGGCCTGCACCCTCACGCTCTGGGGCGACGCGGAGGAGAGCGCCGGCCGCCGCGACCGCGCCCGCGCGCACTGGACCGAGGCGGCACGCCTCCTCCGCTCCATCGGCGCCCGCGGTCAGTACGCGTACGCCGCACTCAGGATCGTGTGCCTCGACATCGCGGAGGGCGCGCTCGACACGGCCGGGAACCGGCTCTCGGAGGTCGTCCGGCTCGCGGACGAACTGAGCGCGGACGACCTCCGGGCCGCGGCGGCCATCCTGCGCGGAGCACTGGCGTTCCACGGCGGCCGCTTCGCGGACGCGGGCGCGGTCTTCGCCGAGGTCTGGAACAGTCCTACGGCCCCGCTCGACCGCAGAGCCATGGCCGCGGTCGGACTGGTGGCGGTGGCGGCGTTCGGCCCGCCCACCCCCTCGGCACCCGACGACGTGCGGCGGTGGACGGACCGCGCAGGCCAGGCGCTCGACCGGGTGCGTGAGCCGCTGGCCCGCCGCGCGGTGGGCGCCCTGCTGGACAAGATGGACGCCTGTCTCACGTCCGGCCCGGGCGGCGCGATCGGGGCGGACCGGGTGCAGGCCTGGCTCGCCAACAACCCTTCCCTGCTCGCCGGTTTCACCGGAGTGCTGAACGGCCCGGGCCGGCATCGCTGACCGCTCGCCCACGTCACGCACCCGATCCGTCCCCGGAGACGAGTGAACCGGGTCCCGGAACGGCCCGTAGAGCGCCATGCGGCGAGTCCCGCGAAGGGCTCGGCCGCGCCGAGACTCCGTGCTGTTTCGTCTTCCAAGGAATGACATGCCAAGCAGTTCCGCAGATCAGACCCTGGCTGTCCGCGTCGTCGACAGCATGGAGCGGATGAGCGGGAGGCACCCCGGATACCGCCGGTCCAGTGCCAGGGGAGCCGCGTTCCGGGCCACCTTCACTCCCAGCGGGGCCGCGGCCGCCCTGACCACGGCCGCGCATCTGCAGACGCGACCGGTGTCGGCGACCGTACGGTTCTCGAACTCCGAGGGAAATCCCCACACGCCCGACACCGCCCCGGTCACCCGCGGCATGGCCACCCGCTTCCACCTGCCCGACGGCGGTGACACCGACCTCGTCGCTCTCACCGTCCCCCGGTTCGTCGCCTCGACGCCCAAGGAGTTCCTGGAACTGACCGAGGCGCTGCGCCCCGACCCCGTGACCCGTCAGCCGGACCTGGCCCGGGTGCACGCGTTCGTCGGTGCCCATCCCCACCTCGCCGAAGCCGTCGCACAGCAGCCGCCCGTCCCCGTCAGTTACGGCTCCGCCGCCTACTGGGCCATCCATGCCTTCATCTGGGTCGACGCGACCGGCGCCCAGCGGCCCGTGCGGTACCGCTGGGAACCGGAGGCCGGACGCGCCGCCCTGACCGCCGCCGAGGCGGACACCCGTACCGCCCACTACCTGACCGACGAACTGCACCAGCGCCTGGAACACGCACCGGTGGCGTTCGACCTGCGGATCCAGCTCGCCGAACCCGATGACCCCACCCACGACCCCAGCACCGTCTGGCCCGACCACCGCGAGGAGTTCAGCGCCGGGCGGCTGGAGATCACCGCACCCGCCGACGACCAGGCCCCCTGGCACTCGCAGGCCTTCAACCCCACCCGGGTCACCACCGGCATCCAGCTCTCCGACGACCCCGTCCTCGCCTTCCGGGCCCACGCCTACGCCGAGTCCCACCTCCGGCGCAGTCGCAACCAGTGAGTGAACCTCCTTGGTGTGCGCGCCGTTTGACGTCTCGGCAGCACAACGCCCCCGCGCTCGACACCAGTTGACGGAGCGCTCCGGGGCCCGACGAATGGACGGACTTGAAGAACAAGCAGACCAAGAGATCTCCCGGTCGGCCTCGCCTGCTGCGCGGCGCCACGGTGGCGTGTTGCGCGATGGCCCTGTCGGCGGCGGGAGCGACGGCGGCGAACGCCGCGACCCCCACCGCGCGCACCGTCAACTACGTCGCGCTGGGCGACTCGTACGCCTCCGGCCCCGGCGTACCGACCCAGGTCGACGCCACATGCGCGCGGTCCGACCAGAACTACCCGTCCCTCCTCGCGGCGGCGAGGAACTGGCATGCGACAGACGTCAGTTGCTCGGGCGCCACCACAACGGCCCTGGCCGGACCGCAGGGTTCACGCCCGCCGCAACTGGACGCGCTCGACGCGGACACCGACGTGGTCACCCTGACCATCGGTGGCAACGACATCGGCTTCTCCGCCAATCTGGCCACCTGCGCCGGACTGACGTCCAAGGACCCGGCGGGCAACCCCTGCCAGACCTTCTTCACGAGCGACGGCACCGACCGGCTGGCGCAGCGCGTCGACGACACCGCCCCCAAGATCGCCGCCGCGCTGGACGCCGTCCGCGAGCGGGCTCCTCGGGCCGAGGTCGTGGTGGTCGGCTACCCCGACCTGTTCCCGGACGACGGGGTCGGCTGCACCGGCTCCGCCGTACCGCTCGCCGCCGGTGACTTCGCCTATCTGCGCGACACCGAGAAGAAGCTCAACGCGATGATCGCGAACCAGGCGTCGGCCCACGGCGCGGCATATGTCGACACCTACACCCCGACGGTGGGCCACGACATGTGCAAGCCGGCCGGCGAGCGCTGGATCGAACCCCTGGTCGCGGCGGCCCCGACCGCACCCGCCCACCCCAACGCCCTGGGCCAGCAGGCCATGGCCGCAGCGGTGGAGCGCGCCCTCCGCTGCGGCGCGTACCGCCGCTGACCCGACGTGAACGGAACGGGGGCACCGGCGGCCCGGGGAGCGCGCCGGTGCCCCCGTTCCTCTTCCACGACGGCTGAAAGGCTCTTTCAGGGGTACCCGGTTGTCCGCGGCACCCAGCGGTGCCGCTCCCCTAGAGAAAGAGAAACCCGTGTACATAGGTCTGGGAACCGTCGTCCTCATCATCGTCATCGTCGCCGTCGTCATGATGCTGCGCCGCGGCTGACCGTGGATCCCCGGACGGGCATGGCCACGAGCCGTGCCCGATAGACTTTGGGCGTGGCAACAGCGGTGGAAGGGTACGAGTTCGGGCTGCTGGGGCCGCTGAGTGGTCGTCACGGCGAGCGTGCGCTGGATCTCGGCAGCCCGCTGCAGCGCGCGGTCCTGGTCCGGCTGCTGCTCGGCGAAGGGCGCCGGTGCGGACTCGACCACCTCATCGACGCACTGTGGGAAGAGCCGCCCGGCAACGCCGTTCGCTCGGTACAGACGTACGTCTACCGCATCCGCCTCTCCTTGGGCGACGAGCGGTCCCGGCTGGAGACCACGCAGGGCGGCTACCAGCTCGACATCCCCGAACCGGCCGTCGACGCCCTGCGTTTCGAGCGGCTCGCGCGTGACGGCGAGGAACTCCGGGCCGCGCGGCAGACCGGCCCCGCGCTCCGCGCGTTCGACGCGGCGCTGGCACTGTGGTCGGGGGAGCCGCTGTCCGGCGTACCCGGCCCCTACGCCCGGCGGCACCGCGGACGTTTCGTGGATCTACGGCTGAACGCCCAGGTGGCGCGGTTGGAGTGCGCCGACGAACTGGGCGAGCACGCCCGCGTGGCGACGGAACTGATCTCCCTCATCGCCGACCATCCGCTGCGCGAGGAGCTGTACGCGCTCCGCATGCGGGCGCTGTACCGCTCCGGGCGGGCGGCGGAGGCCCTCGCGGTCTACGCCGCCGCCCGCGAGACCATGGTGGCCGAACTGGGCATGGACCCGGGCCCCGAACTCCGTGAGCTGCAGGCACGCATCCTCAGCGGCGCCGAGCCCGACCCCGCCGAAAGGCGTCCCGAGGAACAAGGGCAGGGACGGGGACCGGGCCTTGAATCGGCCGCCGCCCCTGCCACCGACCAGGCTGCGACCACACCGGTCGAGGACGCCCCGGTCCGCGTCCGCCCGCAGCAACTCCCCCCGGCACCCGGCGACTTCGTCGGGCGGGAGCGGCTGCGCGAGCGGCTCCGGCTCGCGTTGCGGCCCAGCGGGGAAGCGGTCGCGCTCTCCGTGCTCAGCGGCATCGGCGGCGTGGGAAAGACGGCGCTCGCGTTGCGCGTCGCGCACGGCATCCGCTCCGACTACCCGGACGGGCAGCTCTACGTGGAGCTACGCGGCGACGGCGGTCAACCCACCGATCCCGCGGACGTGTTGGTCGACTTCCTCCTCGCGCTCGGCATGCCCGCCGCCGAGATCCCCGCGACGCCCACCGCCCGCGCCGGCGCCTACCGCACCCTGACCGCCGACCGCCGGATCCTGGTGCTCCTGGACAACGCGCACGACACCGCCCAGGTGACACCGCTGCTCCCGGGCACCCCCGGCAACGCCGCGCTGATCACGACCCGGCACCGGTCGCTCGTACCCCCGGGTGCGACGCGTTTCGAGGTGCCGGTGCCCGGCCGGCAGGAGGCGGTGGCCATGCTGGGCCGGTTCACCGGCGACGCCGAGATCGCCGCCGCCCCGGAACTCGCGCTGGAACTGGTGCACGCCTGCGGGCAGTTGCCGTTGGCGCTGCGCATCATCGGTGCCCGTACGGCGGCCCGTCCCGGACGCGGGCTCGGCGCGCAGTTGCTGCGGCTGCGCGCGGAGGAGCATCAGCTCGACGAGTTGCGGGCCGGCGGCATGTCCGTCGAGGCCACCTTCCAGGTCGGCTACCGGGCCCTCGCCCCCGAGCAGGCCCGGGCGATGCGCCTGTGCGCGCTGCTCGACGCCGCCGACTTCCCGGTCGCGGTCGCGGCCGTGCTGCTGGAGCGCCCCGAGCAGGAGACCGAGGAACTGCTGGAGCATCTCGTGGAGGCCGGTCTGCTCGAACCGCACTCCGCCGACCGCTACCGATTCCACGATCTGGTACGGGCGTTCGCCGCCCGTCGCGCCGGTCGCGAGGACCCCGTCGCGGAGCGCGAGGCGGCGCTGGTGCGGCTGGCGATGTTCCTGCACGCCACCCTGCTCCAGGCCATGAGCGCGACCGAACGGGCCGGCTCGCTCAGCATCCATCTCTTCTCCGTGCCCCTGACCGGACTGCGGTTCGCCGACGCCGAGGAGGCGCGCACCTGGCTGCTCGCCGAACACACGCTGCTGGTCTCGGTGTTCTCCCGGGTGCTGCGCGACATCCCGGACGCCTCGCGGATCGTCGTCGCCGCGCTGTCGGTGATCGCGTCGAGCGGGCTCTTCGCCGGGCCCGCGCACCAGCGGGAGTTGGAACGCGTCACAGACCACGCGGTCGCGGCGGCCGACCTGGGCGACGACCCCGCGTTGCCGTCGCAGACCCGGCACATCCGGGCCTGGCTCGGCTTCATCCGCGGCGATCCGACGGCGGCGGAGACCGATCTGCGTGAGGGGATCGGGCGGTCCCGCGACGGGGACGACCCGCTGACGTTGTTCATGTCCGCCCGGCTGCTGTCGGTCGTGCTCGTGGATCAGGGGCGCAGTGCGGAGGCCGCCGAGTTCTTCGCCGAGTCGGAGGCCGTCGGCGGCGCGTCGGACGACCCGAACAGCCCGGCCTACTTCCTTGAGGAGGTGGCCCGCCTGTTCACCGCGCTGAGCTCGGACCGGGCCGAGGTGAACGTCGCGGCGGCCCAGCACGTGTACGAGGTGAGCGACCGCCTGCGTCGGGCAGCGGCAAAGCGCTGACCTGGGCTTTCACGCGCCGTCGACCGGACGTCGATCCGTGTTCGGCACGGTGGTCGCGCAACGGACCGCACCACCTCCTCGAACAGGTGACAGACATGCTCAAGATCGGTCTGGGATCGCCCCAGTACGGATTGTTCACTGACCCCGCCACGATCTCCGGCTTCGCCGCCACGGTCGAGACGATCGGCTACGACAGCCTGTGGGTGGGTGACCGGGCCCTCGTACCGACGCAGCCCCGCGATCCCTATCCCGGCGGCGGCCCCGTACCGGAGGAGTACCGCACCTTCCTGGACCCCGTCGCCACGCTGTCCTTCCTGGCCCACGCCACCCGGCGGCTGCGCCTGGGGACCAGCACGCTCAACGCGCCCTTCTACTCCCCGCTCCTGCTGGCCCGTTCACTGACCACCGTCGACATCCTCAGCGGGGGGCGGCTCGACATCGGGTTCGGGCTCGGCTGGTCGTCCGACGAGTACGAGGGCATCGGCGTGCCCTGGCGGGGGCGCGGGGCACGCCTGGAGGAGATCCTCGACGTCCTGGAACACGTCTGGTCCGGTGCGGAGACCGAGCACAGGGGGGAGCTGTGGACCGTCCCGAGCGCGCACATCGGGACGCTCCCCGTACAGCGCCCCCGCCCGCCGGTCCTCCTGGGCGGTTTCGCCCCGGCCACCCTGGAACGAATCGGCCGGCGCGCGGACGGCTGGGCGGGAGTGGCGCTGCCGGTGCCCCAACTGGCGTACGTCATCAGCCAGATACGGCAGATCGCGGAGACCAACGGACGTGACCCCGACGCCCTGCGCACCGTGGTCCGGGTGAACCCCGTGGTGACGGCCGAGGACGCACCGAGCGAGGCGGTTCCGCACCGGGGAACGCTCGTGCAGGTCTCGGACTACCTGCTCGCCGCCCACGCGGCCGGAGCCGACGAGGTCCTCATCGACCTCCAGCAGACCGCGCGCGACGCGGACGAGCTGACGGACCTGGCACACCGCTTCCACGAACAACTGCGCAAGGGCTAGGGAGCAGCATCATGACTGAGGTACTCACCTCGAAGCCGGACGTCCACGACATGGTGGTGGTGCACCGCACTTTCCGCCAATCGTGCGCGGCACTCCCGGAGTTGGTGCGGGGACTGCGGCCCGGCGACACCGTGCGGGCCCAACTGGTCGCGGAAGCCGTGGAGTTCATGCTCATGGGGCTGGAGGCCCACCACGTCAGCGAGGACGAATTCCTCTGGCCCCGGCTCGCGGCGCGGGTGGAGGTGCGGCCCGAGGCGATCACGCGCATGGAGGAACAGCACTACCGGCTCGAAGAGTTGGTCTCGGGGCTGAGGGGTGCGCTGGGCCGGCTGGCGGCCGATCCCCAGTCGCCCGTCCGTGAAGAAGTGGCGGCTCAACTCACCGAACTGGACGCGGTGTTGACCGCGCACATGGACGAAGAGGAGTCCACCGTCCTGCCGTTGGCCGCCGAACATCTGAGCGTCGCCGAGTGGGAGGAACTCGGCGAGATCAGCCTGGCGAAGCTGGACAAGAAGCATCTGCTGCGCGCCTTCAGCGCGTTGATGGCGGTGGCGACCCCGGAGGAGCAGCGGACTCTCCTCACCAAGGCACCCCTGCCCGCCCGCGTCCTGTGGCGGCTGTCCGGCCGCCGCTCGCACGCCCGTCGGGAGGCCCGCCTGTACGGGGCGTGATCGTCCCGGCGGGCCTGATCAGTACGGCTAGGGCGTGGCCGGAGAGGTGCTCGCGGTGCCGGTCGGATCCGTCGACGGGGTGTCCGCCGAGCTGTGGTCGGGGGAGAACCAGGCCAGGCCGACCAGCAGCGCCCCGAGGAAGATCAGCACGGCGGCGACGGTACCCGCCGTCCTCGACCGGCGCACGGAGCCGGTGCGGCCTCCCGTTCGCGGCCGGCGCCGGGTCCGGTGCGCGGGAGTGGTGCCGGTGCCGGTACCACTCCCGGCGGACGGGAAGGCGTACGTGGTCGCGGAGCCGGCGGCCGTGTTGTTCGTCCGGGGTGCGACGCCCGCATCCCAGGCGGCCACCTGCGGCGTCGGTGCCGGTGTCGGCTCGCGGTGCGGTGCGGCCGCCGGGAGGGGCTCGGGGCGTCCCCTCCAGGCGCCGGCGCCGAACCACTCGGCCGCCTGGCGCGCCGTAGGGCGGTCCTCGGGTCGTTTGGCGAGCAGGCCGAGCAGATAGTTCTCGAAGGCGGGCGGGAGTCTGACGCCGAGTTCCCGTGGTGGTACCGGGGCCGTGTCGAGGTGGTGGTGGAGGACGGCGATGGGGCTGCCGGCGCGGAACGGCGGGTTTCCGGTGAGGAGTTGATAGAGCACGCAGCCGAGCGAGTAGACGTCGGACGGCGGTCCGGCGGGCTGGCCGAGGGCGCGCTCGGGGGCGATGTACAGGCTGGTCCCGACGATCTGCCCGGTCGCGGTGAGCGCGCCGTTCGGGTCGTTCACGAAGTGCGCGATGCCGAAGTCGCCGATCTTCACGGAACCGTCGGCGTCGAGGAGAAGGTTGCCGGGCTTGATGTCCCGGTGCACGATGCCCTGTTCGTGCGCGGCGGTGAGACCGGCGGCCGAATGGGCGGCGATGCGGGCCACGTCCTCGGCCGGCAGGGAGCCCGCCTGGGTCAGGACGTGGGCGAGGCTGTCCCCGTCGACCAGTTCCATCACGAGGAACAGCCGGCCCTCCTGCTCGCCGAAGTCGAGGACGCCGACCACATGGGGGTGGCTGAGCCGGCCCGCGGTCTGGGCCTCCAGGCGGAAGCGGGCGGTGGCGGTGGGCTCGGAGTTCTGGGAGTGCAGGAGCTTGACGGCCACCGGCCTGCCGGCCAACTCGTCGTACGCCTGCCAGACCTCGCCCATCGCACCGCGACCGATGGTGGTGTTCAGCCGGTACCGGCCCGCTATCAGCACCTGTTGCTTCATCCTCACGCAATGAGACGGATCGACCGCTGCGGGCCATCTCCCTTTGAGGGAACGGGTGTTGGTGGGGTGGCACGCAGTTGCCCCAGCCTACTGGCGGACGGGCGGCGACCGACCCCAACAGCGGTTTCGACTGCGGTTTCGACTGCGACTTCGACAGTGACTTCCGGCAGTCGCGGCACGGTCGTCCGCGCGGGCACGGGGCCGCGGGCGGAGCGGCGGGTGCCCTGGAGGCCCGCTGGTAAAATGGGTGCACGCTTCGATGTCACCGGGGCCTGTACCAGGGGGTACGGGCCCCGGTGCCGTTGCGGGCATCACACTGAGGAAGGTTCCCCATGAACGCGAAGCCGCCGGCCGCTTCCTTCGACCGGCTCGGGCTGCCGCCGGAGCTGGTCGAGACGATGACCGGCCTCGGGGTGACCGAACCCTTCCCGATCCAGGCGGCGGCTCTGCCCGACGCGCTGGCCGGGCGCGATGTGCTCGGCCGGGCGCGCACCGGTTCCGGCAAGACGCTGGCCTTCGGTCTTGCGCTGCTGGTGCGGACCGCGGGCCTGCGGGCGGAGCCGAAGCGGCCGCTCGCCCTGGTCCTGGTGCCGACCCGGGAGCTCGCGCAGCAGGTCAGCGACGCGCTGGAGCCGTATGCGCGGACGATGGGGGTGCGGCTGGCGACGGTGGTCGGCGGGCTGTCCATCAACCGGCAGCAGGCGCTGCTGCGGACCGGCGTCGAGGTGCTCGTCGCGACGCCGGGGCGGCTGACCGACCTGGTGTCCCGCCGGGACTGCCTCCTGAACCACGTGCGGATCACCGTGCTGGACGAGGCGGACCAGATGTGCGACCTGGGGTTCCTGCCGCAGGTCTCGGACCTCTTGGCGCAGATCCCCGCCGACGGGCAGCGGCTGCTGTTCTCGGCGACGCTCGACGGTGACGTCGACCAACTGGTCAAGGACCATCTGCACAATCCCGTTCTCGCGTCGGTCGACCGGGCGTCGGGCTCGGTGACGACGATGGAACACCATGTGCTGAACATCCACGCCGCGGACAAGTACGCGACGGCGACCGAGATCGCCTCGCGGGACGGCCGGGTGCTGATGTTCCTGGACACCAAGGCCGCCGTCGACCAGTTCACCCGCCATCTGCGGGCCAGCGGCGTCCGGGCGTCCGCCCTGCACAGCGGGAAGTCGCAGCCGCAGCGCACGCACACGCTCGGCCAGTTCAAGGACGGTGAGATCACCGTGCTTGTGGCCACCAACGTCGCCGCCCGGGGCATCCACATCGACGCCCTCGACCTCGTCGTCAACGTAGACCCGCCGGCCAACTCCAAGGACTACCTGCACCGCAGCGGGCGTACGGCGCGTGCCGGCGAGTCCGGGAGTGTGGTCACCCTGGTCACCCCCAACCAGCGGCGCGATGTGAACCGGATGATGTCCGACGCCGGTATCCGCCCGATCGTCACGCAGGTCCGCTCCGGCGAGGAGCAACTGACCGCCATCACCGGCGCCAAGCGCCCGCCGACCGGGGCGAAGCCCACCGGCAACGCCCCCTTCCGCGGCATGGGCACCCGCCCGGGCCGACCCGCCAAGGAGTCCCGCAAAGCGGCCGAGGCCCGCAAGACCGCGGAAGCCCGCGCGGCAGCCCGGGTGCGCAAGGGCCGCTGACCTGCCCTTGAGGCACCTGCCGCTCACTTGTCCGCGACAGTGCCCTGTGCGGGGCCTCGACCCCGGAGCGTGACAAGGGCCAGCAGCGCGGAGCACAGAGCCGCCGTACCGCAGACGACGAAGCCGATCGAGTATCCGTGCCCCAGGGCGTCCAGCGCGAGCGGATGCAGGTCGGCCAGCTTCGGCGAGGCCGCCGAGGCACCGTTCACCGCGAGCGGACCGCCTTCTTCGAGTACGGCCGTGCCGGCGCCCTTCAGTGCCTCGGGCAGGGCGGAGTCGTGCAGGGAGTCGGTGAAGCTGCTCGCCGCGCGGCTCAGGGCGACGGCGCCGATGACGGCCGGGCCGAGGGTGAAGCCGAAGTCCCGGAGCAGGTTGGTGGTGGCGCTCGCCATGCCGGCGAGATGGGTCGACACGGTGTTGACGGCCGTCGCGGTGATCGAGGTGACGGTGACCGAGAAGCCCAGGCCGACCAGCCCGAGCGGCAGGATCAGCGAGGTGAAGGCGGTGTCGGTGATCGGCAGCGTGGCCGCCAAGTAGTCGCCCGCCGCGATCAACAGCAGCCCGGCGCCCAGGAGCAGCCCCGGTGCGACCGTGCGCAGCAGCCGTTCCGTCAGCGGCAGCATCACCAGCGTGATGCCGTTGAGCAGGACGAAGGCCAGGCCCGTCCGCATCGGGGCCTGGTCCTGCACCGGGCCGAGCCGGATGCTGACGGAGTAGGCGGTGCCCAGGAAGGCGAACATGCCCACCACGGCCACGACCGAGGCCACCGCGAAAGCCCGGTTGCCGAACAGATCCAGGCGCAGGAGCGGGGACTTGGCGCGCTTCTCGGCCAGCACGAAGGCGGCGAGGAACACGGCCGCCAGGACGAAGGCGATGACGATCGAGGGCGAGGCCCAGCCGTCCGTCGGGCCCTGGATGATGGCGTAGAGGAGAGCGAACAGGCCCAGGCCGATGGTCAGTTGGCCCGCGATGTCAAGCGAACGGCCTTCGGGGGCACTGGAGTTGACGGCGAACAGGGCGCTGACCGCCACACTCGTCGCGGCTACGGCGGCGACCACGACGAAGGACCAGCGCCACGAGCCGTAGGTGGCGGTCACGCCGCCGAGCAGTGGGGCGAGGAACCCGCCGGCGGAGAGCAACGCCGCCCACAACGCGATGACCCGGGCGCGCTGTGCGGGCGAGGTGGTACCGGCCGCCAGGACGGTCAGCGAGGTCGGGAACAGCGCGGCGGCGCCGAGACCCGCCAGGGCCTGCCCGGTCCAGAGCTGGTGGACACCGGAGGAGGTGGCGCTGACCAACTCGCCCACCACCAGCAGCGAGGCACCGCCGACCAGCAGCCGCTTGCGCCCGAACAGGTCGCCGAGCAGGCCGAAGGTCAGCTCCAGTACGGCGACCGGGAGCAGGAACGCGTCGGAGATCCAGGTGAGTTGGGAGCCCACCGGGTGCAGATCGGACTGGAACAGCCCGTTGAGCGTGGCCGGTATCGCCAGGCCGATCTGCGCGAGGCAGACGGCGAGGAGACCGGCGACCAGGGTGCCGGTGGTCAGACCGGGGCCGGTGGCGGTGGTTCTGGTGGAGGGTTCGGTCGTCATTGACACGGGGAGCTCCTGAGGCGCGCGAGCCGGGGACGGGAGGGGGAAAGCGGGCGGAAAACAGGGGAGGGGCGGGGAGGGGCGGGAACGCTTCGGGATCAGCGGGTGCCGGTCAGGCGGCTCGGCATCAGCGGGTACCGGTCAGACGGCTCGGCCGGTAGTCGGTGAAGGCGGCACCGTCGAGGCCCAACTCGTCGGCCCCGCGCTGGAGTTGGGCGGCGGTGGCGGAGTCGCCCCAGTGCCCGGTGTCCAACCGGTGTTCCACGGCGTGCAGACCGGCGACCACTTCGGCGGTGGTGAAGTTGCAGTGGCTCTGGCGGGCCACGTAGGCCTGTCGCAGCAGGGCGGAGTCGCCGGCCGCGCGCACCCGCTCGGCGAAGGCCGACTCCTGTTCCACAGGCACCAGTTGGTCGGCGGTGGTGTGGATGTCCAGCAGCGGCACGGCCAGTCCCTGGCCGGCGGTCGAGGTCCGCTTCAGACGGGCCACAGCGGCCGGGTCCGCCGTGATGTCCGCACCGTGGGTGAGCCGGTTCAGGTCGGCGCGCAGGTCGAGCCCCGCGTCGCGGTAGAGGGCCTCGACCTGCTTGACATGGGCGGACCCGCGCAGCAGCCCGGCGTAGTCGACGCCTTTGTTCCAGGACGTGTTGCCGCCGGCGGACTGCTCCACCGACCAGCGCGCCGGGACGATGAAGCTGAGCAGCCCCTGCGCCAGCCATGCGTACTGCTGCTGCTCCTGGCCCGCGAAGTCGCCGCGCGCGGGCGGCGGTTGGCCGGCAGCCCAGTCGGCCAGATTGAGGTAGGCGGCGGCCAGGGCGATCCGGGCACGGCCCGCCGGGGTCTGCTGCGCCGTCTGCACGGCCTGTGTGAGCCGGCCGGCGAGGGCGGCGCCGTCGGCCTGGCTGTCGAGGTCCACCAGGGCGTCGGCGTCGGCGGGGTCGAAGAACGTGGCCAGCGTGTACTCGGCGTCCAACTGGTAGTTGTCGAGATCGACGCCGCCCGCGACCAGGCCGCACAGGCCGAGCGCACCGTCGACACGGCCCGCGCCGTCCCGGGCGATCCGCGCGTTGACGAGGCCGCCCATGGACTGGCCGACCGAGATGACCCGGGTCGGTGTGCCGATCTGTTGCCGGACGGCGGCGAGCGCGGCGAACTGGTCCCGCTCGGCCGAATCGAGCGCCCACATCGAGCCGTTCGGGTCGTAGGAGGAGCCGGCGAGGGCGTAACCGGCGTTCAGCAGAGCCTGGCTCACGGCGGGCGACGGGGCGTCGGCGGCGGTGGTCGGTCCGAAGCCGTGGCTGAACAGCAGCAGGGTGCCGTTCCACTGCTCGGGTGTGTCCGCGATCCAGGTGGCGCCGTCGGTCAGCGTGCCGGAGTAGTGGCCGGCGGTGGTGGCGTGGGCGCCGGTCGCCGGGCCGAGCAGGGCGGTCGCGAGGGCGGTCGCGCAGACGGCGGCGAGGGTCGAGAGACGGGGTCGGGGCATGGCGGCGGCTCCGCGGGTCGAGGGGGGACCGAGTGGGGGAGCGTGCTGGGCGTACGAGGTGGGCGTGCGACTTGGAAGAGCGGTGCGAATGTAGGGCTCTTTTTTCATGGCCGTCAAGAGAGTGACCAATAATGAGGCAGGGGAATCCGCGGGTGGACGCACAAGGGCCGGGCATGGACCCGAGGTGGACGCGAAGGGGCCGTGCGCGCGGATCAGTCCAGCGTCAGGGTGTCCAGCAGACGTACGGCCGCGCGTGCCGCCGGGCGTTCCCAGCGGCTGGCCAGACCGCGGAAGACGGTCTCCGCCTGCGCGGCGGGCCAGTCCCCGGGGAGGTGCTCGGCGGGCAGATGCGGATCCCGTCGTACGAGATCCAGCCAGTCGGTGTGCAGCAGGAGTTGACCCGCGAGGTCGTCGCCGGAGGCCGCCGCGGGGAGGGGGTCGGTGCGGTCCCAGCGGTCCAGGAACGACCGGTACCGCGCGCCGATGGCCGGTACGTCGAAGGCCTGCTCAAGGACCTCGCGGACGTCGGTCGGCGACTCCACCTCCGCGCGGAACACCCGCAGATACGGTTCCAGGCCGAGCCCGGCCACCATCTCGCGGACGTCGACGGGTGCCGGGGCCACCCACAGGCCGTTCTGCAGCGGGCCGAAGCCCGCCCAGATCAGGCGGGAGCGCAGGTCGTGCCGTTCACGGCTCCAGGCCTCGGGCAGGGAGAAGCCCACCATCGTCCACCGGCCGTCCCAGTCCCGGTTGACCGCGCCGGTCTGCCAGATGCGGTTCCTGCCGTCCGTCAGCACCTGCACGGCGTGCGGCGTCAGCGCGAAGTACGTCTTGCGGCCCTGCCGGCGACGCTCCAGCAGATCGCGTTTGACCATCCGGTTCAGGGTGGTCCGCACCGCCTCCTCGGTGCTCCCCGCCCTCCCGAGGGCGGCGATCACGCTGCCCGACGACACGGCGACGGGCCGCCCCAGCACATGAGCGCCGAAGAAGGTCAGCATCAGGGACTGGGTGCGCGGCTCGGGGCCGCTCTCGGCGGCGGGTCCGGCGGCGACGTCGACACTGGTCACCGGCACAGCGTAGGCCCGAGGATGGGTGTACGGGGCCACTGTTCCGCTAACTGTGTCAAGTCTGTAACGGCGATCGGATAACGGTCAAGGGTTGGGGCCGGGTGGGCATCGCGGCTTCCCGGCATCCTGGCTCAGAAGGCGAAAGCCTCGGTCAGGCGCAGGTTGTAGCCGTCCTCTTCCATCAGGATGACCGTGACGCCGAACGGGGAGGGGTGGTCCAGCTCAAGGGGAGTGAAGGCGTAGTCGACCGCGGCCTGGACGGGCGGCACCAGCTTGCCGTCGGGCTGCGGAGCCGGGGCCGGCTCCCAGCGCGATGCGGCCGAGGCCGGGTCCTCGCTGTAGGGGAACTGGTGGAGCGTGTGGCCGTCCTTCGTGGCGTGCACCATGTTCAGGCAGAGGGACGGGCCGTCGACGGGCAGTTCGCAGGTGGTGGCGACGTCCTGGGTCTCCCAGGCGAGCACGATCTCGTCGGCGTTCGCCGCCGCAGCGATGTTCGACAGTGACGCGATCGCCGTGAGCGCGTCCTCGCCGGAGGTGACCGGGCGCAGCCAGATCAGACCGACCAACTCGCCGCGCACGAGCGGCATGATGACCGGGCGGGGCACGGCGCCTTCGCTGAGACCCGCGACGTACGCGCTCTTCATCGACTCCGTCAGCGCGTCGAACGTACGCGTGTCCATGAACTCCCCATCCGCAGCGGCTGTGTGGCGTCCATTCTGCCCCGGTCGCGGAGTGCGTGAGGCCGTCCCCGGGAGTGCCGCCCCTGAGAGTGAAAGAGGCCCCGGCTGGACGGGGGAGACCAGCCGGGGCCGTACCTGGTGGCGTGCGGAGGGCGGTCGCCTCTCGGCGAAAGGCTCCATGGGGCTTCAGCCGGACGATCGTCCCCATGGGCTATAGGTGAGGCCCGGGGACACTGTCCCCTCCGCAGCCACATAGACATGAACGGGCGACCCGGCCCAGTTGTTCCCGCTCAAGCCCCACCGGTGACTGTGACCTGCGGAACACCTCGGCCGGAGGCCTCAGTCGAGGTAGTCGGCGATCAGGGCCGCGAACTCGTCGGGGGTGGCGAGGCGGATACCGAGGGTCTCGGCCTTGGCGCGCTTCGACCCCGCGTTCTCACCGGCCACGACCAGGGTGGTCTTCTTGGAGACGCTGGAGGAGGAACGGCCACCGGCGCGCTCGACGAGTTCGTTCATCTGGTTGCGGCTGAGCTTCTCCAGGGGGCCGGTCATCGCACCGGTGACGACCACCGTCATCCCGGCCAGCGGCCCGTCGGCCGTATCCGCGGCTTCCGTACCGTCGGCAGCCGCGTCATCCGTCGTGAGGTCGGGCGGGGTCGCGCCGGGCTCGGTCATGTTGACCCCGGCGGCGGCGAGTCTGTCGATGAGCGGGGCGAGTTCGGCCAGTTCGGCGACGATCGAGGGGGCTTTCTCGGTGCCGATGCCCTCGACCCGCTGCATCGCCTCCGCGTCGGCGGCCCGGATGATGTCCATGGTCGCGAAGTACCGGGCGATACGGCGGGACATGGAGCGACCGGTGCCGCGCACCCCGAGCGCGCACAGCACCCGTGACAGCGGCTGGCCCTTGGCGGTGACGATCGCGGCGAGGAGGTTGTCGGTGCTGGTCTCGCCCATCCGCTCCAGGCCCAGGAGCTGCTCGCGGGTCAGGGCGAACAGGTCGGCGAGATCGGCGACCAGCCCGGCGTCGACGAGCTGGACGACACGGGTGTGGCCCAGCCCCTCGATGTCGAGCTGGTCACGGCCGGCCGCGTACGAGAGGGCGGCGACCAGGTGGCAGTTGCGGCCCTGTTCGCAGCGCCAGCGCAGCTCGCTGGTGTCGATGCCGGAGCCGCACCGCGGGCACACCTCGGGGAACACGATGGGCTGTTCGTCACCGGTGCGCAGATGCGCGACCGGGGCTTCGATACGGGGGATCACGTCACCCGCCCGGTGCACCATGACGTGGTCGCCCAGGCGCAGATCGCGGCGGGTGATGTCCCCCGGGTTGTGCAGGGTGGCGTAGGTGATCGTGGCGCCGTCGATCTCGACCGGCTCCAGGACGGCGCGCGGGGCGATGATGCCGGTGCGG
Source organism: Streptomyces sp. NBC_01478 (assembly GCF_036227225.1). Classification (GTDB taxonomy): domain Bacteria; phylum Actinomycetota; class Actinomycetes; order Streptomycetales; family Streptomycetaceae; genus Streptomyces. The sequence continues at coordinate 1,663,647 of NZ_CP109444.1, read as the reverse complement.
CCCACGTTCCACTCCACCTCCAGCAGCCGGGTGATCTTCTCGACGGCGGGGAGTTTGTAGGCGATCGCCCAGCGCGGTGCGCGCGAGCCCGACCCGGCGGCCCGCTGGTCGGCGGCGAGGTCGGCCTTGATGACGATCCCGTCGATCCCGAACGGCAGTTGGGCCCGGAGCGCGGCGATCTCCTGAACCCGGACGAGCACCTGCTCGACGGTGTCGGCGGTGATGCCGGGCACGGCGGTGGTCGCGGTGGTGTTGACCCCGTAGGCGGCGGCCTGGTTCATGAGGTCGCTGTGGGCCAGCTCGGCGAGGCGGGCCGCGAGATCGGGCTCGGTGTCGGCGACGGGGATCAGGCCGTAGCCGAAGAACGTCATCGGCACCGTGTAGGCGCGCTCCTTGGCGCGCAGGGTGCCCGCCGACGCACCGCGCGGGTTGGCGAACGGCTGTCCGCCGTGCGCGGTGCGGACCTCGTTGCCGTGCTCGAACTGGGCGGTGGTCATGAGGACTTCGCCGCGCACCTCGACGGTGACCGGCTCGGCCAGCTCCTGCGGCAGGCCCTCGATGGTGCCGATCGCGTGCGTGACGTCCTCGCCGGCCGTGCCGTCGCCACGGGTGATGAGCCGGGTGAGTCGGCCGCGCGTGTAGCGGGCCGCGATCGCCAGGCCGTCCAGCTTCGGCTCCACGCTGAACCGCGTGACCTCGTGGTCGATTCTTCGGGCCAGCGAGGCGGTCCAGGCGGTGAACTCCTCCGGCGAGAACACGTTGTCCAGACTCAGCATCGCCACCGTGTGCGGGACATCGCCCTCGACCGCGCCGCCGGCCACCTTCCCGGTCGGGGAGTCGGGCAGCACCTGGTCGGGATTCTCGGCCTCCCACGCTGCGATGCCGCGCACCAGCCGGTCGTAGGAGTCGTCGTCCAGCGCGGAGGTGCCGGCGGCGTAATAGGCGGCCGACGCCTTCACCGCGTCCTCGACCGCCTGCGCGTAGGCGGCGGCATCCACGATCACAGCTCCAGGAGTTGTCATGACTCTCATCCTGCCTGCCACCACTGACAACGCCCCGGGCCCGAGGGCGACCGCGCGTCGGGCCGACGAGGTTCCGTGGGCACAGCGGATCCTGAGCGTGTCGCCGCGACTCCGGTCGATCCGGGCCCGCCGCCCGGAGACAGGCTCCGGGGTGCCAGCATGCTCCGGTGAATCTGCGTCGTCCGGGCGGCGGCAGCGAACACGACGAGGCGCCGCTCGACGCTCTGCGTCGTGAACTGCGCGAAGAGGTGGGCCTCGTCGTCGACGCCGATGCGCCTCACGTGTGGCACCAGGAAGCCACGGCGTCCGGCCATGCGGCGGGACACGACGGGGTGATCAACGACTGTTTCCTCGTGCGCACCAGAAGGGGTCCCGGCCGGGCCCGTGTCGCTCGGCTTGTGAGAGGGCGTCCGCGCGACCGGACATCCGACGCCCTCTCCGAGACCGGCACCCGGTCCGTTCGGATGGTCAACCCACGGGCGAAGTGGCGAAGGCGTGCGAGTTCGCGGCGGCTGTGCCGGTCTGTTTGAGCACCCGGGCCGGTTCGGGCGAGGCGGGCCAGAACTGCAGCAGATACCGGTCGCCGGTCCGGGGCTCGTCGTCCTCCCGGACGTTCTTGCGCAGGCCGTCGTCCATGCCGGTGGCGGAGTACCGCACGCGGTGGTCGCGCTCCTCCAGGCCCAACTCCCACGAGGCTTTTCCGTTCCACTGCCGCAGCTTCGTCTCCTGTGACACCGGCCGGAAGGGGACCTCGACGATCTCCTCCCAGGTCTCGTCCAGTGCAGGCGGGCTGTCGTGCAGCTCGACGGTGAAGCGGACACCGCCGATGCGCAGGCCGGTCAGCAGTAACAGTGTCCCGTCCGTCCCGGCCCCGCAGAGCCCGACACCTTCCTGCCCGGCGAAGGCGTCGTACAGGTCGCATTCGTCCCCGCCGCTCTCCACGAAGACCTGTCCGTAGTCGACATGGACCTCACCACTGACCAGCACCTTCATTGATCCCACCCTCACCTCGGCCGACTTGTGCTGCGATCCTTCCAGTCGGCACTGACAACGGTCCGGGTGGGGGCGGCTCCGGCTGATGTCGAAGCGGGCTTGTCACGCTGCCTGGTCGGCCTTCCGCCCCTCCGGTGCCCGTCAGTCCTCCGGCTCGGACGTCCGTTGCAGATCGGCCCGTCCCTCGGCGGCGCGGATGAAGCGGGTCATGCCGAACTGGTTTGTTCCGGGGGCGTCTTGGGAGGTTCCGGTCGCGGATTCGGTGGAGCGCGAGGCGGTCGGCAGGACGTAGGGGCGGCGGAGTACCTCGTCGAGGATGATCACGGTCTCGGTCGCGCGGACCGCAGGAATCGTGGACAGCCGGTCGGTGACCAGGCGGTGCACGGCGGTGACGTCGGCCACCCGGATCTGGATCATGGCGTCGTGCTCGCCGGTGGTGACGGCGCAGTACTCCACCTCCGGCATCTGGGCCAGCGCCGTGCGGAACTGCTTCCACAGCTCCTGGCGGACCGTGACGAAGATCAGCGCGCAGATCTCCAGCCCGACCCGGTTGTGGTCGACGCGGGCGCTGAAGCCGTTGATCACGCCGTCGGCGCGGAGCGCTTCGAGACGGGTGTAGGCGTTCGCGCGGGAGACGCCGACGCGCTCCGCGAGGGCCGCGACGGAGATACGGCCCTGGGTGCGCAGCACGTCGAGGATCTTGAAATGCACCGAATCCAGGGCAAGACCGATGCCGATCCGTCCAGAGCGGCGCTCGCCCGGGGTCTCCGGGGTCGACAGATCTTCCATGTTCGCGCCTCTCCGTTGCATTTCGTCTCGTGCTGGTCCCGTCCGCCGAGAGTCCTGGTTAGTTTCAGCCAACCCTAACGGCGAATCGTCCAGGCTCCCTCCCGGTGTCCGCCCGTTCCCGCACGGCCTTCTTCCGCTCCGCCCCGCTCTGTCTTGCCCACGGAGGCACGCATGCCCAGATTCAGTGCCGGGTCGTACCCGGTGGCACTCCCGCTCGTCGCGGTCGCGGCGCTCGCCCTGAGCGCGTGCTCCGGCGGTACGGGCGCCACCGGCTCGGCGGCCGGCAAGACCCTGGTCGTCGACACGTCGTTCAACCTGAAGACCGCCGACCCGGGCCGTGAGTTCGAGCCGACCGGGCAGATCGTGGACAAGGCGCTGTACGAGACGCTGCTGTCCTTCAAGGGCTCCGACGTCACCAAGCCGGTGCCCGGCCTGGCCTCCTCGTACGAGCAGTCGGCGGACGGCAAGACACTCACGCTGCATCTGCGTGCGGGCGCGAAGTTCGCGGACGGCAGCGCGGTCACCGCCGACGACGTCGTCTTCTCGCTGAACCGGGTGATCGCGCTCAAGGGCAACCCGTCGTTCCTCCTGGACGGTGTCACGGTCACCAAGACCGACGCCTCCACCGTCACCCTGGTGTCGAAGAAGGCGAACCCCGCGCTGCCGTTCATCCTCCCCAACCCCGCCCTCGGCATCCTCAGCGCGAAGACGGTCCAGGCCCACGGCGGCTCGGCGACCGCGACGGACGCGGCGGAGAAGTACCTCAACACCACGTCGGCAGGCTCCGGCCCGTACACGATCACCTCGTTCAACACGAACACCCAGGTCGTGCTGACGAAGAACCCCAAGTACACCGGCTCCGACAAGCCGACCTACGACAAGATCGTTCTCCGCAACGTCCAGGCCCCCACCCAGAAGCTGAACGTCCAGCGCGGCGACAGCCAGATAGCCCTCGACCTCACCTCCGACCAGGTCAGCGGCCTGGGAGGGGGCCTCAAGGTGGACAGCGGGGCGTCCTCCGACGTGATCTTCCTGCTGCTCAACCGGGACACCAAGGTCAGCAGTACGACGGCCAACGCCAAGTTCGCCGAGGCCGTACGCAAGGGCATCGACTACAAGAGCCTGCTCTCGCTCGCCGGCACCGGCTCCGTCCAGCCCGCCGGGATCATCCCCTCGACCTTCCTCGGCGCGCTGCCCGCCGCACAGGCCGCCGGCCGCGACCTGGCCGGGGCGAAGGCGGCGCTCAAGGCGAGCGGTATCGCCAAGCCTTCCGTGACCCTCGGCTACGCCAGTGACCTGACCGTCGACGGACTGTCCCTGCAGACCCTCGCCGAACGGGTCCAGGCCCAGTTGAAGGAGGTCGGCATCACCGTCACGCTCGCCCCCGCGCCGACCACCACCGAACTCGACAACTACCGCAACGGCAAAGAGCAGTTGGGCCTCTGGTACTGGGGCCCGGACTACCCGGACCCCAGCGACTACCTGACCTTCCTGCCCGGCGAGCTCGTCGGCCTGCGCGCGGGCTGGAAGGCCGGCGCCGACCCGACCCTCACCGCGCTCGGCGACAAGGCGGCGACGACGATCGGCGACGACACCCGCAAGACGCTCTACGAGCAGATCCAGACCCGCATGAACGCCTCCGGCCCCTTCATCCCGCTCATGCAGCCCAGCCGCAACACCGTCTCCGCCGCGTCGGTGACCGGCATCGCCTACAACCCCGTGTGGACGATCGATGTCGCCGCGCTGGGTGCCAAGTAAGGGAGCGGGCGAGGGCGGACGGCCTCCCGTCCGCCGCCGTCTCCTCGCCCGCCACCCCCTCGCCCGTTTCCTGCTCCGCCGTACCGCCACCGCCGTCCTGCTCGCCCTCGGCGTGACCCTGGTGACGTTCGTCCTCACCAACCTGGTCCCGGGCGACCCGGCGGCGGCCAACCTCGGCCAGCGGGCGATCGGCGACCCGGCGATCGTCGCCCAGTTCCGCCACCACTACGGCCTCGACAAGCCCCTGCCGGTCCAGTACGTCACCTACCTCGGCAACCTCCTCCACGGCGACCTCGGCGAGTCCCAGCAGAGCCACCAGTCGGTCCTCACCGACCTGTCCACCGCCGTCCCCGCCACCCTCGAACTCGCCGGCGCCGCGATCGTGGTCTCCCTGGTCGTGGGTGTGGCCTTCGGTGTCGTGGCGGCCCTGCGCCGGGACCGCCTCACCGACCAACTCCTGCGTGTAGTCAGCCTGTTGGGAGTCTCGGTGCCGACCTTCTGGCTGGCGCTGCTCGCCTTCTACCTCTTCTTCTACCGCCTTGGCTGGGCCCCGGGCAGCGGCCGCCTCGACCCCGGCATGACCGCGCCCCCGCACGTCACCGGCCTCTACACGGTCGACGCGGCACTCGCCGGACAGTGGCCGGTGTTCTGGAGCGCGGTGGGCCATCTCGCCCTCCCCGCACTGGTGTTGACGGCCTACACCGTCGGCCTCCTCACCCGCTTCACCCGCTCCGCCGTACTGGAGGTGCTCAACCAGGACTACGTCAGGGCGGCCCGGGCCAAGGGCCTCCCCGGTCGCACGGTCCTCTTCCAGTACGTGCTCCGGGCAGCCCTCGTCCCCGTCATCACGGTCGCCGGACTGGCCTTCGGCGCGCTGCTCTCCGGCACCGTCCTGGTCGAGTCGATCTTCGCCTGGCCGGGCCTGGGCGCCTACGCCTACCGCAGCGCCACCACCCTCGACCTGCCCGCCGTGATGGGCGTCGGCCTGGTCGTCGGCCTGGTGTACCTGACCGTCAACCTCGCCGTGGACGTCTTGTACGGCGTGATCGACCCGAGGGTGAGGGTGCAGTGAAACGCGGTCCCCAGAGCGCGACGAAACGCGGTCTGCTACGACGGCTGCCACCCGCCTGGCGTCGCCCGCTCGCGGTGACCGGCGGTCTGGTCGCGGTGTTCTGGCTGGTCATCGTGCTCGCCGCCCCGCTGCTCGCCCCGCACGACCCCCTCGCGCAGAACCTGCCCCGGCTGGCCGCCCCCGGCGCCGGACACTGGTTCGGCACGGACGAACTGGGCCGGGACGTGCTGAGCCGCGTCCTGTACGGCGCCCGCGTCTCCATCCCCCTCGCCCTGCTGCTGGTGGCCATGTCGCTGCTGGTCGGCGGAGTCCTCGGGGCCTGCGCCGGGTTCTTCGGACGGTGGGTGGACGAGACCGTGATGCGGATCGCGGACCTGGTGTTCGCCTTCCCCACCGTCATCCTGGCGATGGTGGTCGCCGCCGCCCTCGGCGCCAGCCTGCAGAACGCGGTCCTGGCCGTCCTGGTCGTGTCCTGGCCGTCGTACGCCCGCGTCACCCGGGGGCTGGTCATGGGCCTCAGGAACCGTGAATTCGTGCTCAGCGGACGGCTGTTGGGCTTCTCCGCCTGGCGGTCGCTGCGGGTCGACATCCTGCCCAACGTGCTCGGCCCGCTGCTGGTCCTGGCCACCCTCGACATCGGCACCGCGACCCTGCTGCTGTCCGGGCTGTCCTTCCTCGGGCTCGGTGCCAAGCCGCCGACGGCGGAGTGGGGCGCGATGGTCGCGGACGGCACCCAGCAGTTCGACAAGTGGTGGATCGGGGTCTTCCCGGGCCTGGCCATCCTCACTGTCGTCCTCGCCTTCAACTTCCTCGGCGACACGCTGCGAGACGCCCTCGACCCGGGCACGGCCCGGACCATCGGCGCGGAGAAGGAGCGTGTCGGATGACCGCCGGCAACGTGCTGGAGATCAGCGGCCTCACCCTCGACCTGGGCGGCGCCCGCATCCTCGGCGGGGTCGACCTCGCCCTGGAGCCCGGCCGGATCCACGGGCTCGCGGGGGAGAGCGGCTCGGGCAAGACCATGACCGGTCTCGCCACCCTCGGCCTGCTGCCGCCCGGCGCCCGCACCGGCGGCCGGATCGAGCTGGAGGGCACGGACCTGCTGACCCTGCCGGCCCGTCAACTGGCCGCGCTGCGCGGTCGATCGGTGAGCATGGTGTTCCAGGACCCGTCCACCAGCCTGCACCCCATGCTCAGCATCGGACACCAGCTCACCGACCACCTGCGCCACCACCTGAAGCTCGACCGCAAGACGGCCAAGGAGAAGGCGGTCGAGCTGCTGACACAGGTCCGCATCCCCAACCCCCGTGATGCGCTGGGCCGTTACCCGCACCAGTTCTCCGGCGGCATGCGCCAGCGCATCGCGATCGCCATCGCGCTCGCCTGCGAACCGAAGGTGCTGATCGCCGACGAACCGACCACCGCCCTCGACGTCACCGTGCAGGCCGGAGTACTGCGCCTGCTGCGCGGCCTCTGCGACGACCTCGGCCTTGCCGTCCTGCTGGTCACCCACGACCTGGGCGTGATGTCCGCGATAGCCGACGAGGTGAGCGTGATGCGCCATGGGCTTGTCGTGGAGACGGGAGCGCGCGGCCAGGTCCTCACGGACCCGCAGCACGAGTACACCCGTCAACTCCTGGACGCGCTCCCCGGAAGGAGCACCGTATGACCGCCGACCCGACGGCCCCCCTCCTCTCGGTCGACGACCTCGTCGTCCAGTACCACCGGCCGGGCGCACCACCCACGCGTGCCGTCGCCGGGGTCAGCCTCCAGGTGCGGGCCGGTGAAGTCGTGGGCCTGGTGGGCGAGTCGGGCTGCGGCAAGTCGACCCTGGCCCGCGCGGTCTGCGGCCTCACCGCACCGGCGGAGGGCCGCATCGTCTACGACGGCATCCCGGTACGCCCGTTGCGGATGCGCCGCCGCGAACTCGCCCTGACCGGCGTGCAGATGGTCTTCCAGGATCCGTACGGTTCCCTCAATCCCCGTCGCCGGGTGGGTTCGCAGATCGCCGACGGCATCCGTACGGCGGCCGCGCGGGGCGAGGGGGCCCAAGGCGCCACTCCGGAGGACCTGTTGACCAGGGTCGGGCTGCCGGCCAGTGCCGCCGAGCGCTATCCGCAGGAGTTCTCCGGCGGCCAGCGCCAGCGCATCGCCATCGCCCGTGCGCTCGCCGCCCGCCCCCGCCTCCTGGTCGGGGACGAGCCGATCTCCGCGCTCGACGCCTCCGCGCAGCTCCAAGTGGCCACGCTGATGCGGTCGTTGGCCGTCGAGTCGGGCGCCGGGCTGCTGTTCATCAGCCATGACCTGTCCGTCGTACGGCTGATCGCGGACCGGATCGCCGTGATGTATCTGGGGCGGATCGTGGAGACCGGTCCCACGGCCGAGGTGTGGGCCGACCCGCGCCACCCGTACACCCGGGCGCTGCTGGCCGCCGTACCGAAGCCGGACGGCGCGGGAGTGCTGCCGGCCGAACTCCCCGGCGACGTACCCGACCCCGCCGACCCGCCGAGCGGCTGCCGTTTCCACCCGCGTTGCCCCCAGGCCTTCGACGGCTGCGACCGCGAGGAACCGCAGTTGATCGCCGGGGGCGTGGCGTGCCGGTTGTACGCGGCCTGAGCCGGGCCGGACGGTCCGGCTGAGGGCGACGCCCTTCCCGGCCGGACGGTTCGCCCGGGAGGTGCGCAACTCACCTGATCCCCCTGTCACTTCACGGAGAGCCGATGCCCGACGACGACCACGCCCACCACCCCACCGAACCGCTCGTGGACCTGTACCCGGCCGACCGTCTCCACCGCGCCCGACAGGCCACCGCCCGAGCCGGTCTGGACGCCCTGCTGATCTCGCCCGGCGCGGACCTGCGGTACCTGACCGGCTACGACGCCAAGCCGCTGGAACGGCTGACCTGTCTGGTGCTTCCCGCCGACGGCGACCCCTTCCTCCTCGTCCCGGCCCTGGAGGAACTCGCCGCCCGGGCCTCCCCGGCCGGTGATCTGGGCATCGAGATCACCGGCTGGGGCGAGACCGACGACCCCTACGCCCTCGTCGCGGCCCGGCTGCCCGCCCGCACCGCCCGCGTCGGCGTCGACAACCGCATGTGGGCGGAGAAGGTCCTCGCCTTCCGTGCCGTATTCCCGGGCGCCGAACAGGAGTTGGCCGGCGAGGTGCTGAACGGGCTGCGGATGCGCAAGACCCCGCAGGAGGCGGCCGCCCTGCGCCGGGCCGGCGCCGCCATCGACCGGGTGCACGCCCGCATGGGGGAGTGGCTGCGGGCCGGCCGTACCGAACGCGAGGTAGGCCGGGACATCGCGGACGCGATCATCGCCGAGGGGCACGTCCGGGTCGACTTCGTCATCGTCGGCTCCGGCCCGAACAGCGCCAGCCCGCACCACGAACTGTCCGACCGCACGATCCGGCCCGGCGACCCCGTGGTGGTCGACATCGGCGGTACGACCCTGGACGGCTACTGCTCCGACTCCACCCGGGTGTACGCGGTGGGCGAGCCGCCCGCCGAGTTCCGCCGGCTCCACGAGGTCCTGCTGAACGCCCAACGTGCCCAGACCGACGCCGTACGACCGGGCATCACCGCCGCCGAACTCGACGCCGTGGGGCGGGACTTCATCACCGACGCCGGACACGGCCCGCACTTCATCCACCGCACCGGACACGGCATCGGCCTGGAGAGTCACGAGGAGCCCTACATCGTGGCCGGCAACCCGCTCCCGCTCGCGCCGGGCATGGCCTTCTCCGTCGAACCCGGCATCTATCTGCCCGGCCGGTACGGGGCGCGGATCGAGGACATCGTGATCTGCACGGAAGAGGGCGGGGAGCGCCTCAACCGCACGCCCCGGGACCTGGTCGTACTCCCTTGACCCGGCCCGAACACCCCACCCAAGGAAGCCCCATGCCCGCTCCACCGCCCCGTTCCGCCCCTCCCGCAGCCGACGGCGGTGCCCGCCCGGGTGGCGCGCCCGCCGACCTGGCCGCGGTGTGGACGGTGATCACGGGCATGTACGAGGGCTACACCGCGGGTGACCGCGCGCGCATCGACGCCTTCCTCGATCCCCAGGCCACCATCTGGGACTCGGCGACCCCCGAACTCCTCTGCGGCAGAACGGAGTTGAATCGAATCCGGGACGCCCGTCCGCTGCCCGAGGACGGGCCCGCCGAGGCCGGCCTCACCGCGTACGGCCAAGTCGTCGACGTCTTCGGGGACTTGGCGGTGGCCCGCTACTGGCTCCGGGTCGAATTCCGCGCGGCCCCGACGGAGTTGGCCCGTAACACCGCGGTCCTGCGACGTGCCCGTTCCGACGGCAATTGGCTCGTCGTGCATCTGCACGAGGACATCCAGAGCGTCCCGGAACCGTGTGACAGGTGAGGCGCGGGGGACTGTTCCCTCTACTATGTCGGGGTCCGGTCCGGGCGTGTCGTCCGAGGCCTGGTGTCACACCCTGCTGGGCAACGGAGGACATGTCCCGTGCTTTCGCTCGATGGCTCCGACCCATCGCACATAGGCCGCTACCGTCTGGTCGGCCGACTCGGCGAGGGCGGGATGGGGAGGGTGTACCTCGCGCGGTCGCCGGGCGGCCGTCCCGCCGCCGTCAAGGTGATCAACGACCACCTCCGCCATGACGAACACGCCCTCAGCCGGTTCCGCCGCGAGGTGGAGACGCTGGGCACGGTCCGCAGCGCGTACACGGCGTCGCTCATCGACGCGGAGCTGGACACACCGCCGTACTGGCTGGCCACCGAGTATGTGCCGGGGCCCACGCTGCACACCGCGGTGGCGACCAACGGACCGCTCCCCGCCGACCTGGCCCGGGTCATGCTGGCCGCCCTCGCCGAGGGGCTGGACGCCATTCACGTCCGGGGTGTGTGGCATCGGGACCTCAAGCCGCACAACGTCATTCTCTCCGCCACCGGCCCTCAGTTGATCGACTTCGGCATCGCCCGGACCATCGGTACGTCCAACCTGACGCAGGCCGGCGGTGCGATGGGCAGCCCCGGGTTCATCGCGCCGGAGACGATCACGAGCGGCGAGACCGGTCCGGGAGCGGATGTGTTCGCCCTCGGGGCCACGCTGGCGTTCGCCGTCACCGGCCGCCCGCCGTACGGGGACGGGCCGTTCGCCGCCGTGTCCTACCGTTCGGTGCACGGCGAGCTCGACCTGCGGGGTGTCGACCCCGCGGTGGCCGAGCTGATCGCGGCCTGCGCACAGAGTGATCCCGCGCTGCGCCCCACTCCGCAGCGCATCGTCGAACTCTGCCGGGCCGATGCCGACCTGGTCCACCATCCCGCCTACCAACGGGCGCTCGCCGTGGGCTCGTTGACGGACCGGGAGCGTGCCGCGACCGTCGCCGACAACGGAGGCGGCGGGTCGCCCGGCGCCCACGACGTGGCGACGGCACTCGCCCCTCCGGCGACGACGGCGGCGGGCGGCCACGCCGCCACCCTCCTCGCCCCTAACCCGGGCTATACGGCGGACTTCCACGGCCCCTACCCGGCGGGAACCCTTCCGCCTCTGCCACCGGACGCCGGCGGCACCCGAAGAGGGCGCGGGCGTCGCGGGCTGTGGACCGTCGTCGGCGCGGCCGCGCTGGTCGTCGTCACCGGCTCCGGGCTGCTCGTGTTCCACGCCCTCGACGACAAGGGCGACAGCAAGGGCTCGGCCTCCGCGAAGGTCACGCCGTCCGCCGGTGCCACCCACGGGTCGGCCGCCCCGTCCGAGAGCGCGGCGACCACGTCTCCTTCTCCCTCCCCCTCGGCCACGGGTGGCGGCAACCTGCCCGACGCCGTGGTGGTGAAGTCCCCGTACACCTTCGAGGCCGGGACGTTCGTGCAGACCGCGCGATCGAAGCTGATCATGCAGCCGGACGGCAACCTGGTGCTCTACGACGCTTCCGGAACGGCCCACTGGGCGAGCCAGACCCAAGGAGCGGGGAACACGGCCGTGTTCCAGGAGGACGGCAACTTCGTGGTCTACAGCGCCCAGCACCAGTCGCTGTGGGCCAGCAACACACAAGGAGCCGACGGGGCGACCCTCAAGGTGCTGGAGACCGGCAACATGGTCATAGCGACCGACGCCCAGGTCGTCTGGCAGACCGATACCGCGTTCTGAGGGCGTGGGGCGGCGCGGGGCCGTCGCTGATCCGTACCGGCTGATCCGGTCTCAGCGGACCCGCGCCACCGCCGCGTAGATCCCGCTGCCCTCCGGGGCGCCCTCGGACGCCGGCGGATTCCACTCGGTCGCCGTCACCAGGCCCGGCGGCACCAGGTCGAGGCCGTCGAAGAAGCGCTCGACCTCCGGGCGGGTGCGGAAGCCCAGTTTGATGCCGCCCTTGGCGTACTCGGCGGTGACCTGTGCGGCGAGTTCGGGGTAGAGGTCGGACGCGGCGTGGGACAGGACCAGATAGCTGCCCGACGGCAGGGTGGCGACGAGGTCGCGCACGATGCCGTGGGCGTCCTGCTCGTCCGGGACGAAGTGCATCAGCGCGATCAGCGAGAGGGCGATCGGGCGGGTGAAGTCCAGGACGTGGCGGGCGTGTTCGACGATCTCCTCGGGCTGCCGCACGTCGGCCTGGATGTAGTCGGTGACCCCGTCCGGGTGGCTGACCAGGAGCGCCTCGGCGTGACGCAGGACGATCGGGTCGTAGTCGGTGTAGACGACCTTCGCCGTCGGCACCGTCCGCTGGACGATCTGGTGCAGGTTGGGCGCGGTGGGGATGCCCGTGCCGATGTCGAGGAACTGGTCGATGCCCCGGCCGGCGAGCCAGGTCGCCGCGCGGTGCATGAACGCGCGGTTCTGCCGGGCCGCGTCCTTCGCCTCGGGCGGCAGTTTCTCGCCCACGGCCTCGTCGACCGGGTAGTTGTCCTTGCCGCCCAGCAGCCAGTCGTAGACCCGCGCGGGATGTGCCTTGCCGGTGTCGATCTGCGGTGACGGCTTGGGGTCGGTCGTCATGGCAACTCCATCACGGCGGGTGAGAGGCGAGTGGGACAGGTGGGGCGGGCCGCGCTCTCGATCATCGTACTCGGGCCGGTCATATGGCCTGTGGGGGAGGGGAGTTGGGCCTGCCGTGCCGGTCAGTCGCTCGTGCGTCCGTGCAGGCCGTCGAAGAGGATGGTCGTCAGCGCGTCGGCCAGTGTCTCCACGGTCAGGCCGCGGTCGGGGCGGTACCACTCCACCAGGGAGTTGACGGTGCCGAACAGCAGCCTGCTCGCGAGGTGCGGGTCGATGTCCGCGCGTATGCCGCCCTCGGCCGCCGCCCGGGTCATCAACTCGGCGACCCGGTGGTCGAATTCACGGCGCCGGGCGAGGGCCCGCTGCTCCACCTCGCTGTTGCCGTGCAGCCGCAACAGCAGGGTGACGTACGGCAGTTCGGCGGCCAGCACCTCGACGCTGCGGTGGATGACCCGCTTCATCCGGGCGGTCGCCGGGGACCCGCCGTCCGCGTCCCGGGCCTGCCCCTCCTCCTCGTCGAGCACGGCGAAGAGGGCGTCCAGGGCGCGGTTGACCGCGAGTTCCAGGAGTTCCTCCTTGCCGGACACATGGTGGTAGATGCTCGACTTGCTGAGTCCCAGGCGCCTGGCCAGTTCCTCCATGCCGGTGCCGTCGTAGCCGCGTTCGTTGAAGACCACGACGGCGACCTCCAGCAGCGAGTCGCGGTCGTAGGCGGGCCGGCCGTGGCGGCCGGCCGGGTTCTGCACAGGTGTCCTGGTCACCGGGCCATTGTGACAAGGCGGGCGACCGCACCGGACAGAACGGCCTCGGCGGTCACTGCTCCCGCAGATCCTTGACCCGGCGGATCTTCCCCACCGAGCGCTCCAGGGTCTCCGGATCGACGATCTCCACCGCCACGGTCACCCCCACGCCGTCCTTGACACCCTTGCCGATCGCCGCCGCGGCCGCGTCCCGCTGCTCGGGCGTGGCCCCGGGGCGGGCCTCGGCGCGGACCGTCATGTGGTCCATACGGCCGCGCCTGCTGAGCTGGATCGTGAAGTGCGGGGCGACGGCGGGGGTGCGCAGGATGATCTCCTCGATCTGGCTGGGGAAGACGTTCACCCCGCGCAGGATGATCATGTCGTCGCAGCGCCCGGTGATCTTCTCGATGCGCCGGAACGCCGGCCGGGCGGTGCCGGGCAGCAGCCGGGTCAGGTCGCGGGTGCGGTAGCGGATGATCGGCAGGGCCTCCTTGGTGAGGGAGGTGAAGACCAGCTCGCCGTCGTCGCCGTCGGGCAGCACCTCGTCGGAGATCGGGTCGACGATCTCCGGGTAGAAGTGGTCCTCCCACACATGGAGGCCGTCCTTGGTCTCCACGCACTCCTGCGCGACACCGGGGCCGATCACCTCCGACAGGCCGTAGATGTCGACCGCGTGGATGTCCATGCGCTCCTCGATCTCGCGGCGCATCGCCTCCGTCCACGGCTCGGCGCCGAAGATGCCCACCTTGAGGGAGCTGGTGCGCGGGTCGACGCCCTGGCGCTCGAACTCGTCGAGGAGGGTGAGCATGTAGGACGGGGTGACCATGATGATCTCGGGCTTGAAGTCCTGGATGATCTGCACCTGGCGCGCGGTCATGCCACCGGAGGCGGGGATCACGGTGCAGCCCGCGCGCTCGGCGCCGTAGTGGGCGCCCAGACCACCGGTGAACAACCCGTAGCCGTACGACACATGGATCTTGTGTCCGGGCCGGCCGCCGGCCGCGCGGATCGAACGGGCCACCACGTCGGCCCACATGGAGAGGTCGTTCTCCGTGTAGCCGACGACGGTGGGGCGGCCGGTGGTGCCGCTGGAGGCGTGGACGCGGCGGACCTGGTCCATGGGGACGGCGAACATGCCGAAGGGGTAGGTCTCCCGCAGGTCGGCCTTCGTGGTGAAGGGGAACCGGGCGAGGTCCTCCAAGGTGCGGCAGTCCTCGGGTTTAACGCCGGCCTCGTCGAACTTCCTGCGGTACAGCTCCACATGGTCGTAGGCGTGCCGCAACGTGGCCTGGAGCAGGCCGAGTTGGTGCTCCCGCAGCTCCTCGCGGGTCAGGCGCTCGGCGGCGTCCAGCAACCCGTCGGGGAGCGGTTCCCCGAGGCGTGTGCTCACGGGCGGCGACGCCGGTGGGGCCGCCGGGGCTGTCAGGTCGCTGCTCATGGAGACTCCTTCGTCTTCGTGCTGTTGATGCTGCGGCTGCGGCCGCGGAACTCCGCGATCACCTGGTCGCCGCGCACCACGCTCACGTCGTAGATGCCGCTGCGGCCGAACCGGGTGCGCTCCGTCGCGGTCGCCACCAGGACGTCGCCCTGGTACGCCGGGGCGACGAAGTCGATGTCGGCACCGGCGGCCACGGTCACCGGGCCGTGGCTGTTGCAGGCACAGGCGAAGGCGGAGTCGGCGAGCAGGAACAGATAGCCGCCGTGAGCGATCCGGTGTCCGTTGACCATGGCCGGGGTCACGGTCATACGGAGCACGGCGGTCCCTGCGCCGTGCTCGACGAGCTCCATGCCGAGAGCCCGGGACGCCTCGTCCGCGGCGAACATCCTCGCCGTCGGACCGGAGGCCGTGTCAGCGGCCTGCGTCATTTTCCACCACCTTGTGGACCGACCGAACATTCGGTTAGCGTGCGTCACGGCCAAGTAATCCAGCATCACCACTGCCTGTCAAGAGGTGGAACGCATGCCCCAGACCAGCTCCGAGTCGTCCTCCGACGAGGTCTATCTGATCGACGGGGCTCGCACCCCGCAGGGCCGCTACGGCGGCGCCCTGGCGTCCGTACGGCCCGACGACCTCGCGGCGCTGGTCGTCGGCGAGGCGGTCCGCCGGGCCGGGATTCCGGCCGAGGAGGTGGACGAGGTGATCCTCGGCGCCGCCAACCAGGCCGGCGAGGACAACCGCGACGTGGCGCGGATGGCCGTCCTGCTGGCCGGGCTGCCGCACACCGTGCCGGGTTACACCGTCAACCGGCTGTGCGCCTCGGGCCTGACCGCCGTGGCCTCGGCGGCGCAGGCGATACGGGCCGGTGAGGCGGACCTCGTCGTCGCGGGCGGCGTGGAGTCCATGACCCGCGCTCCCTGGGTGATGGCCAAGCCCGGCACTCCATGGGCCAAGCCCGGGGAGGTGCACGACACCTCGCTCGGCTGGCGCTTCACCAATCCGCGCTTCGCCGCGCAGCAGACCCTGTCGATGGGCGAGACCGCCGAGGAGGTCGCCGCACTCGACGGCATCACCCGCGCCGAGTCCGACGCGTTCGCGCTGCGCAGTCATCAACGGGCCGTCGCCGCCCAGGAGTCGGGCCGCTTCGACCGGGAGATCGTGCCGGTCGTGGTGAAGGACGGCGAGGTTACCCGCGACGAGGGCCCGCGCCCCGGCACCACGCTGGAGAAGCTCGGCTCCCTGCGCACCATCTTCCGCGAGGGCGGCATCGTCACCGCCGGCTCCTCCTCACCGCTGTCCGACGGCGCCGCCGCCCTGGTGGTCGCGAGCGGCGCGGCCGTCCGACGCCACGGACTCACCCCCAGGGCCCGGATCGTCACCTCCGCCTCGGCCGGGGTGCAGCCCCACATCATGGGCCTGGGCCCGGTCCCCGCCACCGAGAAGGCTCTTGCCCGCGCGGGCTGGCAGACCGGCGACCTGGACGCCGTAGAACTGAACGAGGCGTTCGCCGCCCAGGCGATCGCGGTCACGCGCCGCCTCAAGCTCGACGAGGAGAAGGTCAACGCGGACGGCGGGGCCATCGCCCTGGGGCATCCCCTCGGGTGCTCCGGCGCCCGCATCCTGCTCACGCTGCTCGGCAGGCTGGAGCGGGAGGATGCCCGGCGGGGGCTGGCCACGCTGTGCGTCGGCGTAGGCCAGGGCGTCGCGATGCTCGTGGAGCGGGTATGAGCGCCCCCGTCGCCGGTGACTACGAGACCCTCCTCGTCGAGGAGCGTGCGGACCGCGTCGTCGTCACCCTGCACCGCCCCGAGGCCCGCAACGCCATCAGCGGCCTGATGATCCGCGAACTGCACGCCGTCTGCGAGCAGTTGGAGCAGGACCCCAAGCTGCTTCTGCTCACCGGTCACGGCGGGGTCTTCGCGGGCGGCGCCGACATCGCGGAGCTGCTGGCACGCGGGCGGGACGAGGCACTGCAGGGCATCAACAGCCGGCTCTTCGAGCGGGTGCGCCGGCTGCCGATGCCGACCCTCGCGGCGGTCGACGGCTGGGCGCTGGGCGGCGGCGCGGAACTGTCGTACGCCTGTGATCTGCGGATCGCCGGTCCGGACGCCGTCTTCGGCAACCCGGAACCCGGGCTCGGCATCCTCGCGGCGGCCGGTGCGTGCTGGCGGCTGCCCGAACTGGTCGGCGAGTCCGTCGCCAAGCAGGTGCTGCTCGCCGGCCGGAACCTCGACGCGGCGGCGGCTCTGGCGGCCGGGCTGGTCATCGACGTCGTACCGGCGGAGAAGCTGCTGGACGAGGCGCACGCGCTGCTCGACCGCATGGCCCGGTCCTCGGCCACGGCGCTGCGGCTCACCAAGCTGGTGGTCGACTCACCCGGCGCGCACCCGGTCGCCGACGACCTCGCGCAGGCCGTGCTCTTCGAGGGGCAGGACAAGAGGGACCGTATGACACGCTTCTTGAATAAGAGGGGCTTGGAAAAGAGGAGCAGCCGAGCATGAGCCCAACACCCCACTCAGCGCCCGCAGTTGTCGGTGTGATCGGCGGCGGCCGGATGGGCGCCGGGATCGCGCAGTCCTTCGTGGCCGCCGGTTCGTCGGTGACCGTCGTGGAGAGTGGCGAGGCCGCCTCGGCCGCCGCGCTTGACCGGGTTGCCACCGGCATCGAGCGGGCCGCCGAGCGGGGCCTGCTCGGCGAGCCCGCGGAGGACGTCCTCGCCCGCGTCACCATGGCGGACTCCGTCGACGGGCTGCCCGCCGACGCCGATCTCGTCGTCGAGGCCGTCCCCGAGGACGCCGGGCTCAAGGCCCGTGTGCTCGCGGCGGCCGAGCGGGCGGTGGGCGCGACGACCGTGCTGGCCACCAACACCAGCTCCCTGTCGGTCACCGAACTCGCCGCCGTGCTCACCCGGCCCGGCCGCTTCCTCGGCATGCATTTCTTCAACCCGGTGCCCGCCTCCGCCCTGGTCGAGATCGTCGTCGCGCCGCACACCGAGGCCGCCGCGGTCAGCGCCGCCCTCGACTGGACGCACGCGCTCGGCAAGAAGGACGTGACCGTCAAGGACTCGCCCGGCTTCGCCAGCAGCCGTCTCGGGCTGGCGCTCGGCCTGGAGGCGATCCGCATGGTCGAGGAGGGCGTCGCCGAGCCGGACGCGATCGACGACGCGATGAGCCTCGGCTACAAGCACCCCATGGGCCCGCTGCGCCTGACCGACCTGGTCGGCCTCGACGTACGCCTGGCCATCGCCGAATACCTGCACTCCACCCTCGGCGAGCGCTTCGCACCGCCCCGACTCCTGCGCGACAAGGTCGCCCGCGGTGAGCTGGGCCGCAAGACGGGACAGGGGTTCTACACATGGGAGTGAGCGCGGGGCGGACAGGGGACGGCGTCGGCTACGGCCTGGAGGCCGCTGTCGCCACCATCCAGCTGCGCCGACCCGCGCTCGATGTCTCCCTGCGGAGCGGACTGTCGGCCGCCGTGCGCCGGGTGCGCGGCGACGGCGCGGCGGTCCGTGCCGTGCTGCTCACCGCGCGGGGCAAGCACTTCTGCGTGGGGCAGGACCTCAAGGAGCACGCCCGCGCGCTGGAGACCGGACCCGTAGCGGCCTTCGCCTGTGTGCGCGACGAGTACAACCCCCTCGTGGAGGAGCTGCACGCGCTGACCCGGCCCGTGGTCGTGGCCGTCGAGGGCGCGTGCGTCGGGGCCGGTCTCGGCCTCGCGCTCTGCGCGGATGTGCGGGTCGCGGCCCGGGGCGCGCGGTTCGCGACCGCGTTCACCGGGATCGGACTGGCCGCCGACAGCGGACTGAGCGGTGCGCCGGCGCGGGCGGTCGGTCCGTCGCGGGCCGCCGCGCTGATGCTGCTCGGCGACCGTTTCGACGCCGAGGACGCGTTGCGGTGGGGGCTGGTGCACCGGGTCGTACCGGACGGGGGAGCTACGGCGGAGGGGCTGGCCCTGGCCAGGAGGCTGGCCGCCGGGCCCACCGCGGCCTACGCGGAGGTCAAGGCGCTGCTGCGGGACGCGCCCGGCGCGAGCCTCGCCACCGTGCTGGAGCGCGTGGCGGCCGCGCAGGAGCGGCTGGGCGCGACGCGGGACCACCGGGCCGCCGTGGAAGCGTTTCTCGCGCGGGCGGAGCCGTCGTTCGAGGGCCGGTGACCAGCCATTCGTCCGGCAGGTCTTGCCTCGCCGGGGGAAACCCATCAGACTAGGTACCGAACGAATGGTCGGTAGGGAAGTTGGTGTGTCGATGACCAGCACAGGCACGGAGGCGTCAGCCGCCGGCTGGGACGAAGCGCGGCTGTCGGAGCAGTTCGACGCCACGATCGCGAAGGACCAGCGGATCGAGCCCCGCGACTGGATGCCCGACGGCTATCGCAAGACCCTGATCCGGCAGATCGCGCAGCACGCGCACTCCGAGATCATCGGGATGCAGCCGGAGGGCGACTGGATCACCCGCGCGCCCTCCCTGCGCCGCAAGGCGATCCTCTTCGCGAAGGTGCAGGACGAGGCCGGACACGGACTGTATCTGTACTCGGCCGCCGAGACCCTGGGCGCGGACCGCGCCGAGCTGACCGAGGCGCTGATCGAGGGCCGGCAGAAGTACTCGTCGATCTTCAACTACCCGACGCCGACCTTCGCCGACGTCGGCGTGATCGGCTGGTTCGTGGACGGCGCGGCGATCTGCAACCAGGTGCCGCTGTGCCGCTGCTCGTACGGGCCGTACGCGCGGGCGATGGTGCGGGTGTGCAAGGAGGAGTCCTTCCACCAGCGTCAGGGCTTCGAGCTGCTGCTCACGATGATGCGCGGCACGGACGCTCAGCGGGCCATGGTCCAGGACGCGGTGGACCGTTGGTGGTGGCCGTCGCTGATGATGTTCGGCCCGCCCGACGACGACTCGCCCAACTCGGCGCGCTCCATGGCCTGGAAGATCAAGCGGCACAGCAACGACGAACTGCGCCAGCGCTTCGTCGACATGACGGTTCCGCAGGCGGAGAAGCTCGGAGTCACCCTGCCCGACCCGGAGTTGAGCTGGAACGAGGAGCGCGGCCACCACGACTTCGGCACCCCCGACTGGTCCGAGTTGCAGCGCGTGATCAGCGGCGACGGACCGCGCAACGCGGAGCGGGTCTCCCGCCGCCGGGCCGCCCACGAGGAGGGCGCCTGGGTCCGGGAGGCGGCCACCGCCCACGCGGCCAAGCAGGACGCCCGCACACAGAAGACCGAAGGAGCGGCGGCATGACGCAGGACTGGCCCCTGTACGAGGTGTTCGTCCGTGGCAAGCGCGGCCTGAACCACGTCCACGTCGGCTCGCTGCACGCCGCCGACGACGCCATGGCGCTCACCCACGCCCGCGACCTCTACACGCGGCGCAACGAGGGCGTGTCCATCTGGGTCGTGCGCTCGGAGCACATCGCCGCCTCGACCCGCGACGAGAAGGACCCGTTCTTCGCGCCGAGCGCCGACAAGGTCTACCGCCACCCCACGTTCTACGACATCCCCGACGACGTCCCCCACATCTAGGAGCAGGGAATGAGTGACGACCACGTCTATCTGTCCCTGGCCGAGGGGCACGACGACGGCGACGCCCGCTGGGCCTTCGGCACCGGCTTCGAGGACCCGCTGCACGGCGTCGACCAGACCGTGCCGGAGGGGACGGACGCCGCCCAACTGGCCGCGTACTGCCTGGCACTTGGCGACGACGCGCTCGTCGGCGCCCAGCGACTGGCCCAATGGTGCACCGCCGCCCCCGAGTTGGAGGAGGAGGTCGCGCTGGCCAACATCGGGCTCGACCTGCTCGGCCAGACCCGCCTGCTCTACGCGCGTGCCGGTCAGGTCGACGGCACCGGACGCGGCGAGGACGCGTACGCCTACTTCCGCGACGCGGACGACTTCCGCAATGTACGGCTGGCCGAACTCCCCAACGGGGACTTCGCGTTCTCGATCACCCGGCTCCTGGTGCTGTCCTCCTGGCGGCTGGCCCTCTTCGAGCGGCTCGCCACCACGACCTCGGACCCGGTGCTGGCCGCCATCGCCGCCAAGGGCGTCAAGGAGCTCGCGTACCACCGCCAGTACGCCGCCGAGTGGGTCGTCCGGCTGGGCGACGGCACGGAGGAGTCGCAGCGGAGGATGCGGGACGCGCTGGCCGCCGTGGCCCCGTACCTGGACGAACTCTTCGCAGTGGACGGCGAGTTGAGGGACGAGGTGCTGAGCGTGCTGCGCCAGGTCACCGACGCCGCCGGGCTCGACCTGCCCGAGGCGACACCGGTCCCCGGCCACGGCCGCGACGGCGACCACACCGAGCACCTGGCCCCACTCCTGACCGAACTCCAGAGCGTGGCCCGCGCCCACCCGGAGGCGACATGGTGACCACCCTGCTCGACGCGCGGCGCGCCCGGCACATCGCCGCGCAGGTGCCCGACCCCGAGATGCCGATGCTCACGCTGGCCGACCTCGGCGTACTGCGCGAGGTCGAGGTGAGCGAGGACGGCACGGTCGTCGCGAGCCTGACGCCCACCTACTCGGGCTGCCCGGCCATGGCCGAGATGCGCGCCGAGGTGGCCGCACGGCTGACGGATGCCGGGTACGCGCGCGTGGAGATCCGTACGGTCCTGACCCCGCCCTGGAGCAGCGACTGGATCACCCCGGCCGGCCGCGCCAAGCTCGCCGAACACGGCATCGCCCCGCCGGGCGCGGCCCCCCGTGGCCCAGTGGTGCTCACGCTGTCGCCGATCCGCCGCACGGTGCCCTGCCCCCGCTGCGGGGCGACGGACACCGAGGAGACCTCGCGCTTCGCCGCGACCTCCTGCAAAGCCCTGTGGCGGTGCCGCACCTGCCGCGAGCCGTTCGAGTACGTCAAGGAGATCTGATGGCGAGCCCCCGACTCCCGCTCGCGGAAGGTGCGGCGAGTGCTCAACTCCCTCCCGTGGAAAGGACGGTGGACCAGTGACCGCCCCGGCCCCCACCACCTCCGCCCGCCCGGCGCGCCGCCGCCCGGCCTTCCATGCCCTGCGGGTCGCCGCCGTCGAGTCGCTGTGCGAGGACGCCGCGGCCATCAGCTTCGCCATCCCCGACCACCTCGCCGAGGAGTTCGCGTACCGGCCCGGCCAGTCGCTCACCCTCCGCCGCGAGGTCGAGGGCCGCGACGAGCGCCGCTCGTACTCCATCTGCTCCCCGGCGGGAGCACGACCGCGTATCGGCGTGCGCGAAGTCCCCGACGGTCTGTTCTCCTCCTGGCTGGTCAACGACGTACGCCCCGGCGACACCGTCGAGGTGATGGCCCCCACCGGCGCCTTCACCCCCGACCTGACCCGCCCCGGCCACCACGTCCTGATCGCCGCCGGCTCCGGCATCACCCCGATGCTGTCCATCGCGGAATCCGTCCTCGCCGCCGACACCCGCTCCCGCGTCACGCTCTTCTACGGCAACCGGCGCAGCGACACGGTGATGTTCGCCGACGACCTCGCCGACCTGAAGGACCTGTACCCCGGCCGGTTCCAGCTCGCGCACATCCTGTCCCGCGAACCGCGCGAGGCGGAGATCCTCTCCGGCCGTCTCGACGCCGACCGGCTCACCGCGCTCGTGGACGCCCTGGTCGATGTGGACACCGCCGACCACTGGTGGCTGTGCGGCCCGCACGGCATGGTCCGCGACGCCCATCAGGTCCTCACCGGACTCGGCGTCCCGTCCGAGCGCGTCCACCAGGAGCTGTTCTACGCCGACGACGAGCCCGTACGGATCAATGAGCACGTCGACAAGGTCTACGACGGTCCCGTCAGCCAGGTCAGCGTCACCCTCGACGGCCGCACCACCAACTCGGCCCTGCACAAGGACAGTTCGATCCTCGACGGCGCCCAGAAGACCCGGCCCGACCTGCCCTTCGCCTGCAAGGGCGGCGTCTGCGGCACCTGCCGTGCGCTGGTCACCGACGGCACCGCGGACATGCGGCGCAACTACGCCCTCGAACCCGCCGAGGTCGACGCCGGTTACGTCCTCACCTGCCAGACCTTCCCGGTGTCCGACACCCTCGCCGTCGACTACGACAGCTAGGCGGGCCATGACACTTCGACTCGAAGTCGCCGAGGGCGTCGGCACGATCAGGCTCGACCGTCCGCCGATGAACGCCCTGGACACGGAGACGCAGGACGGTCTGCGCGCACTCGCCGAGGAGGTCACGCGGCGCGAGGACGTGCGGGCCGTGGTGGTGTACGGCGGGGAGAAGGTGTTCGCTGCGGGCGCGGACATCAAGGAGATGCAGCGTATGGACCATGCGGCGATGGTCGTACGGTCGCGGGCGTTGCAGGAGTCGTTCACGGCGGTGGCCCGTATCCCGAAGCCGGTGGTTGCTGCCATCACCGGCTATGCGCTGGGCGGGGGTTGTGAGTTGGCGTTGTGCGCGGACTTCCGGATCGCGGCCGACAATGCGAAGCTCGGGCAGCCGGAGATCCTGCTGGGGCTGATCCCGGGTGCGGGCGGCACGCAGCGGCTGGCCCGTCTGATCGGCCCGTCGAAGGCGAAGGACCTGATCTTCACGGGTCGTATGGTCAAGGCCGATGAGGCGCTCGAACTCGGCCTGGTGGACCGGTTGATGCCCGCGGCCGAGGTGTACGCGGAGGCCCACGCGTGGGCGGCGAAGCTCGCGCAGGGTCCGGCGATCGCGCTGCGCGCGGCGAAGGAAGCGGTCGACACCGGTCTGGGGACGGACATCGAGACCGGGCTCGCGGTCGAACGGACGTGGTTCGCGGGGCTGTTCGCGACCGAGGACCGTGAGCGCGGGATGCGCAGCTTCGTCGAAGAGGGCCCCGGCAAAGCGAAGTTCAGGTGACACGCAGCGCGGGCCGGGAGTGATTCCCGGCCCGCGCTTCATTCATCGGTGTTCAGCCACAGGCGGTCAGCCGAGCAGCTTGGTCGCCAGGGTCGCCGCGTTGTAGGAGCCCCAGCCGGTGGTGAAGTCCCAGCCGGTGGCCGCGGAGTAGGCGCCGTTGCTGCCACTGGTGATGTCGTGGAAGCCGGTGCCGCTCGCCGTGTAGAGCGCGGGGTTGGCGAAGCCGAGGTTGGCCTTGCCGGCCGCTGCGGCCTGCTGGTTGTAGAGCGCGCCGAACGCGGCCCACTCGGGTGCGGCGGCGCTGGTGCCGCCGACCGAGGTCCAGGTGCCCTGCGAGTAGATGGAGACGCCGGGGCTGGGGTTGGCGTGCGCCGAGACGTCCGGAACCTGGCGGTAGCCGCCGCCGGCGCTCTTCTGCACCGCGGTCTGCCAGCTCGGGATCTTGAAGACGGAGGACTTGCCGCCGCCACCGCCGGACCAGGCCACTTCCTTGCTGAACGCGTTGGCGGAGGTGACGGTCAGCTTGGTGCCGCCGACGCCCGTGACGTACGGGTCGCTGGCCGGGAAGTCGACGGTGGTCGTGCCGTCGCCCGCGTCGTCGGAGCCGTCGTCGCCGGAGGCGGCGTAGAAGCCGAGGCCCTCGGCAGCGCCCGCCTTGAACACGGCGTCCACGGCGTTGATGTTGGAGGTGGTGCGCTGGCTCTCGGAGGCACCCCAACTGATCGAGGTGGTCGGGATGCCGCTGTCGACGATGGCCTGGTAGGTGTCGACCTCACCGGCGTCGGAGTTCGGGCCCTCGAAGACCGTGACGTTCGCCTTCGGGGCGATCGCGTGCAGCACCTCGATGTCCAGCTCGACCTCGACCTGACCGTCACCGAGCGCGCCGGAACCGCCGTCTACCTTCGACACGGTCGGAGTGGGCGAACCCAGGCTGTAGTTGGTGTCGTACTTGGTGATGTTGGCCTGCTGGAAGCCGTCGAACTCCAGCAGCGCGATCTTCTGGCCGCTGCCGGTGTACGTGCCGGAGACGTTGTAGCCGCCCTTGAGCTGCGCCGGGGTGTAGCCGCCGTCCGGGCCGTTGCGCGGGGCGACGGTGGAGGTCGACTGGCGGTGCAACTGGGCGCGGTTGTTGAGGCCGGTCACGTCACTGACGAGGCCGGCGATGCCGGTCGGCAGGGTGGGCGCGGTCTCGTTGGCGTAGAAGGCGCGGCCCGACCTGGCGTCCTTCCACGTCGACAGCTTGGTGCCGAACGCCTTCTCCAACTGGGCGGCGGTACCGCTGGCGTCGACCAGCAGGTTCCCCGAGTGGACCTTGCCGACGGTGAGACCCTGGGCGCGCAGAAAGTCCTTGACCTGCTTGACCTCGGCGTCGGTCCGGCCGAACCGGGCCGCGAACTGAGCCTTCGTCAGATAGTGGCCGTACGAACTCGACCGCGGATTGCTGACGTTCGCGATGAAGGTGTCGAGCGCCTTGTCGTTTCTGGGCGTCAGGCTGATGGCCACCGATATCCGCTTCGACGCGGAGACGGCGCCGGTGCGGGCCGCGTCGTGGCCCAGGCCCTTGAGGACATCTCCCGTGATGGCGGCGCGCGTTGTGTGCGGCTGGGCGGCGGCGTAGGCGCTGGGGACGGCGGCGGCGAGCAGGGCCGGTACGGCGACGAGGCCGACCAGCTTCAGGCGTGACGTCACGGAGATCCTCCGAGGAGTGGGGGGTTGCTGTCCCGGAAGCGGAACGGCTTCACCGTAGGAACATCAGCCCCACCCGCATAAGCGGGGGAACCCTTGCGTCGCGTGTTAACTGCGGATGTCACGTGAACCGCGGATTGCGTGCGGAACGGCGGGTGAGCGGTCAGCGGCGGTTGTCGAGCGCGCGGGGAGCCCGGAGGCGGCCAGGCTGACTGATCGTCACCGCCTGTGCGGTGGACTGCTGTTGGTCGTCGTCGCCGACACTCACGGTCGCCGCGCCGGACGCGATGACGGCGACCGCCATGGCATGCGCGAGCGCGGTGCGCGAGCGGACGCCGACCTTGCGGTAGACCCGCGACAGCGTGCCCTCGACCGTCTTGACGCTGATGAACAGCTCGGCGGCGACCTCCCTGTTGGTGGCCCCGCCGCCGACGAGTTCGGCGATCCTGGCCTCCGTGGGCGTGAGTTCGGGGCGCCCCTCGCCGTCCCGGTCGCCGGCCTCCAGCCGGGCCAGTTCGTCCCTGGCCCGCGCCGCCAGCGGAACGGCGCCGATCCGCGTCGCCGTCTCCAGCGCCTCACCGAGGGCGGTGCGTGCCGCGTTCCGGTGCCGGGCCCGGCGCTCGACCGCGCCGAGCGCGATCAGGGTACGTACGAGGTCCACGGGCAACGGGAGTTGACGCAACCGCTCCACGGCGAGCCGCAGCCCCACCGCCCCCTCCCTCGCCCGGCCGAGCCCCGCCGCACGCAGCCCCTCCGCCCGTTCCAGCGCGGCGAGCACACTGCCCGGCGCGTCGACGGACACCCGCTCGCGTGCCTCGTCGATCACGGCCCCGGCCGCGTCCGTCTCACCCAGCACGACCAGGGCCTCGGCGAGATCGCTGTACCAGTGCAGCAGGGGTGGATCGGCGGCGGACATGGCCGCGCCGAGCTCCTTGACGCGCTGCAAGGCCTCGACCGCCGCCGCGGCTCCACGCGGGTCACCGACGAGCAACTCGGCCTGCCCCAGCACCGCGAGCGCCCGCAGCAGGAACAGCCGGTCACCGTCCGCCTCCGAGGCCCGCACCGCCTGCTCGGCGAGCCGCCGCGCCTCGTCGGCCGTGCCACCGGCGGTCGCCGCCAGCGCCGCCGCGTACAGCGCCGGAGCGGCCTGTACGCCGGTCTCGGCCACGGCGCGGGTGCAGCGGGCGGCGGTGCGCAGCGCCTCGCGGCAGTGCCCGGCGCGCACTTGGATCCGGGTCAGGGCCACCAGGGTCGCCATGACCTCCTCGACCCCGGCGAACTCCCCGATCTCCGCGAGGAGTTCGGTCACCCGCTCCTGCGCCTCGGTGACTCTGTCGGAGTCCAGCGCGAGGATCGCCCGCATCCGGATCAGGCCCCAGCTCTCCGGTCCGGCACCGGCGCCCCCGGTCAGCGCGAGCGCCTCCGCCAACGCGCGGTCGGCGGCGACCGGTTCGCCGCCCAGCGAACGCACGCGGGCCAGCGTGGCGAGCGCCCCGATCCGGGTGTCCGTGTCACCGGCCACCGCCGCCTGCCGTGCCGCGCGCCGGGCATGCCGGGCCGCGTCCTCCAACTCCCCGCACAGCAGGCCCCGTACGGCGGCCCAGTGGTGCAGCCAGGCCTCCGCCTCCGGGTCGCCGTCGGCGTCCTGGAGGCCCTCCTCGATCAGGGCATGGGCACCCTGCAGGGCCTGTCCGGCGTTGCGCAGCAGGACCAGCCGCGCCCGGACCCGCTGCCGGGCGGAGCCCGAGCCGGCGAGCACGGTCTCGGCCGCCTGCCCCGCCTCCTCCAACTGCCCGGCGTCACAGGCGTATTCGGCCGCCGCCAGCAAGCGGTCGGCGCGCTCGGCAGGACGGTCGCCGGGTGTGCGCCGGGCCGCGAGCCCGGCCAGTTCGAAGGCGGTTTCGGGCTCGCCGTCGCGACGGGCGGACTCCGCCGCCGCCATCAGGGTGCGGGCCGTGGTCTCGTCCTCGTACGGGTGGGCGAGCGCCAAGTGCCGTGCCTGCTCCACAGGTTCGGTGACCGCTCGGGCCAGCAGCGCGTGCGCCTGTCGGCGGTCCTGCTCCGGAGCGTCGGCGTAGACGGCGGCCCGGATCAGCGGATGCCCGAAGCGCACGGTCCCGTCGGCGTCGGCCGTCGCGACACCGAGCCGCTCCGCCTCCGCGAGGTCCGCGGCGGGGTCGTGGAATCCGGCGGCACGCAGCAACGTGAGCGTGGGGCGAGCGGCGGCACTGGTGACGAGGAGGGTGCGGAGCGCGGTCTCCGGCAGCGTGCGCGCCCGGTCCAGGAGCAGGGTGCGCAGCCGGCGGGGCACGGGCGGGGTCCTGCCCAGGCCGACGGATGTCCCGTCGCGTGGGGCCGCCCGTCCCAACTCCAGTGCGTACCAAGGGTTTCCGGCGGCGGTGTCCTGGACGGCCCGCAGCACCGCCGGTGGCAGATCGGTGGGCAGAAGCCGCGCCACCTCGTCGTCCGTCAGGGGCGGCACCGGCAGTTCGACGGTGCCGGGCGGGCAGCAGTGCGGCCGTTCGGGCTGCTCGCCCTCGGGCACCCGCTCGGCGGCCACGACGTGGACGTCGAGGCCCTCGACCCGGCGTACGACGAAGGCGAGGATCTCGGCGGTCGGTTCGTCGAGCCACTGGAGGCCGTCGAGGACCAGCAGCACGGGGCCGGTCGCGGCGAGGGTGCGCAGTACGCCGAGCACGGCGACGCGTACCGCGAGCCGGTCGCGGTCGCCGTCCGGTTCGCGGCCGTGCAACAGGGCCGCCCGCAACGCCACTTGGGGTTCGGGTGCCAAGTCCGCCAGGCAGCTCTCCGGCACCCGGGCGAAGAGGTCGACGAGCCCGGCGAACGGGAGCCGGGCGTCCTCCTCGGCGGGGGAGCAGTGCAACACCGTTCCGGACGGCCGGACATGAGCGGCCGAGGATGCCATCAAGGCGGCCACCAGCACGGACTTGCCGATCCCGGCGGGACCGTACAGAAGCACTCCGTGACGGACCGTCAACTCGGCCCCGGCGGCGTCGAGCAGCTCGCGGCGCCCGCTCAATGACCGTACGTCCATGGTGTCCTCGGGGATCTCGGCAAGTGTTCATGACAACCGTTGCGGAATCGCCTTGTCAATCATGGTCCGCGGTGGGGGACCGGCCCCGTGCGCTCGAACGGTGCCCGGGAGGGGTGCGGTGTCGATGTCCGTCGATTGGCGCATGATCTCCATTTGAGGAGGTGGGAGTGTCGTATTTCCTGCTTCACGAGCCGCCAAATACGTGCGAACCGGCAGATCGGTCGTACAAAAACCTGGTCAGCGGATGTCGCGAAGAAGCGGGAGAGAACGATGACCGATCACGGAGCGGACCTGGTGATCCGGGCCGACGCGATCCACACCCTGGTGCCCGGCCAGGCACCGCAGCGGGCGCTGGCCGTGCGGGGCGACCGCATCGCGGCCCTCTCGCCGGACCCGGACGGACTCGACGCCTGGGTGGGCCCGCACACCACGGTCCACGACCTGCCCGGCGCCACGGTGCTGCCCGCGTTCGACGACACCCACACGCACCTCATTTACGCGGCGCTCGGCGCGTACGACGTGCCCGTCCACCAGGCCCATGACATCCCCGAGTTCCTCGACCTGATCCGGCAGCGGGCCAAGGCGACCCCCGAGGGCGAGTGGATCCGCACCACCACCAACTGGCAGGAACTCAACCTCGCCGAGCGCCGGATGCCCACCGCGGCCGAACTCGACACCGCCACCGACCGACACCCCGTCCTGGTCAAGCGCGGTGGCCACAACGACATCGTCAACAGCTACGCGCTGCGCCTGGCGGGCATCACCGAGGACACCCCCGTCCCGCCGGGCGGTGTCATCGGCCGCGACGCCGACGGCAGGCTCGACGGGCGGCTGATCGACAACGCCATGGGGTTGGTGGAGCGCCTCGTGCCGGGACCGGACCGGACGCAGCGGATCGACGGGCTGCGGCTCGCGACCGCCCAGTACGCCGCCACCGGCATCGGCACGGTGCGCGACTGCGCGGTCAGCCCCGAGGACTACGCCGTCCTCCTGGTCGCCCGCGAGGCCGGAGCGCTAGGCATCCGGGTCCGCGCCCTGGTCTCGGCGCTCGGCATGACCGGCGCGGCCCAGGTGGAGGAGCTGCTCGACGCCATGGAGGACTGGCGTGCCGGCTCCGACCCGGCGCTGCGGGTGTGGGGCGTGAAGTTCGGGCTCGACGGCGGCCTCGAAGCCGGCGCGACCGAGGAGCCGTACGCCTGTGACCACGCCTTCTCCGGGACGCTGACCTGGGAGCCCGACGCGCTGGTCGAGGCCGTCGAGGCCGTGGTCCGGCGCGGCTGGCGGGTCGGCACCCACGCCTACGGCGACCGCGCGGTCCGCACCCTCCTGGACGCCTACGAGCGTGTCCTCACCCGCAATCCGGGCCTGCCGGCCGGCACGCTGGTGATGGAGCACGGCGGCCTGGCGGGACCCGAACAGCGGGCCCGCGCCGTCGAGTTGGGCATCCCCGTCACCATCCAGCAGCCGCTGCTGCACGACACCGCCGAGGTCGAGGAGGGCTTCTGGGGCCCGGAGCGCGTCGCCCGGCTCTTCCCCGCCCGCGGCTGGATCGACCTGGGCGCCGAGGTCAGCGCCGGATCGGACTTCCCCGTGGGCCAGTTCGGCGCGATGCGCTCCGTCTGGGGCATGACCACCCGCCAGACCGTCATCGGCGTCAAGGGCCCCGAACACGCCATCACCTACGACGAGGCCGTCACCCTGCACACGGTCAACGCGGCCCGCCTGTGCGGCGATCAGGATCTGCGCGGCACCCTCACCCCGGGCCGCCTCGCCGATCTCACCGTCTGGGACCAGGACCCCGCCCGCTGCCCGAGCGAGGCCCTGCGCGACCTGAACCCGGTCCACACGATCGTCGGCGGCCGGTTCGTCGGGCGGTGACGCTCCGTCAGTCGGTCGGCGCCGTACGGATCGCCGCTATGTCGAACTGGAGCCGCACCTTCTCGCTCACCATCGCACCGCCCTCGGCCAGCCGGGAGTTGTAGGTCAGACCCCAGTCGGAGCGGTCGATGGTGGTGGTGCCGTCGAAGCCCGCGCGCTCGTAGCCGAACGGGTCGGTGACATGGCCGATATAGGTGAGTTCCAGGACGACGGGACGGGAGACGTCCTTGATGGTGAGGTCACCGAGCATGCGATAGACATCGTTGCCGGCCATTTGCACGGCGGTGCTGGCGAACCGCATCCGGGGGAACGTGGCGGAGTCCAGGAAGTCACGGCCGACCAAGTGCGCGTCGCGTTGTTCCACGCCGGTGTCGACGCTGCCGGTGGACACCACGATCTCCGCCCGCGAACGGGCGGGGTTGCCGCCGTCGAAGTAGAGCCGGCTTTTGTATTCGGCGAAAGACCCGCGCACGGTCGTCACCATCGCGTGCCGGACGGAGAAGCCGATCCGGCTGTGCGCGGGGTCGATCATCCACTCTCCGGTCAGCGCCGCCAGGTCGGGATCGGGCAGGCCGGAGGAGGTGAAGGCCGGTGGGGCGGCCGGGCGTTGCGGGGCGGTGGCGGGGGGTGCCGAGCGGCGGAGGGGCGCAGCACGGTTGAACAGGTTCATGTATCACGTAGTTACTGCACGCCTGATATCGCCGCAAGCCTTCATGGCGAATCGACAGCAGCGCGAATCGGCACTGACACGCTTAAATGCTGCTACCTCGCCGACCGTTGGCACATTTCCCACACATATTCGTCACCCAAAAACAGTGAGCGCCATTTCAGCGCACCGGGAACCCGAACGAATAACCCTGCTGCTTCAGCCACGGCAGGATCTCGCGCAGCGCGGCCACGGTCTCGGAGCGGTCGCCGCCGGCGTCGTGGAACAGGATGGTCGGCCCGTTGGGCACTTCGGTCTTGACGGTGGCGATGATGGCGTCCGTGCCCGGGAGTTCGAAGTCCTTGGAGTCGACGTTCCAGCCCAGCGGGCGCATCCCCTGCGAAGCGGCGAGATGCCGGCTGTACGGCGTGAAGGCGCCGCCCGGCGCCCGGTAGTACTCGGGGCGGACACCACCGGACGCCTTGGTGATCATGCTCGCGGCGTCCAGGATCTCCTTCGACTGATAGGCCTCGGACTTCTTGTCCATCGTGGTGTCGTGCGAGACCGTGTGGTCGCACAGCCGGTGCCCGGCCGCCACGACCGCCTTGACCAGGTCGGGGTGGGCCTCGGCCTGCGTGCCCACCATGCAGAAGGTGGCCTTTACGCCGTTCTCCCGCAGGACTTGGAGCACCTCCGGCGTCCAGGTCGGGTCCGGCCCGTCGTCGATGGTGATGTTGACGCCGTGGGCGCCCTTGTCGGAGGCGTGCACGATCTCCTCCGAGACGGTCGCCACCCGGGCCGGGGCCGAACTCGCAGCGCCGGGACGGGCGTCGGCTCCGTTCCGCTGCGCGTCGACGACCCCGGCCTGCGCGGTCCACACGGAGGTGGCCGCCGCCACCGCCGTCACCCCGACCGCCGCCGCGAGTACCCGGCCGTACCATCCCCGCCCGCCATGCCGTGCCATGTCAGCCCTGTTCCCTGTCCTGTTGCCCTGTTCCGTGCATTCGTCAGGACGGGATAAACGAGCGGAAGGATCCCTCTGTTACGGACCACGGACAATTCCGCGTGAGTTCCGGGACAGACGGCGATCTTGCTCAGCGCAGGGCGAGGCGGCCGCGGAAGTCCTCCGGGACCGGGGCGAAGCGCAGAGCCATCGTGAGACTCTCGGGACGGTCGACGGTCAGGCGGTAGCGGGTGCACAACAGGTGGCACAGGGCCATCAGTTGGACCGTCCCGATGTTGGCGCCGACGCACTTCTTGGGCGCCCAGCCGAACGGCACGTAACACGAGCGGTCCGCCGGCCCGTGCGGGGCACCCGGCAGGAAGCGGTCCGGGTCGAAGACGTCCGGCTGCTTCCAGACCCGCTCGTCACGGTGGATCAGATGCGGGCTCAGCAGATACCAATCGCCGGGCTCCAGCCGGGCCTTGCCGAAGTCGAAGGGGAACTTGGTACGCCGCACCAGCAGCAACGGCGGGCTCCACAGCCGCAGCACCTCCTTCACGAACCGGTGCGTGACCGGCGCCGCGTGCGTCGGAGCCGTACGGAACGCCACCGGATCCACGGCGCTCAGCTCCTCGGTGAGCCGCTCCTGCCACTCGGGATGCCGGACGAACTCGTACAGCAGACTCGCGGCGGCGGTGCCCGGCGGCCCGCCGATCGCGGTGAGGACGGTGGTCACCACGTCCAGCGCGCGGTCCATGCCGAGGCGGGGCAACAGGTCGACGAAGGGATCGGCGAGGTCCAGCTCGCGCCCCCGCCTGCCGTCCGCGCGCTGCCGCAGCACCCTGCGCACGACGAGCCCGGACCGCAGTTGTACGGCGATGAACTTCAGATGGTGCCAAACCCCCGCCGGCTCGGGCGAGACGAGCCGCAGCAGCTTCAACTCCAGGTCCCGGCGCACCACTTCGGCCTCACTCGACGTGAGGCCCGAGAGCGCCACCGGCAGCATGGACCGCAGCGCCACGTCCTGGGTGAGCATGACCAGGTCCACGCCCTCGCCGAGCCGCTCGTCGATGATCCGCTGCATGCGATCGACCAGGCTGCCGTGGTGCTCCGGCGTGGACAGCGTGTGCAACTGGGTGAGCCAGGCGGAACGGATCTCGCTCCACCGCACCTCGGGACTGCGCCGTCGCCGCAGCATGTCGATCAGCCGGTCGTGCAGGACGAACCGATGCCAGTTCTCGGCACTGACCCGGCGCGCGGCCTCCGGTTCGAACACACCGAGCCGGGTGTCGTCGACCCAGAAGATCCCGTCCTCGGCGGCGCTGCGCGTACGGATGGAGTGCAGGAAGTCCTCGGGGTGCTGCGGTGTGGTCATGATGAGCGTCCCCTCGTGGGGCGCGGGGAGCCGGCCGCTCGGTGGCTCCCCGCGCCGGGCCGGTCAGATGTGGTGGTACAGGTACCAGAACTGCCCGTACGAGCCTCGGATGTTGAGGACGGACTTCGCCTTGAGATACAGGGAGTGCATGCGCGTTCACCTCCTTCCGGGACAGCCGGGGCGGGCGCTCAGCACCGCGGTGAAACGCGGTGGAGCGAGCGCCGGGCCCACCTGAGGACCGGCGCCGTCATGGGGGGTGACCGACAACCGCCGGTCACGGGTGATGAGTTCGACGAGATCTTCGAGCAGCCGCATGGTGACGGTCGCCCCGGCGCAGGTGTGCGGCCCGTGCCCGAACGGCAGATACGCCGAGTCCGGCGCGCCCTCCGCCCAGCGCTCCGGCACGAACTCGTCCGGCCGCTCCCAGTACCCGGGATGCCGGTGCACCAGATAGGTGCAGACGGCGAGTTGGTCGCGCGGGGTCACCGCGGTCCCGCCCAGGTCCTGCGCACGGCTTGGTGTCCGGGCGAACAGCCACGCCACCGGCCACAGCCGCAACGCCTCCCGCACCACCCAACTCGGCTTCGCGGCAAGGGAGTCGGGGTGCGTGCCGAGCAGATACACCGACCAGCCGAGCGCGAAGCCGACCGAGCCGACGGTGGCGAACAGGAAGGAGAGATAGACCTCGGCGAGATCCTTCGGATCGGCCCCGGGCTCGCTCTCGCCCACCACCACGTCGAGCAGGTCGCGCGGTTCGCGCGGTCCCGTCAACTCACGCTGCCGGGTGCGCACTTCTGCGTGCAGCACGCTCAGCGCACGGCGCCGGAAGAGCAGCCGGGAGGCCGGCGAGTGGCGGCGCCGCGCGCCCGCCAGGACCGCTCGGCGCACGATCCGCTCGACGGTGGTGTGCAGTTGGGGTGGCGCGTCCCGGTGCAGCAGCAGGTCCCGCAGATGCCGGAGGACGAGCAGGTTCCCGGCGTCCGGCCAGACGGCGCCGGGGGTGAGGAGTTCGGCGACGAGACCCGGCAACTCCGCCCTTCGCGCGTCCAGATGACGACGCATCAGGGCGCGGGCCGCGCGCCCGATCCGGATCTGCGCCGCACGCGGCCCGAAGTCCCCGTGCCGGGTCCGGTAGAAGTCGGACATGTCGACGACGGTCCCGTCCCGGTTGCCGAGCACCGCCCGGGCCGACTCCGGCCCGGCCACACACACGGTGCCCGCGGCCGAGCGCCACACGTCGTGGACGCCGTCGAACTCCGCGCTCAGCAGAGCCAACGGGTCGCGGACGCGGGGGAGGACCCCGCGGGGAGTGCGGGCGGCTTCGCCGTACCCCTGACGCGTCCCGGACGACTCCATGGCGGCCCCCTTCGACAGTGCGGAAGCGCGGCACCCGTGTGCGGTACGCCTGACGCCCCGACCGATGGGCACAGCCTGCTGACCGGCCGGTGCCCTGTCGCGTGCTGTGCCGATGAGCGGAACGTCCGCCGCGCCCCCTTGACGCCCGCCGGCACCCGACCTAGCTTCTACTAAACACGTCTAGACAGGTAGGTCGACGATGGCGGACTCACAGACTTCCCGGTCCCGGCAGCTCCAGGTCGAGACACACGGCCTCGACGTGATCGCCGACGCCGAGCGCAAAGGCACCCCGCGCACCCTGTTCTGGCCCTGGTTCGGCGCCAACGTCTCGATCCTGGGCCTGAGTTACGGCGCGTTCGCGCTCGGCTTCGGGATCTCCTTCTGGCAGGCGCTCGTCGCCGGTGTGATCGGGATCGTCTTCTCCTTCCTGCTCTGCGGCTTCATCGCGGTCGCGGGCAAGCGCGGCTCCGCGCCGACGATGGTGCTCAGCCGCGCCGCCTACGGCGTGCGCGGCAACCGGCTGCCGTCGGTGATCTCCTGGGTCCTCACCGTCGGCTGGGAGACCGTCCTCACCGCCCTCGCGACCATGGCCACCGCGACCGTGTTCGACAGACTCAGTTGGGGCGGCGGCACGGAGACCAAGGTGGTCGCACTGATCATCGTCGGCGCGCTCATCGTCGTCGGCGGAGTCATGGGCTTCGACCTGATCATGCGGCTCCAGACGGTCATCACCGTGGTCACCGCCGTGCTCACCGTCGTCTACATCGCCCTCGTCGCCGACCACATCCACTGGAACACGGTCAGCGCCCTGCCGGCGGGCTCCGCCCAGGAGTTCATCGGCGCGCTGGTCTTCATGATGACCGGCTTCGGCCTCGGCTGGGTCAACGCCGCCGCCGACTACTCCCGTTATCTGCCCCGGAGTTCGTCCAGCAGAGGCGTGATCGGCTGGACCACCTTCGGCGCCTCCGTCGCCCCGCTGCTCCTGCTGGTCTTCGGCCTGCTGCTGGCCGGCTCCTCCAGCGCGCTCAACAAGGCGATCGCCGCCGACCCGATCGGCGCGCTCACGACGATCCTGCCCACCTGGTTCCTGGTCCCCTTCGCCGTGGTCGCCGTCCTCGGCCTGGTCGGCGGCGCGGTCCTCGACATCTACTCCTCCGGCCTCGCCCTCCTCTCGGCCGGCCTCCGGGTACCGCGCTATCTCGCCGCGCTCGTCGACGGCGTCCTGATGATCGCCGGCTCGATCTACATCGTGTTCTTCGCCGACAACTTCCTCGGCCAGTTCATGGGCTTCCTCACCACCCTCGGCGTCCCCATCGCCGCATGGTGCGGCATCATGCTCGCCGACCTCGCCCTGCGCCGCCGCGACTACGACGAGGCCGACCTCTTCCGACCGACCGGCCGCTACGGCGACGTAGCACTCACACCCCTCCTCCTCACCCTCGCCGCCACCGCGATCGGCTGGGGCCTGGTCACCAACACGGCCGCGAGCTGGCTGACTTGGCAGGGCTATCTGCTCGACCCGCTCGGCCTCGGCGGCAAGTCCGGCGCCTGGGCCTACGCCAACCTCGGCGTCCTGGCCGCACTCGCCCTCGGCTTCCTCGGCACCCTCGCCCTGGGCCGCGCCCGGGTCCAGCGCCAGGAGCGGCAGGCCGCGAGCCCGGAGGCGGTGCCCGCCGTATGACCACCGCACCCGGTCACCTCGCCGTCATCGACATGCAGCGCGTCTTCGCCGAACCCGACAGCCCCTGGGCCACCCCCCGCTTCGCCGACGCGGCGGCAGGCGTACGACGCCTGCTGCCGGCCTTCGCCGAACGGGTCACCTTCACCCGCTTCCTGGCCCCCGCGAAGCCCGAGGGCGCCTGGCGCGCCTACTACGACCAGTGGCCCTTCGCCCTCCAGCCACCGGACGCCCCGCTCTGGCAGTTGACCGATGAATTCGCCGCCCGGGCACGGCACTTGGTGGACGCGCCCACCTTCGGCAAGTGGACCCCGGAACTCGCCGAACGTGTCGCCCCCACCGGCCGGCTCGTCCTCGCCGGCGTCAGCACCGACTGCTGCGTGCTGTCCACGGCCCTCGCCGCCGCCGACGCCGGAGCGGAGGTCCTGGTCGTCGCCGATGCCTGCGCCGGCGTGGACGACGACTCCCACGTCAAGGCGCTGCACGTCATGGACCTCTACCGGCCGCTGATCCGGGTGGTCACCATCGCCGAGGCGGTCGGGGAGACCTCATGACCGGCGTCCGGCTCAAACACCAGCGGATCACCGAGGTCCTCGCCAAGGAGATCCGCGGCGGCCACCGCCCCGCCGGCGAGCAACTGCCCGGCGAACACGCCCTGGCCCAACGCTTCGGCGTCAGCCGTACGACCGTCCGCGCGGCCCTCGCCGAACTCAGCGAGGCCGGCCTGATCGCCACCCGCACCGGCAAGGGCTCCTACGTCCTCTTCGACGGCCGCCCCCTCGACGACCGCCTCGGCTGGGCCCACGCGCTGGCCACCCAGGGCATCGACACCCGGGTCCGCACCCTCACGGTGGACGCCAGGCGGGACGAACAACTCGCACGTCAACTCACCCTGAACACCTGCGAGTTCGTGTGCGTGGAGCGGATACGGGAACTCGCGGCGGACGCGGTCGTCGTGTCGTACGAACGCAGCTTCCTGCCGCCCGTGCCCGGCGTGCGCGACCTGGCCGCGCGCGGCCTCGGGGAGGAGTCGCTGACCGAGGTGATGCTGCGGGCCGGACTGCGGCCCGACCACGGTGAGCAGCGGGTGAGCGGGCGCCGGATCGACGGACGGGAGGCGGAGCTGCTGCGCCGCGAGGCGGGTGACTGGTTCCTCGACACACGGCGGACCAGCCGCGCGGCCGACGGTTCCTTCGTCGAACATGTCGTGAGCCTCCTCGACCCCGACCACTTCCAACTGACCCTCGAATTCGGCTGACCCACGCCCCGGAAGCCGACCCCTGCCCCGGAAAGTGCCCATGACCCTCCAGAGCCGCGCCACCGGAGCCCTCCACGGGCTCGCCCTCGGCGACGCCCTCGGCATGCCCACCCAGATGCTGTCCCGCCCCCGGATCACGGCACGCTACGGCGCGTTCCTGACCGGCTTCGAACCGGCCGCCCCGGATCATCCGCTCGCCGCCGGGATGCCGGCCGGAGCGGTCACCGACGACACCGAACAGGCCCTGCTCCTCGCCCAGTTGCTGCTCGACGGCAAGGGCCGTATCGACCCGGCGGAACTCGCCCGGCGCCTGGTCGCCTGGGAGGACGACATGCGGGCCCGCGGCTCGCTCGACCTCCTCGGACCGTCCACCAAGCGGGCGGTGGAACTGGTCCTCGCGGGCACCCCGGTCGACGAGGTGGGGCGGTACGGCACCACCAACGGCGCCGCGATGCGGATCGCGCCCGTGGGCATCGCGGTGTCGGCCGCCGACCCGGCGGCTCTGGTGGACCGGGTGGTGGAGGCCAGCAGCCTGACCCACAACACCGGGGTCGCGCTCGCCGGTGCCGCGGCGGTGGCGGCCGCCGTGAGCGCGGGACTTGACGGAGCGTCGGTTTCCGAGGCCGTCGAAGTGGCCGTGTCGGCGGCCCGGTTGGCGGCGGGACGGGGCCACTGGGTGGCCGCCGCCGACGTCGCCGAGCGGATCGTCTGGGCGACCGGGCTGGCGCGCGGCCTCACCGAGGCCCAACTCTGCGAGCGCGTCTACGCGTTGGTCGGCACCAGCCTCGCCACGCAGGAGTCCGTGCCCGCCGCCTTCGCCGTCCTCGCCGCCTGCCCCGACGACCCCTGGCGGGCCGCGCTGCTCGCCGCCTCCGTCGGCGGCGACTGCGACACCATCGCCGCGATCGCGGGGGCCATCGGCGGCGCCTGCCACGGAGTGGACGCCTTCCCGGCCGACGCGCGCGAGACGCTTGTACGCGTCAACCCGGCGCTCGACCTGGACGCCACGGCGGCAGCCTTGCTCCGTCTGCGGGGACAGTCGTGAGCGGCAGGCTGTGGCGCCTCGGCAACGTCATCGTCGAGTTGGATGCCACGGGGGCAGCCCTGCGACCTGCGGGTGCGGGCATGAGCGGGCGGCTCTGGTATCTCGGCACTGTCGTGGTCGACCTGGATGCCACGGTCACGGCCACGCTCGTCCTGCGGGAGCGGTCGTGAGCGGGCGGCTCTGGCACCTCGGCAACGTCGTCGTCGACCTGGTCCTGGAGATCCCCGCCCTCCCCGAGCGCGGCGGCGACGTCCTCGCCACCCGCACCGAACGCACCCCGGGCGGCGGCTTCAACGTCATGGCCGCCGCCGCCCGCCAGGGACTCCCCGTGACCTACGCCGGAGCGCACGGCACCGGTCCCTTCGGTGACCGGGCCCGCGCCGCGCTGCGCGCCGAGGGCATCGACGTCCTGCTCGCACCGCGCCCGGCACCGGACACCGGCTTCGTGGTCTGCCTGGTCGACACGGACGGCGAGCGCACCTTCGTCACCAGCCCCGGCGCGGAGGCCACCCTCACCCCGGCCGACCTGGCCGACCTCCGGCCCGGCGCGGGCGACTTGGCGTACCTCACCGGATACGGCCTGCTCCACGACGGCAACCGGGCGGCCCTGCTCGACCTCCTGGCCCGACTGGACCCGGGCGTCACGGTGGTCACCGACCCCGGGCCG
The DNA here is from genome assembly GCF_036227225.1 of Streptomyces sp. NBC_01478. Taxonomy (GTDB): domain Bacteria; phylum Actinomycetota; class Actinomycetes; order Streptomycetales; family Streptomycetaceae; genus Streptomyces. The sequence continues at coordinate 1,624,472 of NZ_CP109444.1, read as the reverse complement.
TTGGCGGACGAAATCCCCCGCGACGCACTGGAGTCGCTGCTCGCCCGCTCGGACTGGTGGAGCTGCAACGCCCGTGAGGCCACGCTGCTCACGGGCGTCGATGATCCGGCCGAAGCCGCCCGCGCCCTCCAGTCCCAACTGGGGCGCGGCTCGGTGCTCGTCCGTACCGGCCCCGACGGTTGTCTCCTGCGCCAGGGCGAACGCCTCGTCACCGTCCCGGGGTTCGCCGTGGACGCCGTCGACCTCAACGGCGCGGGCGACGCGCACACCGGCGTGTTCATGGCCGCCCTGGCCCAGGGCCTCGACCCGGTGGCCGCCGCCCGCCGGGCCAACGCGGGCGCCGCCCTGGCCGTCACCGCACCGGGCCCGGCGACCGCACCGGACGCGGCACGACTGGACGCGTTCCTGAACTAGCCTTCCCTCGCCGTCAGTTGCCGTCCCGGCGGGAGACCTCGACGTTCTCCAGGATGCCGATCGCGTCCGGCACCAGGACCGCCGCCGAGAAGTAGGTGCTCACCAGGTACGAGATGATCGCCTGTTCGTTGATGCCCATGAACCGTACGTTGAGGCCCGGTTCGAGCTCGTCCGGGATGCCGGTCTGGTAAAGGCCGATCACGCCCTGGTCGTCCTCGCCGGTGCGCATCGCGATGATCGACGACGTACGGGACGCGCTGACCGGGATCTTGCCGCACGGCAGCAGCGGCACCCCGCGCCAGGCGGGCAGATGGTGGCCGCCGACGTCGATGCCGCTGAAGTAGACGCCCCGCTTGTTGCACTCGCGGCCGAACGCGGCGATCGTCCGCGGATGGGCGAACAGGAAGCGGGTGTCGCGCCGCATGCTCAGCAGCTCGTCGAGGTCGTCGGGGGTCGGCGGCCCGGAGTGGGTGGAGATCCGCTGGTCGTAGTCGGCGTTGTGCAGCAGCCCGAACTCCCGGTTGTTGACCAGCTCGTTCTCCTGCCGCTCACGCAAGGCCTCGACGGTGAGCCGGAGTTGGTGCTGGGTCTGGTTCATCGGCTGGTTGTAGAGGTCGGTGACGCGGCTGTGCACCTTCAACACGGTCTGGGCGACGCTGAGTTCGTACTCGCGCGGAGCGAGGTCGTAGTCCACGAACGTGGCCGGCAGATCGGGCTCGCCCACATGGCCGGCGCTCAGGGCGATCGCCGCCTCGCCGAAGGTGTTGAGCGGACCGCGGTCGTCCGCGCCGAGCGCCTCGACGTGCGCGCTCAGCGCCGGATGCCGTTCCGCGACGGCCTGGTACGCCGAGTGCGGCAGCGTCAGTACCGTGGTGGCCGTCGCCGCGCGGGCCGTGAACTCCCAGGTGCCGTCCGGGTCGCCGAGCACCTGGCCGCCGAAGGTGTCGCCGTCGGCCAGCAGACCGGCGACCGCCTCGTCGCCGTAGGGACCCTCCCCGAGCTGCTCCACCTTGCCGTGCGCGATCAGGAACACCTGGTCGGCGGGGCGGCCCGCCTCCACGATCAACTGACCCGGCGCGAACTCCCGTTGCTCGAACCGCTCGGCCAGCGCGCCGAGCGCGTCGGTGTCCGCGAAGCCGCGCAACAGCGGTAGTTCGCTCAACTCGGCCGGGACGACCCGCACTTGGGCGCCGGTCTGGACGAACGTGACCCGTCCGTCGCCCCGGGTGTAGGACAGCCGGCGGTTGACGCGGTAGGTGCCGCCGGGCACGTTCACCCAGGGCAGCATGCGGGTCAGCCACCGTGAACTGATGCCCTGCATCTGCGGTTCGGACTTGGTCGTGGTCGCCAGAGTGCGTGCCGCGGCGGTACCGAGGCTCTGCTGTTCCCGCTCCTCGGCGCCCGCCTCGGGCGCGGTACCGGTGTCGACCGACATGGTGCCTTCTCTCCTGTCGCACGGTTGACGGAGTGTCTGCTCCCGTCACATTCCGTGCGTACAGCTACCCGTCATCGGTCACCACGAGTGATGGACGATGACGGCGGTCGAGGCACATGCCGCTCGCACGTGCCCCCCCGCACCACCCCCGGTTGACCCGACTTCACCCGTTCGGGGGGTCCGGTCGAGCCCCGCTCACAGGGTCTTGCCGGGGTTGAGGATGCCCCGCGGATCGAACGCCTCCTTCAGCCGCCGCTGCAACGCGTGGGCGGTGGGCCCGAGTTCGTCCGCCACCCACTGCCGCTTCAGCACTCCCACACCGTGCTCGCCGGTGAGCGTCCCGCCCAGCCGCAGCGCGAGCGCGAAGATCTCGCCGGCCGCCTCCCAGGCCGCGTCCGGCAGCCGGTCCAGGGCGGGATCGACCACGATGATCGGATGGAGGTTGCCGTCCGCCGCGTGCGCGAGGGTGTAGACCGGCACGTCGTGACGGGCGGAGATGAGGCGGATCTCGCGGACCGCCTCCGCGAGCCGCGAGCGGGGCACCGCGATGTCCTCGATCAGCGGCCGGCCCAACTCCTCCAGCGCGGGCAGGGCGAGCCGGCGGGCCGCCAGCAGCGATTCCGCCTCGACCGGGTCCGTCGTGGTCTCCACGGAGGAGGCCGTCGGCGCCAGCACCCGCGCGACCTGCTCCGCCTCGATGCCCGCCCCCGCCCCGTCGCACTGCACCAGCAGCAGCGCCGCCCCGCGCTCGCCCAGCGCCGGATCTACGGCCCGCAGCACCGGCCCGTCGAGCAGCTCCGCGAGCGCCGGTACGACCCCGGCCCGCCCGATCGCGTACGACGCCTCGGCCGCCGCCTCGAACGAGTCGAAGTAGGCTGCGACCGTGGCCGTCGCCACCGGCACCGGGCGCAGCCGCAGGGTCGCCGAGGTGATGACGGCGAGGGTGCCCTCGGAGCCGGTCAGCAGCGCGGTGAGGTCGTAACCGGTGACCCCTTTGACGGTACGGCGGCCGGTCGTGACCACCGTCCCGTCGGCGAGCACGGCCTCCAGGCCGAGCACGCTGTCCCGCGTCACCCCGTACTTCGCGCACCGCAGCCCGCCCGCGTTGGTCGCGATGTTCCCACCGATCGTCGAGATCGCCGCACTCGCCGGATCGGGCGCGTACCGCAGCCCGTGCTCGCCCGCCGCCCGGTCCAACTCGGCGGTGATCACGCCCGGTTCGACCACCGCGAGCTGGTCGTCGACCGACAGCTCCAGGACCCGGTTCATCCCGGAGAGGTCGAGGACGAGCACGCCCTCGCCGGCCGACGCCCCGCCCGACAGACCGGTGCCCGCACCGCGCGGCACCACCGGCACGCCCAGCGCGTTCGCGTGCCGGAGCGTGACGGTCACGTCCTCGGTGCGCCGTGCGTGCACCACGGCGAGCGGGACACCGTCCGGGCGGGTGCCCGAACGGTCCGTGGCGTGCGCGGCCAACGTCCGTGGTTCCGTGGCCAGTTGATCGGGCGGCAGATCCCGGGCGAGCAGACCGAGGAGCCGGGCGGCGGCGGTGGGAGCGGTCGGGGGAGCTGTGGTCACCGGATGCGTACCTTCACTGTGCGTGCCTTCACGGATTCAACGCCTTCGTGCCGATCGCGAGCAGCGAGATGTCCTCCTGGGGTGCGTGCACCGGCGCGCACTGGATGTCCCGGAAGTGCCGCTCCAACGGATTGCCCCGCGCGAGCCCGGGATTGCCGAGCAGCCGTACCGCGAGCTCCACCGCGCGGACGCCGTGCCGGTCGGCCAGCACCCGTGCCCCGAGGGCCTGTTCGGGGGTGTACGCGGAGTCGCCTGAGTCCACCCGGGCGGCGCCGTCGAACACCAACTGCTCGGCGGCGGAGAGCAGCACCTCGATCTCTCCGGCGGTCCTGCGGAACCGTTCCGTACGGGCCACCGGATGGCCGAGGTTGGCGGGCACGCGCTCGTGGGCGAACGTGTGGAAGAACGACTGCGCCGCCCGTGCCACCCCCAAGTAGAGGGCGGCGAGCGGGAGATGGAGCGCGGCGCCCGCCCGGTTGTCCTGCTCGGCCGACGCACCGTGCGGGCCGATGCCGATGACGTGCTCGTAGGGGATCTCCACGTCCCGGAACGTCACGTCGTGACTGCCGCTGGCCCGCAGCCCCAACTGGTCCCAGCGGCCGGTGATCTCGATACCCGGGGAGCCGCCCGGCACCAGGAAGGTGCCGACGCGCGGCTCCGGTTCGTCGGTGGTGGCCCACACCAGGAACCAGTCCAGGCCCTCCGCGCCGGTCACGAAGCGTTTGGTGCCGTTCAGCGACCAGCCGTCCGGAGTGCGCCGGGCGAGCGTCGACGGGAGGCCGCCGCGCGCGGGGGAGCCCAACTCCGGCTCCACCCGCGCGTGGTTGACGAGCACCGGCCGTTCGAAGGACTCCTTGACCACACGCGCGTACAACTCGCCCGGCCAGTGCGGCTGTACGGCCTGCCGGGCGTGCGTGTTGAGGGTCATCGCCGCGATCAGGGCGACGGACGGGTCGCCCTGCCCGATCCGGTGGAGGATGCGCGCGCTCTCCTCGACCCGGGCGCCCCGGCCGCCGTACCGCTCCCCGATGGTCGCGGTGAGCAGCCCGGCCTCGTGGGCGATCCGCAGGGAGTCGGCGGGGAAGGCGCCCGACTCGTCGTAGCCGGTGGCCAGTTCGGCGATGCGGGCGGTCACAGGGCCTTCTTCAGGTCGGAGTTGAGTGCGGTGGTCCAGAACGACTTCACGTCCAGGTGCTTCTTGAGCGCGCCGAGTTCGGTGAAGGCGTCGGCCACCTTCTGCTGGGAGGCGATCGTGTCGTCGCCGACCGTCCTGGCCTGCGTCGGGCGCTGCTTCTGCGCGGCGAGCAGATCCGACTTCGCCTGCGCGAGCGGCTGGTGGGTGGCCTCGGCGGTGACCTTCGCGAAGCCGTCCTCGTGGCCGTCGCGGACGTAGGCGTACGCCTTGGTGATCCGGGCGATCAGATCGGCCGCGGCGGCCTTCTGGGCGGGGCTCCTCAGGACGCTGTCACGCGCGGACCAGAGGAAGTTGCCGGAGAGGATGTCCGCGCCGGAGCCGACCGTGCGGGCGCCCTGCTGGTGGGCGGTGATGACCGACGTGCCGTAGGAGGCGAAGGCGTCGATGGAGCCGCCGTTCAGGGCCGCGAGGCCGTCGTTGGGCAGCAGTGGCTTGGCGTCGATGTCCGACCACGTGAGGCCCGCCTGCTTCAGCAGCTCGTAGAGGAAGTAGTGGGCGGTGGTGTTCTGGACGTAGCCGACCTTCTTGCCCCTCAGGCCGGCGATGTCGGTCACCTTGGAGCCCTTGGGGACGATGACCTCCTGGTTGAGGGTGGTGCCGCGCTGGACGGCGACGACCTTGAAGTTCGGTCTGCCGTCGGCGGCCGAGAAGATGGGCGGGATCTCGCTGGAGGAGGCCAGGTCCAGCGCTCCGGCGCGCATGGCCTGGAGTTGCAGGTCGCCGCCCTGGAAGAGGTTCCACTTCACCTTGTACGGGGTGTCGTCGAGATGGGCGTACTCGAGGACGGCCTCGCCGACCTTCCAGCCGGTGTCGCCGACCCGCAGGGTCACGGAGGAGACGTCGGACGAGGACTCGGCCTTCGCGCTGCCTCCGCAGGCGGCGGCGAAGGGGAGCAGCAGGGCGAGGGCGGCGGCGGACGCGCGCAGGGAATGGCGGAACAACACGGAGTCTCCATAGGGGAGTTCGCAATCAGGAAGGAGAGGTGGTTCAGGCGGCCTGTGCGGTGCTCGCCCGGTGGGCGAGTTCCTGGCGGACCAGCGGCAGCACGTGCCGGGCGTAGTCGATCGCGTCGTTGAGCGGGTCGTAGCCGCGGATCGACAGCAGGTCGCAGCCGATGTCGACGTAGTCGAGCAGCGCCTGCGCGACCGTCTCGGGCGTGCCCACAAGGGCAGTTGACGCACCCGCCGCGTTGGTGGCGACGGCGGGGGCGGTCCACAGGCAGCGGTCCTGGACCTCGCCGCGCTCGGCGATGTCGAGCAGGCGCTGCGAGCCGACGTTCGCCGGGCGGCCGGTGGTGCGGTAATGGCGCAGCGACTCGGCCTCCTTCGCCTGGTCCTTGAGGACGCCGAGGGTGCGGTGCGCCTTCTCCCAGGCGAGTTCCTCGGTGGGCGCGATGATCGGCCGAAACGACACCCAGATACGGGGATGGGGGCGCCCGGCGGCGTCCGCGACCGCGTTGACGGCGGCGATCTGCTCGGCCGTCTCCTTCAGCGGCTCGCCCCACAGGCCGAAGATGTCGCCCTGCTGGCCGCCCACCCGGTACGCGTCCTGGGAGGAGCCGCCGACCGAGATCGGGACCAGCCCGTTCACCGGCTTCACGTCCGAGTAGTAGCCCTCGAACCTGAAGTGCCTGCCCTCGTGCGAGACGGGCCCCTCGGCCTGCCACACCTTCCGCAGGATCTGGATGTACTCGTCCGAACGCTCGTACCGCTCCGCCTTGTTGAGGTAGTCGCCCTCCCGGCGCTGCTCCTCGTCGCTGCCGCCGGAGATGATGTGCAGCGTCAGCCGGCCGTTGCTGATCCGGTCCAGCGTGGCCAGGGCGCGGGCCGCGTGCGTCGGGAAGATCACGCCCGGCCGGTGCGCCAGGATCGGGCGGATCCGCTCGGTGTGGGTCGCGACGAACTGGGCGACCTGGAAGGCGTCGGGCGAGGCCGAGTGGTAGGCGACCAGGGTGTGGTCGAAGCCGCCGTCGTCGAGGGTGCGGGCGTACTTGCGGAGGTGGTCGATGTCGAAGCCGATCCGGCTCGCGGCGGCGGGACCCGGGGCCCCGGCGTCGGTGTGGACGGCGCTGATGAACTCGACAGGCATGAGCGAACTCCTAAGAAGCAAAGGTCACTTGAGCAGGGAGGTGTCGGTGGTCTTGGCCACGTCCACGTTCGGGTCGAGGACCCCGATGCTGTTCATGAGGTCGGCCACCTGCTGCACGGTCGTGTCGACGTCCGAGGTGACCGGCAGCACCTGGCTGTAGGCGGCGGAGGCGAGCGTCTTCGCCACCGAGGCGTCGGCGCCGTTGCGCTGCTCGATGGCCTTCGCGTACGCGTCCTGGTGGGTGCTGGTCCACTTCAGTGCCGTGCTCAGGCGCTGGAGGAAGTCGGAAAGGGCCGTCTTCTTCGCCGAGTCGGCGAGGGCCTTCTCGGAGGCGTTGATGAAGCCGATGCCGCTGACCCGGCCGTCCCCGCCGTCGACGAGGAGCCGGCCGCCCTGCTCCAGGCCGACGGCCTGGTAGACGCCGAACGTCGCCCAGATCTTGACCTTCCCGGAGGCGAACGCGGCCTGCGCGTCGGTCGGCAGCAGGTACTGCACCTTGACGTCCTTGTAGCTGAGCCCGTTCTGCTTGAGGACGTTGGCCAGCAGATACTCCGAGACGCTGCCCTTCGCCGAGGACACCACGACCTTCTGGCCCTTGAGGTCCTTCACGCTGTCGATGCCGGAGTCCTTGCGGACGACGATCCCGACGTGCGTGCCGTCGTTCTTCAGGGCGGCGACGTTCTTGATCTTGACCCCGCCGCTGAGCGCCTGGAGCGCGGGCAGGTCGGCGGAGAACCCGGTGTCGGCGGCGTCCGCCTGCACGGCCTGGTAGAGCGGGGCCGCGCCCTGGAACTCGGCCCATTTCACCTTGTACTTGGCGCCCTTGAGCGCGTCCGAGGCGGCGATGATCGTCTGGAGCGTCTTGGCCTGGTCGCCGATGGTGAGGGTGACCTGCTTGCCGGAGGCGGTGTCCGCCGAGGAGTCGGCGCCGCAGGCGCTCAACGCCAGCAGGGAGGTCAGGCTCAGGGTGGCGGCGGCGATTCTGCGGATCACGAGGGGGTTCCTTCCAGGGTGCGGGTCACGCCGAGCCAGTTCAGGAGGCGGGCGCGCAGGGTCACGAACTCGGGGGCGGTCAGATCACGGGGACGGGGCAGGTCGACGGTCAACTCGTGGGCGATACGGCCCTCGTCCATCACCAGCACCCGGTCGGCGAGCAGCAGCGCCTCCTCCACGTCATGGGTGACCAGGAGGATCGCGCACCCGTGCAGCCGCCACAGCTCGGCGACGAGCGCCTGCACCTTGCCCCGGGTCAGCGCGTCCAGGGCGCCGAACGGCTCGTCCAGCAACAGGAGTTCGGGCTCACGGACCAGAGCGCGGGCGAGCGAGACGCGCTGCGCCTGACCGCCGGACAGCGTCTTGGGCCAGACGGTCGCGCGCTCCGCGATGCCGACCTCGTCGAGCGCCTTGAGGGCGAGATCCCGGTCCGGGCGACCCGGCAGCCCGAGCACGACATTGCGCCACACCTTCAACCAGGGCAGCAGCCTGGGCGACTGGAAGGCCGCGCTGCGCCGCGCGGGCACGGTCACCTCGCCGCCGATCTCGTCGTCGAGTCCGGCGAGAATCCGCAGCAGTGTCGACTTGCCGCAGCCGCTGTGCCCGAGCAGGGCCACGAACTCGCCCTCACGGATGTCCAGATCGAGCGCGTGCAGCACGGTGTTGCCGTCGAAGGCCCGCGAAAGCCCGCGTATCTCAACGGAGTTGGCCATCTCTACGCCTCACCCTCGAAGTTGGCCCGCCAGGTCAGCAGCCGGCGCGACAGGATCCGTACGGCGAAGTCGCAGGCCAGCCCGAGCAGCGCGTACACGACGAGGCACAGCACGATGACGTCCGTACGGAAGTACTGCTGGGCGTTGCTCATCAGATAGCCGAGCCCCGCGTCCGCGTTGACCTGCTCGGCGAAGACCAGCGCCAGCCACGCGGTGGACAGCGCGTACCGCAGGCCCACGAGTGCCCCGGGCAGCGCGCTCGGCAGGATCACGTACTTGATCAGACCGAACCGGCCGAGCCCCATCATCCGTGCGGCCTCGACGAGTTGGGCGTCGGTGGAGCGGATGCCGCCGTAGATGTTGAAGTACAGCGGATACGTCACCCCGAGCGCGACCAGCGCGATCTTCGGGGTCTCCTCAATGCCGAACCAGACGATGAACAGCGGGATCAGACCCACCCAGGGGATCGCCCGGAACATGCCCATCGAGGAGTCGATGACGTCCTCGCCGAGCCGGAACAGCCCGGCCACCAGCGACAGCGTCAGTGCGACCGTCGCGCCGATCAGGAAGCCGATGGCGGCACGGCGGCCCGACGCGGCGATGGCGCTGGGCAGTTCACCGTTCTTCGTCAGGTCCACCGCCTGCCGGATGACGTCGACGGGGGAGGCCAGCACGGACTCGGGGAGCACCCCGGTGGCGGACGTCAGGAACCAGAGCAGGACGAGCCCGACGGGTCCGGCGGCACGCCGTACGGAACGGGGGACGGTGAAGCGGCGGGCGGTCTTCGTCCGGCCGCGAATGGTGACGCGCGCGGCCGGCTGAGGGGTGTCCGCGGGCGCCAACTGCGCGGGCAGCACGGCCGAGTTCAGGGGTTTCGTCGTCATGGCCGGTCTCCCGTCGCGGCCGGCCGCGCGGGATCGGCGGACCAGGCGGACCAGGAACCGGGGAAGAGCGTCGCCTCGAACCCGGCGATCTCCAGCGCCGCGATCTGATGCGCGGCGGTGACCCCGGACCCGCAGTACACGCCGATGCGTGAAGCGGCACCGGCACCCCGCTCCTCGAACCGCTTGCGCAGCAGCTCGGGCGACAGGAAGGTCCCGTCCGCCGCCAGGTTCTCCCCGGTCGGCGCGGACACGGCCCCCGGAATGTGGCCGGCACGCGGGTCCACCGGCTCGACCTCGCCCCGGTAGCGCTCACCGGCACGCGCGTCCAACAGCACCCCGGACACGGCGAGTTCGGCGGCCCCGTCGGCATCGGTGATCGGCAGTGCGCCCGCGCTGAGCACGATGTCACCCGGGGCCGGATCGGCGGGAATCCCGGACTCCAGCGGCAGCCCCGCCGCGCGCCAGGCGCCCAACGCCCCGTCCAGCAGGGTCACTTCGGTGACTCCCGCATAGCGCAGCAGCCACCAGGCGCGGGCGGCCGCCGTGTTGCCCAGGTCGTCGTGGACGACGACGGATCGTCCGCTCCCGATGCCCCAACGGCGGGCGGACTCCTGCAGTTGGGCGAGGTCGGGGAGCGGATGCCGGCCGCCCTCGGGGCTCGCCGGTGCGGCCAGCTCGGTGTCCAGGTCGACGTAGACCGCGCCCGGGATGTGGCTGTCCGCGTAGTGGTCGCGGCCGTGGGGATCGCCGAGGGCCCAGCGGACGTCGAGCAGCACGGGCGGCCGCTCGGACCCGAGGAGCTCGGTCAGCTCGGCGACGGTGGTCGTCACACGGGGGCTCATGTCAACTCCTCGGCTATCGCGGGAAGTTCGGAGGAGAGGCGGAGCCGTTCGAGGAAGAGGACGACCGTGGCGGCGACGGTGCGGTGCAGGGCGTCGTTGAGGACGTCGTGCCGGCCGTCCACGAAGGTCACGGTGTGCACGTTCGGGTGACCGGCGTAGACGCTCAGCGCCCGGTCGAGCGGGCTGATCGTGTCGGCCTGGCCGTGCAGGGCCAGGACCGGGACGCGCACCAGGTCCGGATTCGGTTCGGGCAGCTCGGGTGCGCTGTCGATGGCGCCCCGGCGGAACTCGGAGTCGTTGGTGAGGCGCCCCTGATGGGTCGGGCAGGCGGTGCGCGCCGCGGCCTCCTCCTCCCAACTGCCCGCAGTCCAGGCCCCGGTGGGCAGCCCGGCGAGGATCAGCGCGTCGACGCCCGCGGTCTGCTCGGCGGCGAGCTGAAGGGCGTAGCGCGCGCCGGTGTCCGAGCCGACCAGCACCTTCGGGCCGGGCAGCGACTCGTCGGCGAGCAGTTTGGCGGCCTGCTCCAGTACGGCGGGGTCGGCGGTCGGGTCACCGAGGGCGCGGACGCGGTAGGCGTCGAAGCCGAGCCGGCGGCCGAACCGCTCGTAGACACCGCCGTGTTCGCCCCGCCCGGCCAGCACGATCAACGTGCCGCGCGCGGCGAGGCCTTCGGGTTCGTCCCAGGACGAGACGGAGGAAGAGGGCATGGGGTGACAGCTCCCAACGAGGGGCAAGGGGAGGGGAATCGAACGAAGGGGGAGAAAGAGTGCAGGCCGGAGCCGCCGTCACGTGTCAGTGCGCAGGGCGGACGTGATCAGCGAGAACTCGGGAAGGGTGCCGGAGAGCGGCGATCGGTCAACGACAACGCGCGCTGCACGCCACGCCGAAGTCGATGACTCGGCGCTGCGTCAGAAAGGCAGCGAAAGCGGTCGTGTGCAGCATGCGCCCATCATGACCGGCCACGACCGATCACGTCCAACGATGATTCCGCATCGAAATCGATCAGTTATCGCGATCGGTGCGGGAAACGGCTACCGTCACCGGCATGCCCCAACCTGTCCTCGACATCGTGGCCCTGCGCAGCCTGACCACGATCGCCGACTGCGGCGGCTTCCACCGGGCGGCCCGGGCCCTCGCCCTGAGCCAGTCCGCGGTCAGCCAGCATGTGCGCAGACTGGAGAAGACACTGGGCCTGCCGATCGTCGAGCGGGAGGGGCGGGGCACCCGGTTCACCCCCGAAGGACGGCTCCTCCTCGAACAGGCCCGGCGCATCCTCGCCGTGCACGACGAGGCCGTACGCACCCTGCTGGACGTGGAGGGCGACACCGTCACCATCGGCTCCACCGAACACGCGGCCGACCAGTTTCTGCCACGGCTGACCGCGGCCGTCCAGGAGGTGCGGCCCGGCTGCCGGGTCCGCTTCCGCATCGACCGCTCGGCCCGGCTCGTCGAGGCCGTGGAACGCGGCAGCGTGGACGTCGCGGTGTACGTCACCGAGGCCGCCGCCACCGAGGGCACACCGGTCGGCGGCCTCCCGCTCACCTGGCACGCCACGCCCGGCTGGCAGCCCCCGGCGGCGCCCGCGCCGGTCCCGCTCGTCGCCATCGAGGACCCGTGCGCGATCCGCCGCCGCGCCATCTCCACCCTGGCCGCGCACGGCGTACCCGCCGCGGTCGTCGGCGACGCCGGCTATCTCGCCGGCGTCCTCGACATCGCCCGCACCGGACAGGGCGTCGCCCTGCTCGCCGCGGTCGGCACGGCTCCGGACGGGCTGACCCCCTACGACGGCCTGCCCTCCGTCACCCCGATCCCGATGAGCGCGCTCGCCCGCCCGGGCGCCGACCCGGCGACGGTCGACGCGGCCTTCGCGGCCGTACGGGATCTGCTGCGCTGAGGCAAGCGCGGCGGTGGCCGTCAGCCGTCCTGCCGGAGATCGGCCGGAACTGCCCCCTGCGGTGGGGTAGTCCGGCCTGTTTCGGAGGAAAGATCCCTCGGGGAGATTCGGTGAGTCCGGTCAGTCCGCGAGTCCGGTGAGTGTGCAAGGGGGCGCGATCGTCGTGAGGGTCGTCCTGCTCGGTACCGCCGCCGGTGGCGGTTTCCCGCAGTGGAACTGCGCCTGCGCGCTGTGCGCCGCCGCCCGTGACGGGAAACTGCCCTCGCGCACGCAGGAGTGCGTGGCCGTCACCGGCAACGCGCGCGACTGGTGGCTGCTCAACGCCTCGCCCGACATCCGCACCCAGCTCACCGCCGGCCCCGCGCTCTGGCCGGGCCCCGGCCCGCGCGAGACCCCCGTGCGCGGCGTGCTCCTCACCGACGCCGAGGCCGACCATGTGACGGGCCTGGCCGCGCTCCGCGGGGCGGCGGGCCTCAAGGTGTACGCCCCGCGGCCCGTCCTCGCCGCGCTCACCCCGGTCCGGGCCGTCCTCGACCGGCACGCTCCCTGGGAGTGGTCCGACAGCCTCGCCGAGGGCGGGTTCGTCCTGGCCGGGGGCCTTGTCGTCACGGCCCACCCGATGGCCGCGGAGGCTCCGGTGTATCTGCCGCCCCGCCCGTCGGACGACCGCTGGGTGACGGCGTACCGCGTCGAGGACCTGGCGAGTGGCGGGGTCCTTGTCTACGCGCCCTGTGTCACCGCCTGGACGGACACCTTCGACGACCTGCTGGCGGAGGCCGACTGTGCCGTGCTGGGCGGCACCGTTTTCACGGCGGACGAGACGAGCACCGACCGGTCGACCAGGGGACACCTCCCGGTCGCGGGTGCCCGCGGCAGCCTCACCGCACTCGCCCGCCACCCCGGCGTCCGCCGGATCTACACGCACCTCCACCACACGAACCCGCTGCTCGACCCCGGCTCGGCGGCGCGGGCGCGGGTGAACGGGGCCGGGGTCGACGTGCTCCTGGACGGGGCCGAGTTCGTGGTGGGTGGCTAGGCCGGTGCGTCGTCCAACATCCGTGCCAGTACGCCCCGTTGGAGCGGGAGCACCTCCGCGTGCAGGTCGCGGCCCTTGCGGGTGAGCGCGACCCACACCCCGCGTCGGTCCTCGACGCACATGGAGCGTTCGACGAGGCCGTCCTTCTCGAGCCGCCCGATGAGACGGGAGAGCGCGCTCTGGCTGAGATGGACCCGCCCGACCAGGTTCTGCACCCGGCACTGGTCGCCCTCCCCGGGCGCCTCGGCCGCGAGCATGTCGAGCACCTCGAAGTCGCTCGCGCCCAGGCCGTGCGGGTGCAGCACACGGTCGATCTCGCACATCGTGCGCGCGTGCACGGACAGGATGTCCCGCCACTGTTCCTCTAGCTGCCGGGCATCGGCCGACTTCACTGCCATACCCGCACGGTAACACCGATCCGGCCATTTATTGAGTGCGCAACTAGTGCACGTGCAAGTAGCCCGGGTGGAGTGGAACGGGCCGGGCCCGGTGTCAGGCGGCCGGATTCTGGGTGAGCCCGACGAAGTTCCCGTCCGCGTCCTTCACGAACGCGATGAGCTTGCCGCCGCCGACGTCCTGGACGTCCTGGACCAGCTCGGCCCCCGCCTCCACCATCGCCGCGAGCCGTGTCCGGATGTCGTCCACGGTCCAGTACGGCACCGGTCCGGTCATGCCCTTGGCGTGCCCGTTCGGGTCGAGACCGACGTCCTGCCCGGCGGCCTTGTAGCCGACGTAGTACGGCTCGTCCGCGTACGGCTCGACCCCCAGCAGGGCGCCGAACAGGGCCTTCGAGGCGTCGAGGTCCTTGACGGGGTAGATGATCGTGTTCAGTCCGTCGGTCATGACGAGCTCCTCCGTGAAGCGTGGTCCGACGGATTTCGCCGGTGAATTCAGGCTAGGGCGAGGGAGGGGGCGGGGGCTTCTTCAATCCTGACCGGCTGCCGTGTCCGGCCCGACGGGCCGCCCGGTCCGGCGCTGTGCAAGAAGACGGTAAGAACCTCCCGCCGCACGCGCCCCTCCTACAACCTTCCGTCCCGCCACCCCGTCCAACTCGCGCCCGGCACCGATCAGTTGCCGGGGTTTCCGCTGTCCCAAGTGGGGGATTTCATGAGTTCTGTCTCCGTCGGACGCGTGCTGCGTCGCGGGGCCTGTGCCGGAGCCGTGGGGGCGTTGCTCCTCGCGGGTCTCGGGAGCGGGGCGGCGGTCGCCGCCGACGTACCGCAGACCGATGCGCTGGCGATCCAGTCGCCGTACGACGTGGCGGCGACCGTCGCCCCGGACGGCGGCACGGCGCAGTACCGGCCGCTGGTGCTGGGCCTGACGCACAGCAACGACACCTTCGCCGTGACCGACGGACGGCTGACCGTCGACGCCTCCGGGCTCGCGGGGGTCGCCGAGGTGGCCTGGCCCGACAACTGCACGCCGGACGCCACCGGCGCCGTCGCCGTGTGCGACACCGGGGACGTGCCGGTCCGCTACAGCCCGCAGGTGCGGTTGCAGGTGCGGGCCGTCGCCGGCGCCGCCGTCGGAGCGCAGGGCACGGTCACGTACTCCGCCGAGGCCACCGGCGGCCCCGACGGCACGCTCGTCGCCACGCGGAGCGACGACACCACCGTCACCCTCGGCTCCGGCGTGGACCTCGGAATCCCTGCCCCGCAGGACGCCACCGGCGTCGCACCCGACACCAGCCTCACCGTGCCGTACTCGGTCACCAACACCGGCAACGAGACCGCGCACGGCTTCAGCGTGAGCATGTGGGCGACATACGGCCTCGACGTCACCACCCGCTACCCGCAGTGCACCTACACGGGACCGGACGTCAACGGCACCGGCTTCACCACCGTGACCTGCTCCTTCGACACCGAGATCGCGCCCGGAGCCACCGTGGAGCTGCCCGAGCCGCTGCTGCTCGCCGTCACCGACCACGCGCTGTACGACCGGTTCGACTACGACGTCGAGCCGCTCGGCGACGTCACCGACCTCGACAGCTCGGACAACAGCCGCTCCTGGCACATCACCGCGGACAACACCGCCGACTTCGCCGTCTACGGCACCGAGGCGAGCGGCGCGGCCGGCGACACCGTCACCTCCGGCTTCCGCTTCGTCAACCACGGACCGGCCTGGGCCGGTGACATCAGCGCCGGCGATCCGATCACCACGATCGACTTCTACGCCCCGCAGGGCACCGTCGCCACGTCCATGCCCAAGACCTGCCAAGGCGCCCACACCGCCGGCGACGACCCGACCATCGCCCACTACGCCTGCACCCTGCCGACCTGGGCCAAGCCGGACCTGGACGTCAGCTTCCCGTTCCAACTGCGCATCGACACGGTCGTCCCGGACGCGACGGGCCACGTCACGACCCGGGCCTACAACGGCACGCCTCTCGCCTTCGACACGAACACCGCGAACAACACGGCCGAGGTGATCGTCAACCCGTCCGCCTGACGGCGGTCGGCAAGGGGCGCGCTCCCCACGGGGGCGCGCCCCTTCCTACGTCGACTCGCGCTTCACCAACTCCGTCGGCAGTATCACCGCCGCCGTGTCCTCGCCCCCGATCTGCGCCAGCAGCACCCGCACCATTTCCGCGCTGATCCGGTCGAACGGCTGCCGCATCGTGGTGAGTTCGGGGCTGGACGCGAGCGCGGCGGGGGAGTCGTCGAAGCCGCCGACCGCCACGTCCTCCGGCACCCGTCGCCCGGCCCGCTCCAGCGTGGTGAGCACGCCCCGTGCCATCAGGTCGGAGGCGACGAACACGGCGTCCAGGTCCGGGACTTGGGCGAGCAGTCGCTCGGCGCCCTTCTCGCCGCTGAGGCGGCTGTAGTCGCCGGAGACGACGAGGCGGTCGTCCACCGCGATGCCCGCCTCGGCGAGCACCTCCTTGTAGCCGGCGAGGCGCTCGACACCGCCCGGGGTGTCCAGCGGCCCGGTGACCATGCCGACGCGGCGGCGGCCGAGGGAGAGCAGATGCCGGGTCATGTCACGGGCGCCGTCCCGGTCGTCCGCGGCGACGTAACTGATCTTGGAGCCGAGCCCGATCGGCTTGCCGCACGCGACCAGCGGTACGCCCGCCTCGCTCAGCTCCTCCGCCACCGGGTTCCCGGAGTGACTGGAGACCAGCAGCACCCCGTCGACGTGCCCGGAGGTGATGTACCGCGTGATGCGCCGCCGCTCGTCCTCGGTGCCGGCCAGCATCAGCAGCAGCGGGATGTCGTGCGCGGCCAGCGCCTGGGTGCAACCGCGCAGCAGGATGTTGAAGTTGGGATCCTCGAAGAACTTCTCCTGCGGCTCCGTCAGCAGGAAGCCGACCGAGTCCGAGCGCCCGGTGATCAGCGAGCGGGCGTGCCGGTTCACGACGTAACCCGTCCTGCGGATGGCCGCGTTGACGGCCTCCTGCGCGGCCGGGCTCACATAGTGCCCGCCGTTGAGGACACGCGACACCGTGCCCCGCGAAACTCCGGCCTCGCGCGCCACGTCATGGATCGTCGGTGGTCTGCGCCGACCCCCCGTATTGCTCATGGTCCAGACTCTACGGCTCCCGGACCCGGAGCCAGAAGCGCCATGCTGGGAGCGTTCACAGCAGAGAAACATCAAGGACACTTGTCAGCGGTCGCAGGCGTGCGGTTATGTTGGGGCGGCGCCCCAGGGCGTGCTGTGTGCACGTTCCCAAATGATCGACTACGGGAGAGATCCATGCCGGAGACCACCCCTAAGGGCCTCACCAGGCTCGCCTTCGGTGGGGACTACAACCCCGAGCAGTGGCCGGAGAGCGTCTGGCAGGAGGACGTCCGGCTGATGCGGGAGGCCGGCGTCACCATGGTGAGCGTCGGGATCTTCTCCTGGGCACTGCTGGAACCCGAGCCCGGTGTGTACGACTTCGGCTGGCTCGACCGCCTCCTCGACCTCCTCCACGCCCACGGCATCCGCGCCGACCTCGGCACCCCCACGGTCGCCCCGCCCGCCTGGTTCTACCGCGCCCACCCCGAGGCCCTGCCCGTCACCGCCGACGGCACCCGCTACGAGTTCGGCTCACGCGGCGCGATCTGCCACAGCAACGCCGACTACCGCGCCGCCGCCGCGAACATCACCACCCGGCTCGCCGAGCGCTACGGCACCCACCCGGCCCTCGCGCTGTGGCACGTCTTCAACGAGTACGGCGTACCCGTCTCCGCCTGCTACTGCGACAACTGCGCCGCCCACTTCCGCCGCTGGCTGACCCGGACGTACAAGACCGTCGACGGCGTCAACGAGGCCTGGGGCACGGCCTTTTGGGGCCAGCGGTACGCGACCCTCGGCCAGATCAACCCGCCCCGGCTCACCCCGACCGCCGTCAACCCGGCCCAGGCGCTGGACTACACGCGGTTCGCGGACGCCACGATGCGCGAGAACTTCGTCGCGGAACGGGACATCCTGCACCGCCTCGCGCCCGGCATCCCGGTGACGACCAACTTCATGGCCGCCCTCAGCCAGTGCGAGTCCGTCGACTACTGGGCCTGGGGCCGCGAGGTCGACCTCGTCACCAACGACCACTACCTGATCACCGACGGCCGCCGCACCCACGTCAACCTCGCGATGGCCGCCGACCTCACCCGCTCCGTCGCGGGCGGCGCCCCCTGGCTGCTCCTCGAACACTCCACCTCGGGCGTCAACTGGCAGCCCCGCAACCCCGCCAAGGCCCCCGGCCAGATGGCCCGCAACGCCCTCTCCCACGTGGCGCGCGGTTCTGACGGCGCGATGTTCTTCCAGTGGCGTCAGTCCCGGCGCGGCGCCGAGAAGTTCCACTCCGCGATGCTCCCGCACGGCGGCACCGAGACCCGCGTCTGGCGCGAGGTCGTCCAACTCGGCTCGTCCGTCGAGGAGTTGGGCCAGATACGCGGCACCCGCACCCAGGCCGACGTGGCCGTCGTATGGGACTGGCAGTCGTGGTGGGCGCAGAAGCTGGAGTGGCGCCCCAGCGAGGACCACGACGCCCGCGAGCGCGCCGACGCCTTCTACGAGGCCCTCTACGACCGCCACCTCACGGTCGACTTCGCCCACCCGGAAGCCGACTTGTCGGCCTATCCCCTTGTCGTCGTACCCGCCCTGTACCTGATGACGGAGGCGGCCGGCCGCAACCTCCAGCGGTACGTCGAGCAGGGCGGCACCCTCGTCGTCTCCTACTTCTCCGGGATCGTCGACGAGCACGACGCCGTCCACGAGGGCGCCTATCCCGGCGCGCTGCGCGACGTACTCGGCCTGACCGTCGAGGAGTTCTCGCCCCTGCTGGCGGACCAGCGGGTGCGCATCACCGGACCCGACGGCTCCGAACTCACCGGCGACGTATGGACCGAGTTCGTGGTCCCGCGCGGCGCCGAGACCGTGTGGACGTACGCCGAGGGGCTCACCGCCGACCACCCCGCCGTCACCCGGCACCGGCTCGGCGAGGGCACCGCCTGGTACGTGTCGACCCGCCTCGACGCCCACGGCCTGGACGCCCTGCTCGGCTGGGCGACGGAGGACGCCCGGATCGCGCCGCGCGCCGAGCTGCCGTACGACGTCGAAGTCGTGCGCAGAGAAGGCGAGTCGGGCGGCTTCCTCTTCGTGATCAACCACAGCGCCTCGGACGTCAAGGTGCCGCTGGGCGCCGCCGGCACCGAGCTGCTGACCGGCGAGCCGGCCGCGGGCGACCTCGCGGTCCCCGCCGGAGCCGTGCGGGTGCTGCGACTCGACGGCTGACCCGACTCCCCTCCGCCCGCGCGAGCCGCGAGCCGCGGGCGGAGGGGGACGCCCTCCTTCCGGGCGAGCGGTTTTCCGCCGTCCGGTCCCGCGGCCCGGGGCCTTCCGCGCGTGCGGTTCTGTTCGGCTACGGCGGTGCGGTTCGGCCATCACCTGCCCCGGGAGCCGGTGTTCCGTCCCACGGGTGTGGCCGCGCCCCGCACGTCGCCCCGCGCACCAGGGCCGATCGGCCCCCTCGAACAGGACCGTTCGGTCCCGGACAAGGGCCACCGAGTCCGGGACGCGACAGCCCGTGCTGCGGGAGAGTGGGAGAACGCGGCACGAGGCGCGCAGGACGGAGGGGCACGAGATGCTGAGGACTCCGGTAGGTCAGCGACGGTTGGACATCCTGGAGTGGCTGCGAGATCCGGCCGCCCACTTCCCGGCCCATCGGCATCTCGCCGAGGCCGGAGTCTCCGCGGAGGCCGTGGCGGCCAAGCTGGGCGTGTCCCGCCAGGTCGCCGACACCCACCTCGAACTCCTCGTCTCCCTGGGCCTGTTGCGCACCCGGCGGATCCGGCTGCGCACCTACTACCGGCGCGACGAGGTCCGTATCGCCGAGGTGGCCCGGATGTTCGAGAAGGGCTGGTAGCCCGGCCGCCGGGCCGAGCGTCACACCGTGTCCTGCTCGGCGTCCGCCCCCTCCGGTGTCTCCGACTCCGCACGGAACGCCGCGTCCGGGTCCCCGAACCGCTCGCACAGCAGCCGGCCCACCAGCGCGCCGCCGTAGAGCACGAAGCCCACGCCGACCAGCCAGGACTCCACCACCAGGACCGTGCCGACCGGGCCGTAGCTGACCGCGTTGGTGACCAGGAGCGGGGTGAACACCAGATACGAGAACCAGCGCAGCCCGACCAGACCCGCCATCGTGGCCAGCGCGCCCGGCAGCAGATACCGCCAGTGGACCTGACGGCTGAGCAGGAAGTGCGGGCCCCACCAGAAGAACAACAGGCCGGCCGCCATGCTGAGCAGGATGCGGGGCGTGCCCTCCAGGACGTTGCGGGTCTGCACCTGCGCGTACAGGTAGCCCATCAGCATGACCAGCCAGATGAGCTGCCGCCAGATGCGGTGCCAGGGTGTGCCGGTGGGACGCCACACGTGCTCGTAGCCGTTCTGCACACTCGACGCGAAGGACAGACCGAACAGCGCGAGCAGCGCCACACTCCACGCGCTGGTGGTGCCGATGACCTTGCGCGGCGGGGTGAACACGTCGGTGAGCGCGCGGGCCGAGCGGCCGGACAGGTCCATGCCGTCCACCAGCCACAGCGCGAACCCGCCGTGCCCGATGGGATCGGCCGCGGCCACCACGATCAGCAGCGGCGCCAGCGTCACCAGGGCCAGCGTCGCGAACCCCATGGCCCGGTGCAGCAGCTCCAACTCCCGCCCACGCCGGTTGAGTTCGGCGAGCCCCAGCTTCTGCCACACCGCCCGCACCCGGCTCACCGCGACCGTCCCGCACGGTGGGTGGCCGACCGTGACATGAGGGTCCCCTTCTCGCCGACCGGCAGCGGGATCCGGGTCACCAGCAATACGCTCGGCAAACGTGACCGGATGCCGCGATGACCGGGAAGAGCAGCAAGCGTACGCTCGCCGACCCGAACCGTGGAGGCTTTCATGGACCGACCCGAGGCCCTGCTCGCCCGCCGCTACGTCGCGATCGGCGGCCGCGGCCCCGAGGACGTGGTCGCCGACGCCCGGGGCCGGGTGCTGACCGGCGTCGAGGACGGCCGCATCCTCCGCCTGGACGGCCTGAGCGATCCCGAGACGGTACGGGTGGAGACCCTCGCCGACACCGGCGGCAGGCCGCTCGGCCTCGAACTCCTCGGGGACGACGCCCTGTTGGTGTGCGACGCGGAACGCGGGCTGCTGCGCGTCGACTTGGGGGACGGTACAGTGCGCGTCCTCGCCGACTCGGTGGCGGGGGAGCCGCTGCGGTTCTGCAGCAACGTGGTCGCGCTGTCCGACGGCAGCGTGTACTTCACCGTCTCCAGCCGCCGCTACCCGCTGCACCAGTGGCTCGCCGACATCGTCGAACACACCGGCACCGGACGGCTGTTGCGCCTCGCGCCCGACAGCGACACCCCCGAAGTCCTCCTGGACGGGCTCCAGTTCGCCAACGGGCTCGCCCCCGGCGCCGACGAGTCCTTCCTGGTGATCGCCGAGACCGGCGCGTACCGCCTCACCCGCTACTGGCTCACCGGACCGCAGGCGGGCCGTAGCGACGTCTTCGCCGAGGACCTCCCCGGGATGCCCGACAACATCTGGCGCGCCGGACCCGACGGGCCGATCTGGGTGGCCCTGGCCGGCCCCCGCGTGGCCCCGCTCGACCTCCTCCACCGGGGCTCGGACGCCGTACGGCACACCGCCGGCCGTATCGCCGTCCATGTGCCCTTCCACCCCACGGGCATGATCGGGGCCCTCGCGGTCGACGACGCGGGACGGATCGTCCACCACCTCGTCGCGCGCGGCTCGTCCTTCCGCATGGTGACCAGCGCCTGTGAGGCGGCCGGCCATCTCGTCCTGGGCAGCCTCCGCGAACGCGGTGTCGCCCTGTGCGAGCCGCCCGTCCCGAAGTGACCCCGGCAGGCCCCCGGCGTTACCCTGATGCCCGGCCGCGATCAGCTCTCGCGGCGCGGCGGTGGGGCCCGCCGTACCCGAACCGCGGCAGAGGTGCCGCCAACGGTCCCTACTTGTAGAGGCGCGTGCCCTCAGGGCCCCCGACGAGTAGGAGACGTACGGCCATGACAGCCCCCGAAGCCGAGAGCCTGCGCGCCCCGACCCGGGCCCCGCGCCCGTCCGTCTGGCGCGGTCAGGGACCCGTCGTCGCGGTGGTCGCACTCGGCGGCGCGACCGGGGCCGTGGCCCGGTACGCGGCCTCCCTGTGGTGGCCCGCGCAGAGCGGCGGATTCCCCTGGACGACGTTCGGGGTCAATGTGGTGGGCTGCGCCGTCATAGGCGTGTTCATGGTGGTCATCACCGACGTGTGGGCCGCCCACCGGCTGGTGCGGCCGTTCTTCGGCACCGGTGTGCTCGGCGGCTTCACGACCTTCTCGACATACGCCGTCGACATCCAGAAACTGGTCGACGCGGGCCATCCCCGCACCGCGCTGGCCTACCTCGCCGCGACCCTGTTCGCGGCCCTCGCGGCGGTGTGGCTCGGGGTGACGGCGGCCCGGCGCGTCCTGAAGCGGAGGCAGCGATGACCAGACTGACCGGCAGCGCCCTGCGCGTGACCGTCTTCATCGGCGAGAACGACACCTGGCGCCACAAGCCCCTGTACTCGGAGATCGTCCACCGCGCGCACAAGGCAGGGCTGGCCGGTGCCAGCGTCTTCCGGGGCATCGAGGGCTTCGGCGCCTCCTCCCTGATCCACACCTCACGGCTGCTGTCCCTGAGCGAGGACCTGCCGGTGGCGATCGTGATCGTGGACACCGAGGAGCTGGTGCGGGCGTTCCTGCCCCAGCTCGACGAACTCGTCACCGAGGGCCTGGTGATCCTCGACGACTGCGAGGTCATCCGGTACGTGGGCCGTCCGGACGACTCCGGCGAAACGGACGCGAAGGGTAAGAGGTCGTTGTGAACTGGGTGTTGGTCGTCGCGGGAGCCATGGTCGGCGCCCCGCTCCGCTATCTCACCGACCGCGCGGTGCAGACCCGGCACGACTCCGTCTTCCCCTGGGGCACCTTCGCGGTGAACGTCACCGGCTGCCTGATCCTGGGCACGCTGACCGGCGCGGTCTCCGCGGGAGCGGCGGGCTCACACCTCCAACTCCTCGTCGGGACAGGCCTGTGCGGGGCCCTGACGACATACTCGACCTTCTCGTACGAGACACTGCGGCTGACCGAGACAGGGGCGGGGCTCTACGCTGCCGCCAACGTCGTCGGCAGCGTGATGGCGGGCCTCGGTGCGGTATTCGTCGGGGTGTCGATCGCGCAGGCCCTGTGGGCGTAAGAGGTCGGGCGGCTCCCACGCCCGAGCGGCACCGCCCCCGGCGCTATTGTCTACAGCACTGTCGACCAATCCCGAAGAACTGGATCTCATGAGCGTCATCAGCGTCGGTCAGGCCGCCGTCCTCGGAGTCGTCGAGGGGGTGACCGAGTTCCTGCCGGTCTCCTCGACCGGCCATCTGAAGATCGTCGAGGGGCTGATGAAGATCCCCGTCGACGACGACTCCGTCGTCGGGTTCTCGGCCGTCATCCAGGTCGGCGCCATCGCCGCCGTGCTCGTGTACTTCTTCAAGGACATCGTGCGGATCGTGACCGCGTGGGGCCGTGGCCTGCGCAACCGCGAGGAGCGCTATCACCACGACTACAAGTTCGCCTGGTGGGTGATCTACGCGACGATCCCGATCGTGCTGGTGGGCCTCGCCGCGAAGCCCCTCATCGACGGACCGCTCGGCTCGCTGTGGGTGGTCGCCGCCTCGCTGATCGTCGGCAGTGGTGTCATGTGGGCGGCGGACCAGATGGGCCGGCACAAGCGCGGTGAGGACGACGTCACGTTCAAGGACGCGATGCTGGTGGGCAGTTCGCAGATCCTCGCGCTGCTCTTCCCCGGCTTCTCGCGCTCCGGCGCCACCATGTCCACCGGTCTCATCCTCGACCTGGACCGTGTCGCCGCGACCCGGCTCTCCTTTTTCCTCGGCATCCCGGCGCTGACCGGCGCCGGCATCTACGAGCTGAAGGACGCCCTGGGGGCGGGCGTGGGCGCCGCCCCGCTGGTCGTCGGCACCGTCGTGTCGTTCGTGGTGGCCTACGCCTCCATCGCCTGGCTGCTGAAGTTCGTCGCGAAGCACTCCTTCAACGCGTTCGTGATCTACCGGATCATCATCGGCCTGCTGCTGTTCGGGCTGCTCGGCACGGGTGTGCTCGACAGCTGACACCGCACGGACGATCATCGCGGAGGGCGTGAAGCCGGATTTTCAGGCTGAGCGCCCTCTGTATTTTTCTTTTCCGATCGCTTGACAGCACTGTCCCGTCACCCGCAGGATCACGTCCGTGAACCTGTCAGACAGCCAGACAGGTGGAGTCGGGCCGCGGCGCGTCAGCGCCATGGAAGCGGTGCTTGTCCACCTCCGCGGCGCCATCGAGCGCGGCGACTACGCCATCGGCGACAAGCTCCCCTCCGAGGCGGAGCTGTGCCGCACCCTGGAGATCAGCAGGCCCGTGCTCCGCGAGGCCCTGAGGGCCCTGCAGACCATGGGGCTGACCGTCTCCAAGACCGGCAAGGGCACCTTCGTGGTGGCCAACGCCGTGGAGGACCCCACCTTCGGCGACTACGCGGCCAGCGACCTGCTGGAAGTGCGCCGCCACGTCGAGATCCCGGTCGCCGGGTACGCGGCACTGCGCCGCACCCCGGAGAACCTGGACCATCTGGCCCACCTCCTGGACCGCATGGAACAGGAGACGGACACCACCGCGTGGGTCGCGATGGACACCCTCTTCCACCTCGCCGTGGCGGAGGCCGCCCAGAACCCGGTGTTCCGCCGGGTCATCGAGGAGATCCGCGACGCGCTGGCCCGCCAGTCCGCGTTCCTCAACGAACTCGGCGGCCGGCGCGAGCAGTCCAACCGCGAGCACCGGGCGATCGTCGAGGCGCTGATCGACGGCAGCGAGCCGGACGCCGTCGAGGCCATGTCCCACCACCTCGACCGGGTCGAGACGACCCTCACCGACATCGTGCGCCCCGCGCGCACGGACACCCCCACGGAAGGCGGACCCGAGGCGTGAGCGAGCAGTCCCTGCACGGCAGCGAGCAGTCCCTGCACGACGGCGTGCAGAAACGATCCGGCCATGTCGACGCCGGAGACGCCGGCTACAGCAAGTCCCTGAAGTCCCGCCACGTCAACATGATCGCCATCGGCGGCGCGATCGGCACCGGCCTCTTCCTCGGCGCGGGCGGCCGCCTCGCCGACGCCGGCCCCTCGCTGTTCATCGCGTACGCGGTCTGCGGCCTCTTCGCCTTCCTCGTCGTCCGCGCCCTCGGTGAACTCGTCCTGTACCGGCCCTCGTCCGGCGCCTTCGTGTCGTACGCCCGCGAGTTCCTCGGCGAGAAGGGCGCGTACATAGCGGGCTGGATGTACTTCCTGAACTGGGCCACCACCGGCATCGCCGACATCACCGCCGTGGCCGTCTACACCCACTACTGGGGCATTTTCTCCGACATCCCGCAATGGGTGATCGCGCTGATAGCCCTGGCCGTGGTCCTCACCGTGAACCTGATCTCGGTGAGGATGTTCGGCGAGCTGGAGTTCTGGTTCGCGATCATCAAGGTCAGCGCGCTCGTCGTCTTCATGCTCATCGGCATCTTCCTGCTGGTCACCCAGCACCAGGTCGACGGCACGACCCCCGGCCCGTCCCTGATCACCGACAACGGCGGCATCTTCCCCAACGGCCTGCTGCCCATGCTCCTGATCATCCAGGGCGTCGTCTTCGCCTACGCCTCCGTCGAGCTGGTCGGCGTCGCCGCCGGGGAGACCGAGAACCCCGAGAAGATCATGCCGAAGGCGATCAACTCGATCATGTGGCGCGTCGGCCTCTTCTACGTCGGCTCGGTCGTCCTGCTGTCGATGCTGCTGCCGTGGAACAAGTACAGCGCGGGCCAGAGCCCCTTCGTGACCGTGCTGTCGAACATCGGCATCCCGGCGGCCGGCGGCGTCATGAACCTCGTCGTCCTCACCGCGGCCATGTCCTCCCTGAACTCCGGCCTGTACTCCACCGGCCGCATCCTCCGCTCCATGGCGATGTCCGGCTCGGCCCCCAGGTTCACCTCGGTGATGAGCCGCAGCCAGGTCCCCTACGGCGGCATCCTGCTCACCAGCGGCATCTGCGTCCTCGGCGTCGGCCTCAACTTCGTCGTCCCGGCGGACGCGTTCGAGATCGTCCTCAACTTCGCGGCGATCGGCATCCTCTCCACCTGGGGCATGATCATGCTCTGCCACTTCCTCTTCTGGCGGAAGACCGAGAAGGGCGAACTCTCCCGCCCCAGCTACCGGTTGCCGGGCTCTCCCTGGACCGAACTCGTGACGCTGGCCTTCCTCGCCTCCGTCCTGGTCCTCATGTACGCCGACGGCGGCGCCGGACGCACCACCGTGCTCTGTCTGCCGCTGATCGCCGCCGCGCTGGTCGCCGGATGGTTCGCCGTCCGCCGCCGCGTGGCCAGCACGTCCTCCACCGCACCCGACGCGTGAGACCCACGTCGTCCTGACCCGACAGGCAGAGATGTACAGCAGTTCCCTCGCGGACCCACCCCTCATCCGTGAACCCCTCCACGCACCCGTCGCCCACCTCATACGCGGCGGAATGATCGAGGGCATCCACTACGGCTCCGTCGTCGTCCTCGATGCCGACGGCCAGGTCCAGCTCCAACTCGGCGACATCGAGGCCGCGTTCTATCCGCGCTCGGCGATCAAGCCCGTCCAGGCCGTCGCCATGGTGCGCGCCGGGCTGCCGCTCGACGGCGAGCTGCTCTCGCTCGCCGCCGCCAGCCACTCCGGCGAGGAACGCCACCTCGCCGGGACCCGGCGCATCCTCGAACTCGCCGGGCTGACGGAGTCCGATCTACGCAACGTTCCTGATCTGCCGTTCGACCCGGTCGTGCGGGATGTCTGGGTGCGCGAGGGGCGGCCGCCGTCCCGGCTCGCCCAGAACTGTTCCGGGAAGCACGCGGCGATGTTGTACGTGTCGAAGCTCAACGGGTGGTCCCTGGACGACTATCTCGACCCGGCCCATCCGTTGCAGCAGGCGATCGCGGAGATCGTCGAGGATCTCAGCGGGCAGCGGATCGCTCGGGTGACGGTCGATGGGTGTGGGGCTCCTTTGTTCTCCATCTCCCTGCATGGGCTTGCTCGTGCTGTTGCTCGGATTACTACTGCTGCGCCTGGGACGCCTGAGGCTCGGGTTGCTGATGCGATGCGGTCGTATGCGGAGATGGCGTCCGGGGCGGGGCGGGATGTGGCCGCGTTGATGCGGGCCGTTCCCGGGCTGTTGGCCAAGGACGGGTTCGAAGGTGTTCAGGTTGCCGCGTTGCCGGATGGGCGGGCTGTTGCTGTGAAGATCTCGGACGGGGCCAATCGGGCGCGGGTGCCTGTCGCTGCCGCTGGGCTTGCTCGGGCTGGGGTTTCGCCCTCGTTGCTCGCCGAGTTCGCGGGGGAGTCGTTGCTCGGGGGTGGAGAACCGGTGGGTTGTGTTCGGCCTGTGCGGGCTTTGGACCCGGTGTCGCCGTTGTCTGCGTGTGCCTAGATCGGTTGTGGGGGAGCTGCGGGCCGGGTGTGGCTGGTCGCGCAGTTCCCCGCGCCCCTGACGGGCGCTTGTACTCACGTCATTGAGAAAGGACCTGCACCCTCATGTACCGCAGCGAACACGACCTCCTCGGAGACCGCGACGTACCCGCCTCCGCCTACTGGGGTGTTCACACCCTGCGGGCCACGGAGAACTTCCCCATCACCGGGACGCCGATCTCCGTCTACCCGCACCTGATCAATGCTCTTGCCGCCGTCAAGGAGGCCGCCGCTCTCGCCAATGAGGAGTTGGGGCTGCTCTCGTCGGAGAAGGCGGGTGCGATTGTCGCGGCCTGTCGGGAGATCCGGGGCGGGAAGCTGCACGATCAGTTCGTCGTGGACGTGGTTCAGGGCGGGGCCGGCACCTCGACCAACATGAACGCCAACGAGGTTGTCGCCAACCGGGCGTTGGAGTTGCTCGGGCATGGCAAGGGCGAGTACCAGTACCTGCACCCGAACGAGGACGTCAACCTGGGGCAGTCCACCAATGACGTGTATCCGACCGCCGTCAAGATAGCGACTGTCTTTGCCGTACATGGATTGATCGCGGCAATGTCTGTACTGCAGGACGCGTTCGCCCGTAAGGCCGTTGAGTTCCGTGACGTGCTCAAGATGGGCCGTACACAGTTGCAGGACGCGGTGCCGATGACGCTCGGTCAAGAGTTCTCGGCGTATGCGGTCATGATTGACGAGGATCGTCAACGTCTTGACGAGGCTGTCCAGTTGATCCATGAGATCAACCTGGGGGCCACGGCCATCGGGACCGGGCTCAATGCGCCCGCGGGGTACGCGGAGTCGGCCCGGCGGCATCTGTCGGAGATCACGGGGCTGCCGCTCGTGACCGCTGCGAACCTGGTGGAGGCCACGCAGGACTGCGGGGCGTTCGTGCAGATGTCGGGTGTGCTGAAGCGGGTCGCGGTCAAGCTCTCCAAGAGCTGCAACGATCTGCGGCTGCTGTCCTCGGGGCCGCGCGCGGGGCTCGGGGAGATCAACCTGCCGCCGGTGCAGGCCGGTTCGAGCATCATGCCCGGAAAGGTCAACCCGGTGATCCCCGAGGTCGTCAACCAGGTCGCCTTCGAGGTGATCGGCAACGACGTGACCATCACGATGGCCGCCGAGGCCGGACAGCTCCAGCTCAACGCCTTCGAGCCGATCATCCTGCACTCGCTCTCGGAGAGCATCACGCATCTGCGGGCCGCCTGCCTCACGCTGGCCGAGCGCTGCGTGGACGGCATCACCGCCAACACCGAGGCGCTCCGCGCGAGCGTGGAGAACTCCATCGGTCTCGTGACCGCGCTCAACCCGCACATCGGGTACACGGCCGCCACCGACATCGCCAAGGAGGCCCTCGCCACCGGCCGGGGCGTGGCCGAACTCGTCCTGGAGAAGGGCCTGTTGCCCGCCGAGACCCTTGCCGCCCTGCTGCGGCCCGAGGTCCTGGCCGGTAGTCGGCCCGTGGCCGGCTGACCGCGGACGCGCATCAGGACCGGCCCGGAGGCACAATGGTGATCATGTCCCCCTCGATGACCTTCCAGCCGGTCCTGGAGCGCATCGCCGGTGAGATAGAGCGGATGCCCGGCCGTGGCCGGGCCGCCGACTACATCCCGGCGCTCGCGGCCTGCGACCCGCGCCGCTTCGGCATGGCCGTCGCGGAGCTGGACGGCACGGTGTACGGCGTGGGGGACTGGCGGCAGCCGTTCTCCACGCAGTCCATCACCAAGGTCTTCACCCTCGCCCTCGACCTGGCCCGCGAGGGCGACGAACTGTGGGAGCACGTGGGCCGCGAGCCCTCCGGCAACCCCTTCAACTCCCTTGTCCAGTTGGAGTACGAGAGCGGCATCCCGCGCAACCCGTTCATCAACGCGGGCGCGCTCGTCGTCACCGACCGCCTCCAGACCCGTACCGGCGACGCGGCCGGCGAGCTGCTGGCCTTCCTGCGCGCGGAGAGCGGCAACCCGTCCCTCGACTTCGACAAGGAGGTCGCCGCCTCCGAGTCCGCGCACGGCGACCGCAACGCGGCCCTGGCCCACTTCATGAAGTCCTACGGCAACATCGACAACGAGGTGCCCGTCCTCCTGGACCAGTACTTCCGGCAGTGCTCCATCATGGCGTCCTGCGCCGACCTCGCCCTCGCGGCCGGTTTCCTGGCCCGGCACGGCAGCCGCGCCGACGGCTCCCGGCTGCTCACCCTCACCCAGGCCAAGCAGGTCAACGCGGTGATGCTGACCTGCGGGACGTACGACGCGGCGGGCGAGTTCGCCTACCGGGTGGGGCTGCCCGGCAAGAGCGGGGTGGGCGGCGGGATCATCGCCATCGTGCCCGGCCGGTGCACCCTCGCCGTGTGGAGCCCGGGACTCGACGAGCGGGGCAACTCGGTGGCCGGGGTCGCGGCCCTGGACCGCTTCACGACGCTCACCGGGGTGTCGGTGTTCTGACTGGATCCCGCCACGCACGGCGAATTCACCGGTCCCGAGGCCCGATCACACGGAGGTCATGCGCAGGCCTCCGCACGGAGAGCGGCACGTCGCTTTCCCGCCATCCGGCATTGACACGCTGGGCGAGTGTTGGCCATGGCTTTTCCCGTCGATCTCCGTCGCTGCCAGGTACTCGGTCTGGCCGGAACCGCCGTCCTCGCGCTGGGCGGTGAGACGGCCGGGGCGCTCCCGTCCGCCGACCTCTTCTCCCCGGCCTCCGTGCAGGCTGCGCTCGGGCTGGTCGGGGTCTACTTCGGTGTCGTCCTGCTGATAGCGGCCTGGCTGCTGCTGGGCAAGCTGATCCGCAGCGCCGAACCGCCGACTCCGCGTTCGCTGTTCCTGGTTCTCGCCGTGTGGGCGTCCCCGCTGTTGCTCGCGCCGCCGCTGTTCAGCCGGGACGTGTACAGCTACCTCGCGCAGGGCGCCATGGTCGACGCCCACATGGACGTCTACGCGCACGGCCCGGCCACGCTCGGCGGCCCCCTCGCCGACGAGGTCGCCCCGCTGTGGCAGCACACCGGAGCGCCGTACGGCCCGGTGTTCCTCGCCGTGGCGTCCGGGCTGTCCGGACTGACCCGCGGTGAACTCCCCGCCGGGCTCTTCGGGATGCGGCTCATAGCGCTCCTCGGGGTGGGTCTGATGGCCGCCGCGCTGCCCCGGCTCGCCCGGCACAGCGGCGCCGACCCGGCCGCCGCGCTCTGGCTGGGCGCCCTCAACCCGCTCGTGCTGCTGCACCTCGTCGCGGGTGCCCACAACGACGCGATCATGCTCGGGCTCCTCGGTGTCGGCCTGGTCGCCGCTCTCGGCCGCTGGCCGGTCATCGGCGCCGTCCTCGTCACGCTCGCCGCTCTCGTCAAGGCGCCGGCCGCGCTCGGGCTCGCCGCGGTCGTGCTGCTCCAGATCCGCGCGGGCCACCGCCCGGCCAAGGCCGTCACCACGACCGTCGTCGCGTCCGCGGTCACCACGGTGGCCGCCACCGCCGTCGCCGGCACGGGCTACGGCTGGATAGGCGCCCTCGACACCCCCGTCTCGGCGCACAACTGGGCGCTCACCAGCCTCCTCGGCCGCGCCACCGGTGCCCTGCTGAAACACCTCGGCAGCGACCTCGCGCCCTTCGCCGTCCCGGCCTGGCACGCCCTCGGACTCGCGGTCACCGGCGCGGCCATCCTCGCCATATGGTTCCGCCTGCGCCCGAGCCCGGTCTACGCGCTCGGCCTGAGCCTCGCGGTCGTGGCCGCCTTCGGCCCCGCCATCCGCCCCTGGTACGCGCTGTGGGGCCTGTTCCTGATAGCCGCCGCCGCGCCCAGCACCTCCGTACGCCACCGGGTGGCCGCCGTGACCGGAGTCCTCGCCCTCGCGGTCCTGCCCAGCGGCGGTCCCGCCGACGTCGGACAACTCGTCCTGGCCGTCTCCGGCGGCGTCCTCGCGATCGTCGTCCTCTGGCAGGCCCGCCAGGCGGCCGAGGCCCCGGCCCTGGGACGTACGGCGTGAGAACACCCGCCACCGACCGCGGCCGCCTCCTCCTGGTGCTGGCCCTCGCCGTCGTCGTCACCGTCTTCACCGCGACCGTCCCGCTGCTGCGCGACTGGTTCGACCTGCGCGTCTACTACGGGACCGTCCACACCTGGCTCCACCACGGCGGCCGGATCTACGACTATCGGGTGCCCGGGACGACGTACGGCTTCACCTACCCGCCGTTCGCCGCCGTCAGCATGGCCCCGATGGCGTACCTCGGGCTCGGCACCGCGATCGCCGCCGCGCTCGTCCTCAACCTGACGGCCCTCGCCGGGGTGCTGCGCATCCTGGCGGGGCCCGGGTGGCGGCGGTACGGCTGGTTCGGGTGGGCGTTGGCGGCCTGCGGGCTGGCGCTGTTCGAGCCGTTGCGCGACACCTTCAGCTTCGGCCAGGTGAACCTCCTGCTGCTGGCCCTCGTCCTCGGCGACGGCTGGCTGCTCTCCACCGGCCGGGGCCGCTGGGCTGGCGTCGGCATCGGCCTCGCGGCGGCGGTCAAGCTCACGCCGGCGCTGTTCATCGGCCTGTTGCTGCTGGCCAGACGCTGGAAAGCCGCCGCGGTGGCGACGGCTGTGGCGCTCGCGGCGACCGGACTCGCGGCGCTGGTGGTCCCGGGCGCCTCGAAGTTCTACTGGACCCAGGCCATGTGGGACACCACCCGCGTGGGCCGTCTCGACTACGTCTCCAACCAGTCCCTGCAAGGCGTCCTGGCCCGGCTCGGCGAGACGGGCCGCCCGGTGTGGGCGGTGGTCGTCCTGCTCGTGCTGGGTGTGTGGGCGGTGCGGGCGCGCCGCGCGGTCGTCGCGGGGGACTGGATCGCCGCGTTCGCGCTGACCGGGCTGACCGCGTGTCTGATCAGCCCGATCACCTGGGTGCACCATCTCGTGTGGCTGCTGCCGTCCTTCGCCGTGCTGGTCCGCGCCGGGCACCCGCGGATCGCGGGCGCGCTGTACGCGGTGATGTGCACGAGTGTCGTGTGGCTGTGGTTCGACGACGCCTCGGGCATCGACGGCTTCCTCGGCAGCAACACGTACACCTGGATCACCCTCGGCCTGCTGCTGTGGCTGCCGACCGGTCAGGCCCTGGGCGACCGCGCGCCCCTGAACCGCAACGCCAGTACCACCGCGCCCGCGCCCAGCACCGCGGCGGCCACGATCGCTGCCGTATCGGCCCAGCCCGGACCGTCGTCCGCCACGTCCGCGGCCACGGCCACCGGCACGGCCGCGGGACCCGGCCTCGGCCTGGGCCTCGCCCGCAACGCGTCCAGCGACCCCACCGGATCGACCCGCCCGGCAGCCGCGAAACCCCAGTCGAGCAGCTCGCGCGCCTCTTCGTACACGGTGAAGCCACCGCCCGCCTGAGGGTTCATCACCGTGACGACGAGCGACCGCCCGTCCCTGCGCGCCGCCGCGACGAGGGTGTTCCCGGCGTGCGTGGTGTAGCCGTTCTTCACACCGACGAGCCCCGGATACGGCTCCACGCCGTCGTTGCCGGTCAGCAGCCGGTTGGTGTTCTGGATCCCGTACGACGACCCGTCACCCGGGAACTGCGCCTCGGCGGTGGAGCAGTATCGGGCGAAGTCCGCGTTGCGCAGTCCGGCCCGGCCGAAGACCGCGAGGTCGAAGGCGGAGGACACCTGGCCCTCGGTGTCGTAGCCGTCCGGCGAGATGACCTGCGTGTCGAGGGCGCCCAGTGCGCGGGCCTTGGCCTGCATCCGGGCGGCCGTGGCGTCCCAGCCGCCGTTGAGGGCGGCCAGGACGTGCACGGCGTCGTTCCCGGAGTTGAGGAAGACCCCGCGCCACAGGTCGGCGACGCGGTAGGTGTGGCCCTCCTCGACCCCGACGAGGCTGCTGCCCTCGCCGATGCCGGCCAGGTCCTCCTCGGTGACGCGGTGCCGGAGCCCGCCGGGGAGCGTGGGGAGGACGGTCAGGGCGAACAGGGTTTTCAGGGTGCTGGCGGGTGGGAGTTTGCGGTGGGCGTCGTGGGCGGCCAGTACCTCGCCGGTGCGGGTGTCTGCGACGAGCCAGGAGAGGGCGGAGATGTCCGGGAGTCGGGGGGCGCCGGGGTGGGGGTGGACCTGGGTGCTGGGATCCGACCCGGTGGTGGCTGTCGCCGTGGCGGGGGTGAACGCGAGGACGGCCGTCAGGCAGAGGGCGCAGGTCGACATGGCGATCCGGGGTGAGAATCCGATAGTCATACCGGCAAACGTAGGAACGAAGGGGCTGTAGAGAGCGTTGGCCGGGCCGATTTGGGCGAGTCAGCACCCGGATGCGCTAGTGGTTCGTCTGCGGGCCCGGTGGGGGCTGGGCGCGCCCACGCGGCGGAGTCGCATATTGATACAGCCCCGCGCCCCTAAAGACGACAGCTCGGGTCAGCTTGAAGGCAGCGTCGGTTGGATTCGGCGTACGAACGTTGCGTTGTCCGGAGTTTCGCGCATGCGCTCCAGGAGAGTCTCCGTGGCGCTCTGGCCGTCCCTTGACTGGAGGGCCCTGCGCAGGCCTCGTACCGCCGTCAACTCGGCCGGATTGAGCAGGAGTTCCTCGCGGCGGGTGCCGGACGGGGTGATCTCGATGGCCGGGAAGACCCGGCGGGAGGCCAGATCGCGGCTGAGGCGGAGCTCCATGTTGCCGGTGCTCTTGAGTTCCTCGAAGTAGAAGTCGTCGGCACGGGAGCCGGTCTCTACCAGTGCGGTGGCGAGGATGGTGAGCGAGCCGCCCTCCTCGGCGAGGCGGGCGGCGCCGAAGAACTTCTTCGGGCCGATCAGCGCGGTCGCGTCGACACCGCCGCTGAGGGTGCGGCCACCGGAGGCCGCCGCGTTGTTGTGTGCCCGGCACAGGCGGGTCAGCGAGTCGAGGAGGATCACTACGTCCTCGCCCGCCTCGACGAGCCGCTTGGCCCGCTCGATCACGAGCTCGGCCAGCGCGATGTGCTGCTTGGGGGCCTTGTCGAAGGTGGAGGCGTACACCTCGCCGCGCACGGAGCGCCGCATGTCGGTGACCTCCTCGGGGCGCTCGTCGAGCAGGACCACCATGAGGCGGGCCTCGGGGTGGTTGCCGGCGACGGCCGCCGCGATCTGCTGGAGCAGTACCGTCTTGCCGGTCTTGGGCGGGGCCACGATCAGGCCGCGCTGGCCCTTGCCGACGGGGGCGATCAGGTCGGTGACGCGTCCGGTGAGGCCGGCCGCCGGGTGTTCGAGGTGGAGCCGCTCACGCGGGTGCAGCGGGGTGAGGTCGCGGAAGTGGCGTCGGCCGCGCAGTTCGCCGGGCGTGTGCCCGTTGACGAACGCGACCTCGGTCAGGGCGCGTTGGCCGCCGCGGACGCCTTCCACGAGGTCGCCCTTGCGCAGGCCGTGACGGCGGATCAGCGCGGGGGAGACCTGGAGGTCGGTGGGCGTGGGCTGGCAGTCCAGCGCCCGCAGATGCCCCTTCCCGTTGCCGTCGATGTCGAGGACACCGGTGGCGGTCTGGGTGCGGGGCTGTTCCTGTACGGGGGGTTCGAGTGTGGTGGTCATGATGGGTGGTCCTTTCAAGGACGGCTGCATGTGTCATGCGGAAGGAAGGGGGAGAAGCCGCAGAGGGAGGGCGCACGAGCGCTCCTCGGGGCGGCGGGAAACATCACCTCGGGTGCGGCGGAAAACTGCCGGTCATGAGGTGGTGTGGAGAAAGCCGGTGTGCCGGTCGAGGCTCGACGGGCTGTTCGGCGAAGGAGAAGTGGAGCTGGCACCGGCGCCCAGAACGGGGCGTACACAAGTGCTGCCCGCACCGTAGCACACCCCGTGCGGTTCTGGGTGTGAGGCGCGCCTCAGCGGCTTGCCAGGAGGCCGTACAGGAGGGGGATCCGCGGCTCTGGCAGTCGCCACCAGCCTGTCGGGGTCCGGACCATCTGCGGCCAGCGCGGCCACGGTAGTTCGTCGCTCTCGCGAAGGCGCCGGATGTTCAGTCCCGCTGTCGTCAACGCGTTGATGACCTCGTCTATTCCGTGCATCCACTCGTAGCTGTCGGTCGCGTCCGCCACGGCCGGGCCGTCGGTGTACGTGAACGTCGCGTCCCGGTGCACCGGACCGCCGCCGCCCAGGTAGTCGTGGCGCAGCAGCAGTTCGGGTCCCTCGCCCGGACTCGGCTTCGGGCCGAGGGAGTTGAGGAGGGGGTGGAACTCGACGATGTACAACAGGCCGCCCGGACGCAGGAGTCGGGCGACCACGTCGGCCCAGCGCGGTAGATCGGGCAGGTAGCACAGGGCGCCTTTGCCGGTGTACACGATGTCGAACTGCCGTTGCCCCAGGGCCTCCACGGCGTCGTACACATTCGCCTGTACGTAGTCGACGGCCAGGCCCGCCTTCGCCGCGATGCCGTTCGCGGCCGTCACGGACGCCTCGGAGAAGTCGAGGCCCGTGGCACGCGCCCCGCGCTGTGCGAACGCGAGGGTCTCCGTGCCGAGGTGGCACTGGAGGTGCAGCACGTCACGGCCGGCCAGGTCGCCGAGGTCGTCCCACTCGAAGGAGGCGAACCAGCGGGCCGGGTCCGGGTCGCCGTCGAGGCCGTAGAACCGGCTGGCGAGGTGGACGGGGGTGCGGGCGTCCCAGTTCGCCTGGTTGGCCCGCATCAGCCGGGCCTGGTCGTCGGTGCTCATGGGGACATCCTGCCGTGGACCCGTGAGCGGTTCCCGGCTTCCCGCCTCATACCAGCCATACGAACCCCCGATGGCCCTTCACTGACCCATTTCTTGTTCTCGTCAATGGCCGTACCTACGCTGCCACCACCGCACCACGGCGGCACGGGACAAGGGACTTGGCAATCATGGGTCGACTGGCCGGGAAAATCGCTTTCATCAGTGGAACGGGGGCGGGAATAGGGCGGGCCGCGGCGCTGATATTCGCGGCGGAAGGTGCTGAGGTCTTCGGTTGCGACATCGACGAGGACAGTGCGGCCGAAACCGTGGAACTCGTCGAAAAGGCCGGCGGAATCATGCGGTCCCTCGCCCCCGTGGATCTGTCCACCCAGGACGGCGCCCGGGAGTGGATCGAGGCCGGGATCGCGTCCTTCGGCGGGATCGACATCCTGTACAACAACGCCTCCGCGCTGCGGAACGGCCCGTTCGAGACGATGCCCGCCGAGGACTGGTACTTCACCATCAGGAACGAGCTGGACATCCCCTACTTCTGCACCCAGGCCGCCTGGCCGCACCTGATCGCGCGGGGTGGGGGTGCTGTTCTCAACGTCGCCTCCGTGGCCGCCGTACGCGGTGCGCCGTTCATGCCGATGGTGCCCCACGGGGCCGCCAAAGGCGGGGTGTTGGCGATGAGCATGCACCTGTGCGCGGCCGGCGCTCCGCACCGCATCCGGGTCAACACCATCGCGCCGGGCATGACCCGCACCTCCGCCACCGCGCCCTTCCTCGACGATCCGGACGGCCCCAAGGCCCAGTTGGAGGCGCGCATCCCGGTCGGGCGGGTGGGGCAGCCCGAGGACATCGCGCGGGCCGCCGCCTTCCTCTGCTCCGACGAGGCGGCCTTCGTCAACGGCTCCAACCTCATGGTCGACGGCGGCGACAGCGCGATGGCGGGCTGAGCCGCCGTGACCACCCGACTCGACCACGTGGGCGTCAACGTACGGGATCTGGCAGCCCAAGTCGCTTGGTATCAGAGCGCGTTCGGCCTCAAGACCGTCTTCGAGTTCCACCTCGAAGGGCCCGGTCTGAGGGGCGTCGTGCTGGAGCATCCGCGGGGCTGGCGCATCGAGTTGCTCGCCAGGCCCGGTTCCGCCCCCGGCCTTCGCGCGCCGGACCCGATGACCGCCGTACTCCACGAGGGATACGGGCACTTCGCGGTCACCACCCCCGAACTCGACCCCGTCCACGGCGCGTTGCTGGCCCATGGAGCGGGCGAGGTCATGGCACCCGGGCAGTCCCCCGAGCCCGGAGTGCGCATGGCCTGGGTCAGTGACCCCGAGGGAAATCTCATCGAACTCATAGAGAAAAACGCAGAGTGAGGGCACGCACGATGACGGATTCGACCTCCTTGAAAAGACTGGACCCCGGAACGCTCATAGCGTGCTGTCTCGCGGTCGCGGCGGCACAGTTGTGCATTACCGTTCCCTCGCCCATCAATGGAGAAATTCAGGCCGCATTCGGCGCATCGGGTTCCCAAGTAGCCTGGGTAACCTCCGCCTTCATTCTCCCCACCGCGATTCTGGAACTGAATTTCGGTGTGGTGGGAGATCTCTTCGGCCGCAAGCGGCTGTTGGTGCTCGGCGGGCTCGTCCTGGCGCTCGGTGAACTGCTCAACTCCACCTCGCAGAGCATCACCATGCTGTGGACCGGGCAGGCCCTGGCCGGCATCGGCGCCGCCGCCCTGTTCCCCAGCTCCCTCGCGGTCATCGCCGCGGCCACACCCGACGGCAAGGACCGGGCGAAAGCCGTCTCCACCTGGGCCCTGTCGATCTCCCTCGCCTCCGCCCTCGGCCCGCTGTCCTCCGGGATCCTCGCCACGGTCGCCGACTTCCGGTGGGCGTTCGTGCCGCCGGTCGTCCTCGGTCTGATCGTCGCGGTCGCCTGCTGGAAGCTCGTCACCGACTCCAAGGCGCCCGAGGGCCGCGCGCTGGACTGGCCGGGGCAGATCACCATCGCCGTCGGCCTGACCGCCCTGCTCTGGGGCATCATCGAGGGCGGCGACCGCGGCTGGGGCAGCGTGGCGATCGTCGGCTCGCTGACCCTGGCGGCCGTCGCGCTCGCCGGGTTCGTCGTCGCGGAGACCCGCGCGACCTCCCCGATGTTCAACCTCGACCTGCTGAGGATCCCGTCCTTCGCGGCGGCGGCCGTCGTCGCCCTGGCCGGCATGTTCGGCTTCATCGGCACCGCCTACTGCGTCTCGATCCGCCTCGGCGCGGTCATGCACCTGAGCGCGCTGCGGGCCGGAATGCCCTTCGTGATCCTGCAGTTGATCCCGCTGCTGCTGGCGCCGGTGCTCAGCCGGATGCTCACCAGGATCGACGCCCGCTGGCTGCTGATGGGCGGCCTGCTGCCCATGGCCGCCGGACAGTTCTGGATCGCCGCGCTGCCCATCACCACCACCTCCCTCGCGGCCTTCATCGGCCCGGTGCTGCTCCTCGGCATCGGCTTCATCTGCGTGGTGTCCTCGCTGACCTCCGCCGCGGTGAACGCCGTACCGATCAACATGACCGGCATGGCCAGCGGCGCGACCAGCCTGGTCCGTGAGTTCGGCCAGGGTCTCGGTCCGGCCGTCATCAGCACCATCGCGATGAGCGCCGCGTCCTCCGCCCTGGTCGGCAAGCTCAGTGGCGCCGACGCGGGCATGGAGAAGGCGGCCGGACCCCTCGCCGTCGTCAACGCGGGCAGCGCCCAGGCCAAGGCCGCCGCGCAGACCGCCCTCGGCCACGGCATGGCCCTCGGCGTGGTGATCTGCGGCTGCGCCTCGCTGCTGGGCGCGGTGGTCACCCTGCTGCTGGTGCGCAAGAACACCGAGCGGGCGACGGTGGGGGCGGGGGAGCCGTCGGTGCAGGCCGCCACCGCGTAATACGTACGTCCAAGAGGAAGGCCGGGGCCCCGTGGCCCCGGCCTCTTCCTGTTTCCCTGTTTCCCGAAGAAGTTTTCCGTGAGGGTGTCGATCGGGCTCGGGTGCGTTCGTCGGTGGGGTGTAGGAAGCTCATGAGGACCAGGAGGAACCATGAAATACATGCTGCTCGTGTGTGGCGACGACACCGCCGACGCCTCCGGGATGGCACCCGTAGAACCCTGGGTGGAGGAGCTCGGCGAGCGCGACGTACGGCTGCACGGTCACCGGCTCGCCCTGCCCGCCGAGGCCGTCACCGTACGGGTGCGCGGCGGAGAAGTGCTGCGCACCGACGGGCCGTTCGCGGAGACCAAGGAGTACGTCGCCGGATTCGACATCCTGGAGTGCGACACCCTGGAGGAGGCGGTCGAGGCCGCCGCGAAGCACCCCGTGGCCACCATCGGCGCCATGGAGGTGCGCCCCTTCTGGCCGATGGACGGCGAGGAGGACGGCGAGACGGAGATCCGCGCGCTCGACGCCGAACGGCACGGGACCGCCGACTTCCGCAAGGCCGTGGAGGACGTCCTCGGGGGCGTGACCGGACCCCTGAACCGCGAGGTGCTGGAGTTCCGCGTCCACGTAGACGAGTCCGTCGCCTTCGGCCACGCCCTCGTCCGACTGCGCGGCACCCGCACCGACGGCCGGCCGCTGGACGACGTACTGCGCGTGACCACCGGCTACCGCAACACCGGCCTGCGCTGGCAGATCGTCCACGAGCACGTCTCACCCGCCACCGAGAAGGCCGGGAAGTAGCCATGAAGTACGCCCTGCTCATCTGCACACCCGTGGACGGCGAGGAACTCAGCCCCGCCGAGATCGCCGCCGACCCCCGCTTCGCCTCCTACGTCGACGAGGTCCGCGGCCGCGACCTCATGCGCGGCGGAGCACGCCTGCGGCCGTCCACCGACGCCACCACCGTCCGCGTCCAGGGCGACGAAGTCCTGCTCAGCGACGGGCCGTTCGTCGAGTCCAAGGAGTACGTCGCCGGCATCGACATCATCGAGGTCGCCGATCTGGACGAGGCGATCTCGCTCGCCTCCCGGCACCCCGCCGCGCTCGCCGGCGGTTCGGTCGAGGTGCGGCCGGTCTGGGAGTGAGCGTGCCGGACGTCGAGGAGGCGGTCGCCGCCGCCTTCCGCGAGGAGTGGGGCCAGGTCGTCGCCACCCTGATCCGGGTGACCGGCGACTGGGACCTCGCGGAGGAGTGCGCGCAGGACGCCTTCGCCCAGGCCCTCGACCGGTGGCGGCGCGACGGCATCCCGCGCCGCCCCGGCGCCTGGCTGACCACGACCGCCCGCAACCGCGCCCTCGACGTCCTGCGCCGGGAGGCGGTCGGAGCGGCGAAACTGCGGGAGGTCGCGGTGCTGGGACGGGACGAGGGACCGTACGACCCGCAGGACGACGGTGACGACAGCGGTGTCGAGGACGACCGGCTGCGGCTGGTCTTCACCTGCTGCCACCCCGCGCTGCCCATCGAGGCCAGGGTCGCGCTGACCCTGCGCACGCTCGCGGGGCTGACCACCCCCGAGATCGCCCGTGCCTTCCTCGTCCCCGAGGCGACCATGTCGCAACGGCTGGTGCGCGCCAAGAAGAAGATCCGCAACGCGGGTATCCCGTACCGGGTGCCGCCCGCGCATCTGCTGCCCGAGCGGACGACGGGCGTGCTCGGAGTGGTGTACCTCCTCTTCAACGAGGGGTACGCGGCCACGTCCGGCGCGGACCTGGTCCGGACGAACCTGTGCGCGGAGGCGATCCGGCTGGCCCGCGTCCTGGCCCGTCTGATGCCGGACGAGCCCGAAGTGCTGGGCCTGCTGGCCCTGTTGCTGCTGCACGACTCCCGCCGCGGCACCCGCGTGGACGCGGCGGGCGAGTTGGTGACGTTGGAGGACCAGGACCGTACGGCGTGGGACCGGGCCGAAGTCGAGGAGGGCGCCCACCTGTTGGAGTCCGCGCTGCGACGGGGCCGCCCCGGGCCCTACCAGATCCAGGCCGCCATCGCCGCCTGCCACACCACCGCGCCCACGGCCGAGGAGACCGACTGGGCCGATATCGCGGGCCTGTACGGCGAGTTGGAGCGCTTCGTGCCCTCGGCCGTGGTGCGCCTCAACCGCGCGGTGGCCGTAGGCATGGCCGAACACCCGGACGTGGGGCTGGAGTTGGTGGCCGAGCTGGAACGGTCGGGTGAACTGACGGACTATCACCTGCTGCCCGCGACCCGCGCCGATCTGCTGCGCCGCAGCGGTCGTACGGCGGAGGCGGCCGAAGCGTACGGGCGGGCGCTGGAGTTGGTGGAGAACGCGGCGGAGCGAAGGTTTCTGGAGCGGCGGCTCGCGGAACTCCGGCTGGGCGGCTGACCGAGGACCGGCCTCAGCGGAGGTCGAGCAGGTCGGCGAGGTGTTGGAGGCGCTCGGCGTCGAGGCTGCCCTCGGCGGCGGTGCAGACCATGAGCGCGGGACCGGGGTTGCCCGGTATCGGGTAGGCGTCCCAGTCCAGGTTCAGCTCGCCGACCCGGGGGTGGTCGAGGCGCATCTGGCCGCGGGTCGGTTCCTCCACGTCGTGGAGGGCCCACAGGGCCGCGAACTCGTCGCTGCGGACGGCGAGTTCACCGACCAGCTCGACGGCGCGCGGGTTCCCCGGATCGGCGGCGACCTGCGTCCGCAGCATCCCGATCAGCTCCGCGACGGTGGCCGCCCGGTTCGGGCAGGTCCGGTCGGCCTGCGGGTGCAGGAACAGTGCCAGCATGTTCCGCTCCTTCTGGGGCTGCCGGGTGAAGTCCCCCAGCAGGGCGCCGCCGAGCGGGTTCCAGGCCAGCACGTCCAGGAAACGGCCGACGACCAGAGCGGGTGCGGTCATGCCGTGCAGCAGTCGTAGCGTGGTGTCCGGTACCTCCTCCGGCTCGTACGGACGCGGCGGGCGGGCCGGGGTGCGTGCGGCGGCGGCGAGGCTGTGCAGGTGGCGGGTCTCCTCGGCGGAGAAGTCGAGGGCGCGCGCCAGGGCGTCCAGGACCTGTTCGGAGGGGCGTACGTCGCGGCCCTGCTCCATGCGCTGGTAGTAGTCCGAACTCACCCCGGCCAGCAGGGCCAGCTCCTCGCGCCGCAGTCCGGCGACGCGCCGTCGCGGGCCGGGCTCCAGGCCGACGTCCTCCGGCCGCAGTCGAGTTCGGCGGGTGCGCAGGAACTCCGCGAGTTCGCGTCGGGGATCGTCGCTCATGGCGTGGGAGGAGTCGTTCACCGGGCCAGTATGCCGTCGGCACGGCCCGCGAGGGTGGGTCTGCCAGACCCAGGAAAAGGAGAACGACCGTGATGTCGCGTGCGGGGTCCAACATCGGATCAACCACACAGCGGGCCACGGAAGGACAGCGACATGAAGGCCGTTCAGATCACGAGTTTCGGTACTGCGGACGTTCTGCGGATCAATGAGGTGGATCGTCCCGCTCCCGGTTCGGGCGAGGTGCTGGTGTCGGTCGAGGCGTCCAGCGTGAACGGGCACGATGTGATCGTCCGGGGCGGGGAGTTGAAGATGGTGTCGGGGCGCCGCTTCCCGATCGGTGTGGGGCTGGACTTCGCCGGCGTCGTCGCCGCGACCGGCGCCGGTGTCGAGGCCTACCGGGTCGGGGACCGGGTGTGGGGCATGGTGCACCCCCGGCAGCGGCACTCCGTCGCGGGGGCGGCCGAGTACGTCGTGGTCGCCGCGGAGCGCATCTCGCACGCCCCGGCGGACCTCTCGTCGGTCGAGGCGGCCTCCCTGGTGGTGGCGGGTTCCACGGCGCTGATCGCGCTGCGCGACAGTGTGCGCCTGGTGAGCGGCGAGAAGGTCCTGGTCCGGGGCGCGGCCGGCGGAGTCGGCACGGCCGCCGTGCAGTTGGCGCACGCGATGGGCGGCCATGTGACGGCGCTGGCCCGCGACCGCCACGCCAAGATCCTCACCGACCTCGGCGCCGACGAGGTCCTCGACTACGGCTCCACCACCTCGGACCAGATCGGGCCGTTCGACGTCATTGTCGACACCGTCGGCACGGAACTGCACTGCTACCGCGGCCGGTTGGCCAAGGGCGGCCGGATGGTGACCGTCGGACTGTCCCCGTCCGCCATCGCGGCGATCGCCGCGTCGAGCGTGCATGGCTCCCGCCGTATCCGCACCTTCAGTGCCAACCCCGAGACCCCCGTGCTGCGCGATGTGGCCGACCGTGTCGCCTCGGGCGCGCTGCGCCCGGTGATCGACAGCGTGTACCCGCTCGCGGACATCGCCGCGGCGCACCAGGCGTTCGAGCGCGGCGGTGTCGTGGGCAAGCACGTGGTGACGGTGCCGCGCGGCTCTCTCTGACGGAGTCCGGTCAGCGGGGATCGGTGCGCAGGTCGATGCCACGGTCCTGGGCGTCGGCGGTCACGATCCGCGTCGCCATCCGCGACAGCCGCTTCCGGTCGGTTGCGGGAAGCGGCTCGACACACCTCTCGATCCGCTCGGCGAACCGGGCGGCGACCTGCTCCGTGAGCCGGCGGCCGGCGTCGGTGATCGACACCTGGAACGAGCGGCGGTCGACGGTGCTGGGCGTGCGGGTGACCAGCCCCCGGCGCTGTGCACGGTCGACGAGGCCCGTGATCGAGGACTTGTCGAGGCCGAGGTGGTGGCCGAGCTGGTTCATCGTCGGCTCCCGGTCCCGCAGGATCCCGAGCAGCCGCGTCTGGGTGATCGACAGGTCGTACTCCCCGGCGATCTCGGCCAGCGCGTTCTGCACCAGGAACGACAACTGGGCGAGGGCGTCGACCATGCCGAGGTCCTCGGTCGCGGGGGGCGCGGTGTCACGCGGTGAGGTCATGTTCCCGATTCTACTTGCAAAGGTACGTGGCACCTACTAATTTGATTGGTGTCACGTACTAAAACGTTCGTGGCACCCACTAACTCTTCGCGCCCTGCGCCCTGCGCCCTGAATCCGATCCGAGGAGAGCTTCCATGGACATCCACGCCGCCGTCGTCAGCTCGTTCGGCACTCCGCCCCGCTACGAGCCGTTCGACCTCCCCGCGCCGACCGACGAGGACCAGGAAATCGTCGACGTCCTCGCCGTGGGCCTGCACCCCCGAGTCCGCACCGGTGCGTCGGGCAGCCACTACACCAGCACCGGGAAGCTGCCGATGGTCCCCGGAGTCGACGGGGTCGGCCGGCGTGCGGACGGCCGGCTGGTGTACTTCGTCGCCGACGACGAACTGGCCGGCCCGATGGCCACCCGCACCGTCATCGACAGCCGCCACAGCATCCCGCTGCCCGACGGCGCGGACGTCGTGAAGATCGCCGCCGCGATGAACCCCGCCATGTCGTCCTGGGTGGCGCTGCGCCGCCGCGTCCCGATCGAGGCGGGGCAGTCGGTGCTGATCCTCGGCGCCACCGGCAACGCCGGACAGATGGCCGTCCAGGTCGCCAAGCGGCTCGGTGCCGGGCGGGTCGTCGGCGCCGGACGCGATCAGGCCCGGCTGGCGGCCCTGCCCGGAATCGGCGCGGACGCGACCGTCGCGCTCACCGACGACGCCGACGCCACCGCGACGGCGCTGGCCAAGGAGGCCGC
The DNA here is from genome assembly GCF_036227225.1 of Streptomyces sp. NBC_01478. Lineage (GTDB taxonomy): Bacteria > Actinomycetota > Actinomycetes > Streptomycetales > Streptomycetaceae > Streptomyces. Next base: position 1,580,261 of record NZ_CP109444.1, on the reverse strand, counting down.
CGAAGTCGACCTGGTCATCGACTACTTGTGGGGCAAGCCCGCCGGTGACGCGATCATGGCGGTGCTGCGGGCCCGCGCCGACCGCGGTCGCGCCCTGAACTGGATCCAGATCGGCGCCATGGCCGGCCCCACCATCGAACTCCCGTCAGTGGCACTGCGCTCGGCCAACTTCCGGCTCCAGGGCAACGGCCAGGGCGCGGTGTCGACCAGGACGTACCTGGAGGAACTCCCGTCCCTCGTCGAGGAGATCGAGAACGGCGGCATCGCGGTCACCGCCAAGGCAGTACCCCTCGCCGACGTCGAGAGCGCCTGGAACGCGCCCGAGGTCCCGGGCGTACGCACCGTCCTGGTGCCCTGAACTCGCCCCGACCGTCGTGCAGTTCGTACCGGAATTACCCAAGGAGCCTGGAGCCATGTCCCCCACCACAGACACCGACGTCATCATCTGCGGCACCGGCGCGGCCGGTCTGACCCTCGCCCTCGACCTCGCCCGCAGGAACATCGCCTTCCTGCTGATCGACAAGGCGCCGCACCCGTTCGTCGGTTCGCGCGGCAAGGGCATCCAGCCCCGCAGCCAAGAGGTGTTCGAGGACCTCGGCGTGATCGACCGGATCGTCGCCTCCGGCGGTGAGTATCCCGTCCAGCGCGTCTACACCGCCGACGGGCCCATCGACCAGGTGGGCGTGGAGATGTCGGAGCCGACACCGGAGGAGCCGTACCAAATAGCCTTGCTCGTCCCGCAGTTCCTCACCGAGCGCCGGCTGCGCGAACGCCTCGCCGAGCTGGGCCATGCCCCGCACTACGGCCACGAACTCGTCGGCTTCGAGCAGGACGCCGACGGCGTGACCGCGCGGATCGCCACCCCGGACGGCGAACAGACCGTACGGGCCGCCTACTTGATCGGCGCCGACGGCGGTTCGAGTTTCGTCCGGAAGGCTCTCGACATCGGCTTCCCCGGCAAGACCCTCGGCGTACGGGCGATCGTGGCCGACGTGTACGTCGACGGCGTCTCGGCGGACGCCTGGCACCGCTGGGGCGAGGACACCGCCGGACAGGTGTCGATGTGCCCGCTCTACGGCACCGACATGTTCCAACTCCAGGCCCCCGTCCCCTTCGACGTCGACCTGGACCTCTCGGCCGAGGGACTCACCGCCTTCTTCCGTGAACGCACCGGACGCGACGACGTCGTGATCCGCTCCGTGTCCTGGGCGTCCGCGTTCCAGATGAACGCCCGGCTGGCCGACACCTATCGACGGGGGCGCGTGTTCCTCACCGGGGACGCGGCGCACTGCCACCCGCCGACCGGCGGACAGGGCCTCAACACCAGTGTCCAGGACGCCTACAACCTCGGCTGGAAGCTCGCCGCCGTGCTCGACGGCGCCCCGGAATCCCTGCTGGAGACGTACGAGCAGGAACGCCGGCCCATCGCCCAAGCCGTCCTCGGCCTGTCCGAGCAACTGCTCGAAGCGGCCAAGAACCGCGACATCCACCGGGGCCGCGAGGTCAGTCAGCTCGACCTCGGCTATCTGAACTCGTCCCTGTCGCTGCACACTTCAGGGCGCGACAAGGGCGTACTGGCCGGCGACCGCGCGCCCGACGCGCCCGTCACCGGCGCGGGCGGCCTCCCCACCCGCCTGTTCAGCCTGTTCCAAGGACCCCACTGGACCCTCCTCGGCCACGACGTCGACGAGGCCTCGGCCCCGGCGCCGCGCCCCGGCCTGCACATCCACACCATCGGCACCCGGGGCGACATCGTCGACAGCGGCGACCGCGTCCAGAGCGCCTACGGACTGTCCGCCGAGCAGTGGGTGCTCGTCCGCCCGGACGGGTATGTCGCCGCCGTGCTCGACACCGCCGAACTCCCCGCCGTAGAAGCCTATTTGGAGACCGTCGGCGTCCACCCCCTCGCGGCGGCGCGACCCACCACCACGGAAGCGAGCACCGACATGCCCACGGAGACCTCGTCCGACAGCACCGGCACTCCCCGCACCCGACGGGAGCACCGACAGGCCCGGACCGCCGCCGAGCAGCGGCTCGCCACCGCCCAGCGCGAACTCCACCAGCTCTCGCGCCAGGTACAGCGCGACCTGCGCAGCGTCCGACGGCACGGCGAGACGACCGCCATCGTCGCCCGCTCGAACTTCGCCGAACTCGCGGTCAAAAGCATCAACCGGCTGACCGCCAACCTCCGCACCGACCGCACCGATCAGTAGGGCCTCAGCCCTTACCCACGACGGCCGGTGCCGACCGGGGCGCCGGCCGTCACGTGGCGTCGAGGGCGTTCGTGATCGCCTTCACCCCGCCGTGCGCCGCGTACCCGCCGTCGACCGTGATCTCCGCGCCGTTGACGTACGACGCCTCGTCCGACAGCAGATAGACGACCAGCGGCGCCACCTCGTCCACCGTGCCCGCCCGGCCCTGCGGGGTCAGCGACAGGTGGGCCTGGACGAACACCGGGTTCGCGGACGCCATCAACGGGGTCTCGATATAGCCGGGGTGGATCACGTTCGTACGGATGCCGCGCGGCGCCAGCTCCAGCGCGGCCACCTTCGACAGGCCGCGCAGCGCCCACTTGCTCGCGGTGTACGCGACCGCGTGATGCGCGGTGAGACCCGCGACCGAGCCGACGTTCACGATGGACGAACCGGCCGGCATCAGCGGGGCGAGGGCCTGGATGCCGAGCAGGGCGCCCGTGGTGTTGACCGCGAACGCCCGGTTCCAGTCGGCGAGTTGGACGTCGCCAAGACGGGCACGCATGGGAATGCCCGCGTTGTTGACCAGGCCGTGCACGTCCGTGAGGGAGGCCGCGAGGTCCGCCCAGTCGTCCTCGGACGACACGTCCAGGTGCCGATAGGTGACGTCGAGGCCGTCGGCGCGCAGGGACGCGGCGAGCTTCTCGCCCGCCTCGTCCAGGACGTCGGTCGCGACCACCGTCGCCCCCTCCCGGGCCGCGGCCGCCACCTCGGCGGCCCCCTGGCCCTGCGCGGCCCCGGTGACGACGACGGTACGACCGGCCAGACGCGTGCGGCTCACGGTTCCTCCAGGGGGTGCGGGCTGTCTCCCGTCCACGCTAGGAAGCCGGGGTCAGCTCCGGAAACGCACGATCGGCATGGGTGGCATCCGCCCCGACGATCTCCCGCACCACCGGGCCGTCCAGCGACGCCCCCACCTCGCGGACCGTCTCCCGCAGCCAGCGGTGCGCCGGGTCCGCGTGCCGGTTGTGGTGCCAGTACATGGCCTCCACCAGCGGTACGTCCGGGAAGGGCGTCGGTACGACGACGCAGCGCGCGAAGCCCTCGTAGCGCCGGGCCAGCCGCTCGGGGACCACGGCGACCAGGTCGGTACCGCCCACCAGGAACGGCAGCACGTTGAAGCCCGGCGTACTGACCTGTACCCGGGGTGTGATGCCGAGGGTCTCCAACTGCCGGTCCGCGGGCGTGAGTTTGCCGACGGCGCAGGCCGCGTGGGGCATCTCAGCGAGGTCGCGCAGCGAGAGCCGCCCGTCCACCAGGCGAGGGTTGTCCGGGTCGACGAGGCACACGAACCGGTCGTGCATCACGGCCTCGCTGACACCGGGCAGTTGGTAGCCGAGCGGCACGATCATCAGGTCGTGGCAGCGCAGATGGGTCTCGGTCTCCAACTGCCCGATGACGATCGGGTGGAAGTCGATACGGATGCCCGGAGCCTCCTGTGCGAGGGCCCGCAGCAGGGGCTCCACGAACACCGTCATGACGTAGTCGGACATCACGACCGAGAACCGCTGCCGACTGCGCGACGGGTCGAAGTGCCTGGTCAGCGACAGCGCCTCCTCCGCCTTGTGCAGGGAGGACCGGACGACCGGAAGCAGCCGCTCCGCGAGCGGGGTCAGCTCGTACTCGCGACCGACCCGCACCAGCAGTTCGTCGTTGAAGTGCCGCCGCAGCCGGGCCAGGGAGCCGCTCATCGCGGACTGGCTGGTGGACAGCCGCACCCCCGCGTGGGTGACGTTCTTCTCCTCCAGGAGGGCTTCCAGAGCCACCAGAAGATTCAGGTCGATTGCTCCCAGACCCATGCGTGTGTCCTTCCGGCCGCGTCGTTGAAGCTCGGTGAAACCGGAGCGTAACGACCGCCTCCCCGCCGAGGAAGGGGCCGGGAGGGAAGTCACAGGGATCCGATAGCTGCCATCGGATCCCCGGATGCGTGCAGGTCGGAAGGCCTGCCGACGGGCGGGGCTACGGCCTCGGCGTCCGGCCGCGCTTGCGGGCCCGCGGCAGGTACACGTCCGTACGGCCGGGCACCACGCGGTTGGAGAGAGTGCCGAGGCGCTCCACCGCGAGGGTCACCTCGTCGCCGGGTTTGAGCGGTGGCGGGGTGCGCTCGCCGACCCGGCCCCAGAACTCGGCCAGTGCGCCCCAGCCGCAGGTGCCCGAGCCGAGGATGTCCCCGGGGCGCACCCAGGCGTCCCGGGAGGCGTAGGCGATCATCTCCTCGAAGGTCCAGGACACGTTGGCGAGGGTGTCGCGGCCGATCAGCTCGCCGTTGAGGGTGACCGTCATCTCCAGGTCCAGGAAGCCGTCCGGGTCGCGCCGGTCCTCGACCTCGTCGGCGGTGACCAGACAGGGGCCCAGCGTGTTCGCGAAGTCCTTGCCCTTGGAGAAGCCGAGCCCGAGGTTCTTCTCCGGCTTCTGCAGATCCCGCGCCGACCAGTCGTTGAAAACCAGATAGCCGACGATGTGCTCGCGCGCCTGCTCCGGCGTGAGATCACACCCGCTGCGGCCGATGACGACCCCGACCTCCAACTCGAAGTCGAGCACCGAGCAACCTGCCGGGACCGGCACCTCGTCGTGTGCGCCGTACGCCGCATGGGGGTTGGTGAAGTAGAAGTTGGGCGCCCGGTACCACTCCTCGGGCACGTGCTCCAGGCCGTCCAGGGACTTCGAGACCCCTTCGATGTGCGCCTCGAAACCGACGAAGTCCCGGATGGACGGCGGCTTCAGCGGCGGCAGCAGTCGTACCTGATCCACCGTCAAGTCGCTTGGCCGGCGCAGCGCTTCGGTGCCGGCCGCGTGCAGGACCTCCTGTTCCAGCAGGGTCAGTACGGTGATTCCCTCGGGCAGCGGATGGACGGTCCCGTCCCGGACGACCCCGGCGCGCTCCACGCCCTCGTACTCGTATGTCGCGAAACGCATCGCTCACTGCTCCCAGTGGTTGGTGTTGGTGACGGTCCCCGCGCTCAGATGACCGGCGAAGAGCCCCTTGGGGTCACGGGCGGCCCGGATCTCCCGCAGCCGCCGCCACTGTTCGTCGCCCATGAACCTCAACTGCCGCACGGTGAAGTCGGAGTCGCCGAGGTACTGGCCGGCGGTGACCGGCCGCATGTCCGCCATCGCCCCGTCCAGCCAGGCGCGCAGCTCGTCGTCCCGCGCGGGGTCGTCATGGATGACGTACGTGGCGCAGTAGATCTCCGACTGCAACGAGAAGGCCATGTCGGGGAGTTGGCGCAGCGGGGCCATGGAGAACCAGATGGTGAAGGTCTGCCGGGTGGGCTGCTCGGTGAACGCCTTGCGGATCGCCGGGACGACCTCGTCGGCGGGGCCGGTCAGCCAGGCGTTGTCGACCAGGTAGCGGTGACCCTCGGGGTTCGCGGTGCGCTGCCCTGCCAACTGCTCGGCGAACGTGGTCTGTTGGGCCTCGACGCGGAACAGGGCCCGGTCCGCGTACGGGTTGGCGTGCAGTGGCGCCAGCGCCTCGGCGGCCTGCTCGGCGGTGTCGGTCATCGACACGCCCGTGACCAGCAGCACCGGTTCGTCGAGGTCGGGCGGAGTCTGCGTGAGCGCGACGATCTCCACCAGGTCCGAGACCGTGTGGTGCATGCCGTGCAGCCAGGTCATGACCTCGTCGAACAGGTCGAGCGGATACGCGTGCACGGTGTGTCCGAGGTACCTCGGCAGCGGGCGGGTGCGGAGGTGGAAGCGCGTCACGATGCCGAAGAAGCCCGGGCCCGCGCCGCGTGCCGCCCAGAACAGGTCGCTGTGGTGGGTCTCGTCGGCGCGCACCAACTCGCCCTCGGCGGTGACGACATCGATCGCCACGATGTTCTCCGCCGCCCAGCCCCAGCCCCGCGCGTTCCAGCCCTGCCCGCCCTGGAGCAGGAAGCCGCCGATGCCGACGGAGGGGCAGTGGCCGCCGTTGAAGAAGCGGCCGAACTCTCCGAGATACGGGTTGAGTTCGTCGCCGCCCTTGACGCTGGGAGTCGCCGTCACGATCCCGGTCCCCGGGTCGTACACCATCTCGCGGAAGCCCCCGAGGTCGATCAGCAGCGCGTCCTGGCGCACCGACCAGGCGGCCCAACTGTGCCCGCCGGAACGGACGGCGACCTGCCAGCCCCGCTCCAGGGCGAGCCGTACCCCTTCGACGACGTCCTGCTCGGACTCGGCCGTCAGGACGGCGGCCGGTGAACGGTCGGTCGGGCGGCGGGCGTTGAAGACCCGCCCGAAGCACGCCGTCTCGAAGTCCTCGTCGTCGGGGAGGTGGAGGGTGCCGGAGAATCGGTTGAGGTTCACGCTCGTACTCACTTGATCGCGATCGGGTTGACGGGGGCGCCCACCGCACCGGTGACCGGCAGCGGCGCGGCGACCAGCAGGAACTCGTAGACACCGTCCGCCGCGCAGTCCTCGGCCAGTGCCTCCAGGTCCCACATCTCGCCCAACGGCAGGCCCATGTTGGGGATCGCTATCTGGTGCAGCGGAGACATCGCGGGCTGCGGGAACTCGTACGGCCGCACCTCGAGTCCCCAGGTGTCGGAGGCGATCGCCGCGATCTCCGTACGGTGCAGCCAGCCGAGGGTGGTGAAGGAGAGGCCGGGCGCGTCACCGGCCGCGTAACCGCCCCACGCGCCGTGGCGTCGTACGCGGCCGAGTTGCCCGGTGCGGATCAGGACGAGGTCGCCGCGTCGTACGGAGCTGGTGGCGCCCTGCGCCTCTATCGTGGCCCGCAGGTGCTCCTCCAAGATAGGGAATCCGTCCGGCAGTTCACCGTGCTCGTCACCGACCGCACGGCCCACGTCGAGGAGGACCCCGCGGCTGGTGAAAGCCTCCCTCATGTGCTCGATGCCGGTGACCGAGTCGCCGTCGCCATTGACGATGGTGCACGGACGGCCGTTCCACGCCTGCTTGTTGTCGTAGATGTGGCCCAGCCCGTCCCACTGGGTGGAGGCCTGCAAGGGCATCACGATGTGGTCGTCGGCGCCGCCGAAGCCGTGCGGGAAACCCTGGGTGCCGGCGGCCGCGTCGGAACCGGTGTCCTTCATGTAGTGCACCGGGTTGATGCGGCCGCGGAAACCGCGCTGCGGGCCCGACTCGTTGAACTCCTGGGCGAGCGAGAAGGAACGCCCGCGCCGCACCAGGCCCACCGCGTGGGCGCGGATCGCGTCGTCGATGAAGTTCAGCGTGCCCAGCACGTCGTCCTCACCCCAGCGGCCCCAATTGCGGTAGGCGGAACGGGCCTTGGCGAGTTCCTCCTCGATCGGCCCGAGGGCACCGGCGGTCATCGCGTACGTCCTTTCAGCAGCAGGTCGAGGGCGTTGCCCCCGGCGACGGCGGCCCGGTCGGCCGGGGCCAGCCCGGCCGCGTCCAGCCGGGCCACCGGGTCGTCGACGCCCATGTCGAAGGGATGGTCGGTACCGAGGACGACCCGGTCCGCGCCCACCTCCTCGACGAGCCGGCGCAGCGCGCCCGGGGTGTACACCAGCGCGTCGAACCACATCCGCCGCAGATAGGTGCTGGGCGACTCGGCACAGCCGCGCGCGTCCTGACGTACCTGCCAGGCGTGGTCCGAACGGCCGATGTACGTCGGCAGATAGCCACCGCCGTGCGCCGCCACCAGCTTCAGGCGCGGGAAGCGGTCGAGGACACCGGTGAAGATGAGATGCGAGAGCGCGACGGTCGTCTCGACGGGCTGACCGACCGTGTTTCCCAGGTAGTTGGTGGCCAGCCGCTCGCCGAGGGAGCAGCCCCAGGGGTGCACGAAGACGACCGCGCCCAGCTCCTCGGCCCGCTGCCACACCACGTCGTGCGCGGGGTCGGCGAGTTCGCGGCCGTCGACCGTCGTGGAGACGCTGATGCCGTACAGGCCGTGGTCGTTGACCGCCCGGTCGAGCAACGCGACCGCGAGGTCCGGGTGTTGGAGCGGGACCGTGCCCAGGCCGTACAACCGGTCGGGTGCGTCGGCGCAGTGCGCGGCGACGACCGCGTTGACGGTGCGGGCGAGTTGGATCGCGAGGTCGGGGTCCGCCCAGTAGTGGTGCATCGGCATCGGGCCGACCACTTGAATGTCGACGCCCATCGCGTCTAGGTCCGCGAGGCGGGTGCTGACGTCCGTCAACCGGGGTGCCAGACGCTGGAGTTGGGCACGGTTGACGGCCAGGGACGCGGGGGAGTGGGCGCGCTGCTCGGCCGCGAGTTCGGCGGCGAGACCCGGGGTGCCCGCGACCAGGGCGTCGGCGGCCGGGACGGCGAGGTGGCCGTGGAAGTCGACCACGGGTGAGCCGGTCATGCGGCGGCCGTCAGGTTGTCGAGCGTCTCGGACATGATGCGGGCCGGGTCGGCGCCCGGTGTGCCGGGGTGGATCTCCCAGTCGGCGAGCTGGAGCGAGTTCTCCAGGACCATCCGCACCCGGGGCAGCCGCCGGTCCATGAAGCGGTCCAGGGCCTTCTCCGTCGGCTCGTCCGCCGTCACCAGCTCCGCGAGCAGCACCGCGTCCTCCATGCACATCGCCGCACCCTGCGCGATCAGCGGCGGACAGGCGTGCGCCGCGTCGCCGATGACCATCGCGCGGCCCCGGTGCCAGGGCTCGTCGACGAGGATCGCCTCGATCCAGCGGTAGTCGACCGCCGTGTCGTCGGGCAGCGAGGCGAGGATCCTGCCCCAGGTGCCGCCGTACCCGGCGCCGCGTTCGCGCAGCAGGGCGAGCGGGGCGCGGGGGCCGATCAGGGTGGTGTCGAGGTTCTCGTCGAGGAGGTAGGCGTAGCACTGGTCGGGGGAGATCGGGCTGTAGCCGGCCTTGAAGCGGGGGCCGCCGTAGTACACCTCGGCGCAGTCCATCTCGGCCGGACGGTCGGCGACGACCCGGAAGATCGACATGCCGACGGGACGGGGCTTCGCGTCGATGCCGATCAGCGCGCGCATCGCCGAGTTGATGCCGTCGGCGCCCACGACGAGGTCGTAGCGACCGGTCGTACCGTCCGTGAAGGCCACGTCCACGTGGTCGGGCGACTGGTCGAGCCGGTCCACGCTCAACCTGAGGCGGACCCGCACCCCGTGCGCACGCACCGCGTCGCACAGCGCGTCCTGCAGATCCGAGCGCAACGCACCTGCCGTGGAAGGCAGTTCGGGCCCGCCGGTGTGCGGCGTGTTCAACTCGGTGATCAGCCCGCCGTCGGCCCGGCGCAGCCGCATGATGTCGAACGGCACCGCCCGGGCCAGCACCCGGTCCAGGACACCCACGGAACGCAGCGCCTTGAGCGCGTTCCCCTGAATCGTGATGCCATGGCCCACACCGAACCACTGCGGAGAGATCTCGGCGAGCTCCACCTCGACGCCCCGCTGGGCGAGCGCGAGACACAGCACGCTTCCGGTGATGCCGCCGCCGACGACGAGCACCTTTTGTACGGGCATGGGCGATCCTTGCGAACGTAGACAGAAGTGGGGGTCAGCCCGAGAAGCGGGCGTCGAGTTCGTGGAAGTGCTCGACGGCCGGCGGCGCGGCGAAGAACGGTCCGACCAGGGCCCGCCAGCGCCCGAAGGCCTCGGACTCCCGGAAACCGACCGTGTGTGCCTCGACGGACTCCCAGCCGACCAGCAGCAGAAAGGTCGCCGGCCGCTCCGCACCGCGCAGCAACTCGGCCCAGCGGAACCCGTCAGCCTCGGCCAGCACCTCACGGGCCTTGCCGAACACCTCCGCGAACTCCCGCTCACGCCCCGCCTCGACGGTCAGCTCGGCATGCTCGACTATCACGTTCTTCTCCTCGGGAAAGTGGGTGCTCCGAGCCTGCGTGGGCGGCCGACGCAGGGTCAACGGATCGAGGCATCGCCAAGGGGGACGTCATGCATCCCGTACGGCGATGGAGCCCCGGTTGAGGGCCCACGCGGCCGGTGATGGCAGGCATCGCGGATCGCCATTTCCGCCGGGTCCCCGGGCTGCCTAGCGTCGAGGGCGAGCCCCCACCCGTACGAGGAGAGCGCCGTGCCCGATCCACTGCCCACCCATGCCGGACCTTTCGCGCTCGGCACGTTCGCTTCCGGTGAGGGGGGCTTCCCGGGCCTCGTCACCGGTTCCCGCGTGCGCGACCTCTCCGATCTGGTGCCCTCCGTCCGCGCGCTCGTCGAGGACTGGGAGACCTGGCTGCCCAGCCTCGGGGACCTCGCCACCTCGGCGGCGGGCACCTGGCACGACCTGGCCGCACTGCGCGTCCTCACCCCCCTCGAACCCGGCCAGATCCTGCAGAGCGGCGCCAACTACCGCAAGCACGTGGTCGATCTGGTCGCCGCCGAGAAGGAGAGCGTGCACGGCGCCACCCCCGAAGAGGCCCGCGCGGACGCCGAGCTGATGATGGACGAACGCGCCCGCAACGGAGTGCCGTACGTCTTCCTCGGCTCCCCGCGTGCGATCTCCGGCCCCTACGACGACATCGTGCTCCCCGCGCTCGGCGAACAGCACGACTGGGAACTCGAACTCGCCCTGGTCATAGGGAAGTCGGGCAAGAACATCCCGGCCGGGGAAGCGATGGACCACGTCGCCGGCTACACGATCTCGAACGACCTCACCACCCGGGACCGCCTCTACCGGCCCGACCTCAAGGCCATCGGCACCGATTGGTTCACCGCCAAGAACGCCGACACCTTCCTGCCGACCGGGCCCTTCCTCGTACCGGCGGCCTTCGTCGGTGACCCCGGCGACCTGCGGATCACCTTGCGCCACAACGGAGTTGTACGGCAGGACGAGTCGACGAAGGACATGATCTTCGACATCCCCCGGCTCATCGCGTACGTCTCCACGACCACCACCCTGCGCCCCGGCGACCTGCTGCTCACCGGCTCCCCGGCCGGCAACGGCGCGCACTGGGGTGTCTTCCTGAAGCCCGGCGACGTCGTCGAGTCCGAGATCACCGGCCTGGGCCACCAGCGCAACACCGTCAGGAGCGGACAGTGACCTTCCAGCCCATCACCCATCTGCGCCATGTCGACCTGGCCGTACCGGACTTCGCCCGCCAGCGCGCCTTCTACGGCACCACCTGGGGCCTGACCGAGGTCGCGGGCGACAGCGGGGTCGCCTTCTTCGCCGCCGAGGGCAGCCCCGAGCAGTACATCGTCCGCATCCGCGAGGACGAACGGAAGCGGATGGACCTGGTCGCCTTCGGGGCCGTATCGCCGGGCGCCGTCGACGAGTTGCACGGGAGGCTGGGGCGGGCCGGGGTTCAACTCCTTGGTGAGCCAGGGGTGTTGGATACGCCGGGTGGTGGCTACGGCTTCCGGTTCTTCGACCCGGACGGGCGGGTCGTCGAGGTCTCGGCGGACGTCGCCACCCGCGCTCACCGCAAGATCGAGGAGCGTGAGGCGATCCCGGTGCGGCTCTCGCACTGTGTGGTCAACTCCCAGGACCCGGAAGGGCTACGGAACTTCTACGTCCAGCACCTCGGGTTCCGGCTCACCGACACCCTGTACTCCACGCACATGGGCGACCTCATGTACTTCCTGCGGTGCAGCCCGCTCCACCACTCGTTCGCGATCGCCCGGGGACCCCATGTCTCCCTGCACCACGCCTCGTTCGAGATGCGCGGGGTCGAGGAGTACATGCGCGGCACCGGGCGGGCGCTGCGCGCCGGTACCCGGCTCACCTGGGGGCCCGGCCGGCATCTCGCCGGTGACAACACCTTCTCCTACTTCCACGACCCGCACGGCAACACCGTCGAGTACACGACCGAACTCGCCGTCCTCGAAGAGGACTTGTGGCACCCGGGCCGCCATGACGTCGACGACCCGATCACCCAGGACCAGTGGGGCACCGCCGACCCGATGAGCGAGTCGGTCGCCAAAGAGCAGTTCAACGACCCCGACGTGCTGTTCGTGGCGCCCCCCGTCTGACACCTCCCGTCCGACACCCCCTTTGTCGCGAACCACCCGCAGAAAGGCCGCAGTTGTGGCAACGATCCTGAAGCACGCCGTGCCCAAGTCAGAGGTGACCGCCTCCCTCGACCAGGTGCGCGAGACCGTGACCGGCGTCATCGCGGACATCCGTGCGCGCGGTGACGAGGCCGTGCGCGCCTACTCCGAGAAGTTCGACAAGTGGAGCCCCGACTCCTTCCGGCTGACGGACGAGGAGGTCGAGAAGATCGTCGCGTCGGTACCGCAGCAGGTCATCGACGACATCCGCTTCGTCCAGGAGCAGGTGCGCACCTTCGCCCGCCATCAGCTCGACTCCTTGCGGGAGTTCGAGGTGGAGACCCTGCCGGGCGTGCGGCTCGGGCAGAAGCACATCCCGGTACAGGCGGCGGGCGCGTACATCCCCGGCGGCCGCTACCCGCTCACCGCCTCCGCCCACATGACCATCGTCACCGCCAAGGTCGCGGGCGTGCCCCGGGTCGTCGCCTGTACGCCGCCCATCCACGGGGAGATCCCGGCCGCCACCGTCGCCGCCATGCATCTCGCGGGCGCCGACGAGATCTGGCTGCTCGGGGGAGTGCAGGCGGTGGCCGCCATGTCCGTCGGGACGGACACGATGCGGCCGGTGAATCTGATCGCCGGGCCCGGCAACGCCTATGTCGCCGAGGCGAAGCGGCAGTTGTTCGGGGAGGTCGGCATCGACCTCTTCGCCGGGCCGACCGAGATCCTCGTCCTCGCCGACGAGCACGCCGACCCGTTCGTGTGCGCAGTGGACCTGCTCTCCCAGGCCGAGCACGGCCCGGACTCCCCGGCCGTCCTCATCACCACCTCCCGCGAGGTCGCCGAGAAGACTGTCGCCGAGGTGGAACGCCTCCTGCCCGGCATGCCCACCCGCGACTTCGCCGGGCCCGCCTGGCGCGAGCACGGCCAGGTGCATGTCGTGGACACCCTCGACGAGCTGTACGCCCTGGCCGACGCGTTCGCCTTCGAGCATGTCGAGGTGCTGACCGCCGAACCGCGTCTCGCGCTGGAGCGGATGACCCAGTACGGCGCCCTGTTCCTGGGCGAGGGCACCTGTGTGTCGTTCGGCGACAAGGTCATCGGCACGAATCATGTGCTGCCCACACGTGGTGCCGCGCGCTACACCGGCGGCCTGTGGGTGGGGAAGTACCTCAAGACGGTGACCTATCAGGAGGTCACCGACACCGACTCCCAGGCGCTGCTCGGCAGGCTGTGCGGACGGGCCGCCCGCGTCGAGCTGTTCGAGGGACACGCGCGCTCCGGTGACGTACGCGCCGCGAAGGCCGCGGGCGACGAACTGCCCTGGAACACCCCGTGACCTCGGAACACGGCACGGCCCCGGAACACCGCAGGGCCCTCGACGGCCGGACGGCACTGGTCACGGGCGGCGGTGGACCGCTGGGGCGTGCCTTCGCGCGGGCCCTCGCGGACTCCGGGGCCCGGGTGATCCTGGTCGGCCGCAACGAGTCGGCGCTCGCGGAGTCGGCGGCACAGGTGGAGAAGGACGGCGGACAGGCCCGCACGGCCTCCTGCGACGTCTCCGACCCGTCGGCCGTCGACGCACTGGCCGCTCAACTCGCCGACGAGAACGTGTCGTTGCTCGTCAACAACGCCGGAGTCGCGGGCCCGGTCCGCCCGCTCGTCGACATCGAGCCGGACGAGTGGGACGACGTCTTCGCCGCCAACGTCCGGGGCGTGTATCTGATGTGCCGGGCCTTCCTGCCGCCGATGCTCGCGGCCGGGCGCGGTGACATCGTCAACGTCGCCTCGGTCAGCGGCAAGCGCCCGCTGCTCAACCGCACCCCGTACACCGCCTCCAAGATGGCGCTGCTCGGCCTGACCCGGACCCTCGCCGGGGAGGTCGGCCCGCGGGGGATCGCGGTCAACTCCCTTTCCCCGGGCCCGGTTCGGGGACCGCGCATGGACCGCAACTTCAAGCTCACCGCCGAACTGACCGGCTGCACGGTCGCCGAGGCCGAACGCGACTTCGCCTCCCGGGCCGCCCTCGGCCGGCTCGTCGAGGAACACGAGGTCGCCCAGGCACTGGTGGCGATGCTCGCGATGCCCGGCCTGTGCGGGGCCGACATCGACCTGTCGGCGGGGATGATCGCCCCGGCGTAGCGGCGGAGCGGGCGGGAAACGGTGAGGTGGACGGCGCGCGAGCCGCCCGCCTCACCGTCGTGTCCGGGCGCGGCCACCCGCTATGACGACTCTGTGTGACGGCCATGAAATGGTCGGCGTGATCCGAGGCATCGGACTCCCATATGTGTGTGCCGCCCGCCTATTCCCTGGTTCTCGTGGCTGCTTCACTCCCTCGTGCGCACCTTCGGTGCCTCCGCCGGGCCCGTCCGCACCCCGCGTTCGACGGCCGGCCGGTCACACTGCGCAACGGCGCATCGATCCCTGGGAAGGCAAGCAATGACGCTGATCACCCGACGCTCGGTCCTGATCGCCGGTACCGCCACGGCCGGAGCCGTACTGGTGCCGGCGGTCTCCGCCACCGCCGCGCCGACGGCCGCCACGGCCACGAAGGCTTCGGGCAAGCGGATCTCGGTCGGATCCGGTGAGACGTACACGGTCGCCGCGACCACCCGCGTGAGCGAGCTGTCCATCGCCGACGGTGGCACGATCGTCGCCCCGGACGGCTCCAGCCTCTCGCTGACCGTCGACGGGGTGGAGACCGGCCAACTGCTCACCGGCACCGGCGGAACGGCCACCCTGATCCAGGCCGGCACCTACCGGGGCGACGTCGTCCTGACCGTCGCCGGGGCCAACGAGGTGACGTACCAGACGCTCACCTTCCCGTTCCGGCAGGCGGTGTACGTCGACGGCGACGGCGTGGTCAAGGACAAGTCCGTCCTCGCGGCCGTCCTCGGCGGCAAGCTCACCGACGCCTACGCCAGGAACGTGTCGATCACCTCGACCGGCGAGTGCTTCGACGGCGTGTACGTCCAGGACGCCACCTACACGCTCGACCGGCCCACCATCTCCCTTACGGGCAACGGCCGTTGCGACTTCGCGGGCTACGGCGCCGCCGTCGTCGGCGACGGTTCCTCGACCGCGCTGGTCGTGGACGGCGCCCGGATCGACACCAAGGGAGTCGTCCGCACCGCCGTCATCGCGAACGACGGCGCCAACGTCATCGTCAAGGACTCCGTCCTCCGCGCTCGCAACGGCGTACTGCCCGCCGACTACCAGGCCACCGTGGAGACGCCGTACATGGAGTCCGTGCCCTGGATGCTCGGCCTCGACGGCAACGTCCGCGCCACCAACCTCATCGGCGCGAACAGCAAGGCCACCTACCTCAACTCGACCGTGTTCTCCGAGACTTGGGGTGCCCTGTCGGTCGAGGGCGGCAGCGGACTCAAACTGACCGCGATCAACAGCCACTTCGGCAACACGGGGGAGTACGGCTACGGCACCTACGCCATCGGCGACGCGACCGTACGCGTGCTCGGCTCCCGGCTCGACGTCGGCAGCTACGCCACCATCATCGCGGGCCCGGCCGCGGTCGTGCACTACGGCGACAGCACCGGAGAAGCCGTTGCCGCGCTCAACACCGAGCTCGAACTCGGGCTGTCCAAGGCCGAGTTGGCGTCGATCCCGGTGCGCAGGACTGTCGTGAACTCGGGGCACTTCGGCTACATGTTCTTCGGCACCGGCCAACTCACCCTCGACGGCGGCACGGTGATCAACTCCGACCGGGCCACCTTCCTCAACAAGGGCCAGCAGACCACGATCAGCGTCGACGGCTCCCAGGGCGCCCGGCTCAACCCGCGCGACGGGATCATCCTCCAGATGATCGAGCTGGACGACCCGGGCCCGGTCCCCGTCGACGGCAAGATGATGAACATCGGCGTCTACACCGAGCCCACCGGCGACCCGACGAAGGACGCGACCTTCGACCCGACCGCCGTACACACCACCGACGGAGCCGCCACCTTCAACTCCATCGCTCTCAAGGGCGACTTCTACAACGGCATGCGCAAGGGCAAGAACATGGTCCTCACCTTCGAGGACACGAGCGTCGAGGGCGTCATCTCCGCGTCGCAGGCCAAGCACCGTGTCTCCAGCATCGACGCGTCGACCTTCTACGAACTGGGCATCGTCACCAACACCGCCCAGGCCGCCGTCAACAACGGCGCGATCGTGCAGTTGAACAGCGGCTCGGCCTGGACGGTCACCGGCACCTCGTACCTGACCCGGCTCACCCTCGCCGCCGACGCGACCGTCAGGGCACCCCGGGGCAAGAAGGTCACCCTGACGGTCGACGGCACGGCCACGGCCATCACGCCCGGCCTGACCTACACCGGCGCGCTCACGCTGACCGTCGGGTGAGGCATGCCGGAGGCGCGGTACTCACCCGAGCCGCGCCTCCGCCTCCTTGGCGATCGTCTCGAACTGCGCCGCCATGGCCGCCTGGAGAGCCTGGGCGCCCGACAGCGGACGGACCATGACCGTCAACTCGTCGATCAATCCTGCCTCGTTGACATGGATGAAGTCGCAGCCGGTCAGCTCCCGGTCACCGACCCGCGCGGCGAACACCAGCGCGTGGTCGGAGCCGTCCGGGTCGCCGATCTCCCGTACGTACCGGAAGTCCTCGAAGACCCGGGCGACGGCGTGCAGGATCGCCGCGGTGATCGCCTTCCCGGGGTAGGGCTTGAACACGACCGGGCTGGTGAAGACCACGTCCTCGGCCAGCAGCGCCTCGACGGCGTCCATGTCCTGCGCCTCGACCGCCTCGCGGAACGCACGCATCGGCTCACCTCATAGTCAATTTGTTGAGTAGGTGTGGATGAGACTAATCAACGGCTGTTAGCGTGTCCACATGTCCCTCAAGTACGCGGTCCTCGCGGCCCTCCTGGAAGGGGAGGCCTCGGGCTACGAGCTGGCGAAGGTGTTCGACGTGTCGCTGGCGAACTTCTGGCCCGCGACACCGCAGCAGCTCTACCGCGAACTGGAGCGCCTCGCCCAGGACGGGCTGATCGCGGCACGGGTCGTACAGCAGGAACGCAGGCCCAACAAAAGGATGTTCACGCTCACCGAGGCCGGCCGCCTCGACCTCGACACCTTCGCCGCCGCGCCGCCCCGGCGACCGACCGCCATCCGCGACGAACTCCTCATCAAGATCCAGGCCATGGACGGGACCGACCCCGCCGTGACCCGTGAGCTGATCGAGGAGCGCAGGTCGTGGGCGCGCGGCAAGCTCGACCGCTACGAGCGCGTACGGGACCGTCTCCTCGGCGGCCGGACCGAGGAGGAGTACCTCCGGGACGCCGATCGCGTCGGGCCGTATCTCACGCTGATGGCCGGGATCGCCTTCGAGGAGGAGAACCTGCGCTGGTGCGAGCGCGTTCTCGCGATCCTGAAGCAGCGGGTTGCCCTAGGCTGACCCGGGTGTTCAGCCCCGAAGGCCCCAGTCTGCGCGAACTCGCCGTCCAGGCCCTGTCGTCCGTCGAGCACGGCTACGACCTCCTCGCGCCCAAGTTCGACCACACCCCGTTCCGGACACCGGCCCCGCTGCTCGACGCGGTCGCCACGATGCTGCGCCGCGTCGGCCCCTTCGACGACGGACTCGACCTGTGCTGCGGTACGGGCGCGGGTGTCGAGGTGCTGACGAAGACGTGCCGAGTGAGTGTCACCGGCGTGGACTTCAGCGCGGGCATGCTCGAAGTCGCACGGGAGCAGGTGACGAGCGGCGAGCCCCGCGTTTCATGGGTGCGCGGCGATGCCAGGGCCCTCCCCTTCGCGCCCGCCTTCGACCTGGTGGTGAGCTTCGGGGCGTTCGGCCACTTCCTGCCCCGTGAACTGCCGGGGCTCTTCGCCCAGGTCCACTCCGTGCTGCGGCCCGGCGGCTGCTTCGCCTTCCCCGTCGTCGCGCCGCCGCGCCCCACATCCCCCGCGTACTGGATGCTGTCCGGCTTCGACGCGGCGATGAAGGTCCGCAACGCCGTCTGGCGCCCGCCCTTCGTCATGTACTACCGGGACTTCCAACTCGGTTTCGTGCGGCCGGAGTTGGAGCGGACCGGATTCGACGTCGACCTCTACGCCCTGCCCGAGTTCGGGCGTCGTGACGACGGCAGCCCCCGCGTCCGTATGGTCGCGGCGCGACGACTGCCGTAGCGGATCGTGTGGACGTCAACTCGTCGCGGATGCCGCCGACTTGATGACCTTCGTGACCAGGTCGGGATGGGAGATCATCACCACGTGCGAGGAGTCCACCACGACCGTGTGCGAACCGGCCCGCTCGGCCTCGAAGCGCTCCAGGTCGGGCGCGATCGCCCTGTCCTGCGCCGCCACGACCGCCCACGAGGGGATGTCGCGCCAGGCCGCCGCCGTGGCGACGTCCGTGAACGCCGCCGCGCTGATGGGGCGTTGAGAGGCGCCCAGCAGTGCGGACGTGGACGCCGGGAGGTCGGCGGTGAACACCGCGTGGAACTTCGCCGTCTGGATGGCCAGATCGGTACCGCCCGAGCCGTCGGGCAGCGGCTGCAACGCGTCGCCGAGCTGCGACCCGGGGAATCGCGCGGCGAGTTCGCCCAGTTGCTCGCCCTTGTCGGGCACGAAGGCCGCGACGTAGACGAGCGCCTTCACGCTCGGGTCGCCCGCGGTCGCCTGGGTGATGACCGCGCCGCCGTAGGAGTGTCCTACGACGACCTTCGGGCCGTCGATCGTCTTGAGCAGTGCGGAGAGATAGCCGGCGTCTGCGGTCAGTCCACGCAGCGGATTGGCGGGCGCCACGACCGTGTATCCCGCCTTCTGGAGCCGGGAGGCCACGGCCGACCAACTGGACGCGTCGGCGAACGCGCCGTGTACCAGGACCACGGTCGGTTTCGGTGCGGGGTGCTTGCCTCCGGTGGCGGGTGCCGCCGAGGCGGGGAGAGCGGTGGCCGCGAGGGCGCCTGCCGCGGCGGCCGCCCCGAGAAGTAAGGGTCTACGGGAGAGCGACATGGGTCAGCTCCGGGTGAGGTCGAGGAAGGCGGTGCGGGAGTTCAGGCGTAGCGGCGCACGAACGACAGGGCGGTGTCCGCGACTTCCTGCCAGCCGTGGTCGATGGTCAGCGCGTGGCCCCGGTCCTTGATCTCGACGATCTCCGTGACGCCCTTGTTGTGCTGCTGCTTCTTGTAGGAGGCGTTGGCGATCGACCAGGGCACGGTGTGGTCCTTCTCGCCCGAGATGATCAGGAGCGGCCCGCGATCGGGGTTCTCCGTGTCGACCTTCGCCTCGGTCCACGGGTTGAGGTTCGCCGTGGCCGCCTGGAACAGCGGGGCACCGGGCGCGGGCACCGCGAACGTCTCGTACAACTCCCGTGCCTCCTCCTCACCGACGGCGTTGGCGAAGCCGTAGCGGAACTGGTCGTAGGTCAAGGGGACCGCGCGATTGCGGTTGGCGGGGTTGCTGAGGACGGGTGCGGAGGAGCGCAGCGCGGACACCGGCAGCGGCAGCACACCCCGGAACGGCGCCGGGTCGATCGCCACGGACACGGCGGACAGTCCGCGTCCGGCGAGGATCTGTGTGAGCAGTCCGCCGAAGGAGTGGCCGACGATCGCCGGCTTGCGCGTCAGCGTGCCGATCAACTCCGTGAGGTGGTCGGCGACTTGGCCGACGGTCTTGCCCGCCATGACCTCGGGGTGCTCGTTGGCCTCCTTGACCGTCTCCGGGTCGTCGGGCCAGGACAGGGAGACCGGCGCGTACCCGGCCTGCTCGAAGTGCGCCGCCCAGCGGTCCCAACTGCTCGGCAACAGCCACAGTCCGTGGACGAATACGACCGGCGTACGGTCGACGGCGTTCGCTCGCTCGATCTGTTGTACGTCTATGTGGGTCATGTTCGGAAGTATGGGTCCACGGATGTCCTGGAGTCCGTCATATGACCGCACTGGGCGGAGGGCGGCGCCGTTGTCGCGCCCTGGGTGATCTCCTACGCTGAACGGCGTGTGGCCAAGAGTGCTGTCCGGGAACGGAGTTGCGCATGCTCAGCAAGGGTGAAGCCGGCGAAGCGGTCCGCCGGGCCAAGGTGAAGACCGGTGTCACATGGGCCCAGTTGGCCGAGGCCGTGGGCCGACCGCTCGCGTGGACGACCGCGGCCCTGCTGGGACAGCACCCCATGTCCAAGGACGAGGCGGCGACGGCCGCCGCCCTCCTCGAACTCGGCGGGGACGCCGCCCTCGCCTTCCAACTCCAGCCCACCCGGGGCGCGTTGGACGCGGCCGTGCCCGTGGACCCGACGATCTACCGGCTCTACGAGGTCATTCAGGTCTACGGCCCCACCATCAAGGAACTGATCCACGAGCAGTGCGGCGACGGCATCATGAGCGCCATCAACTTCCGCCTCGACGTCAGCCGCGTGCCCGATCCCGCGGGTGACCGGGTCGTCATCACCCTCGACGGGAAGTACCTCCAGTACCAGTGGGAGTGACGACGAGGTGACCGGTCTTCGCGCCGGTTCGACGTGATGGTGCCCGGATGTGTGGGGGCTCAGCCCATGTGGACCGGGGCGGCGCCTTCGGTGTGCTGCTGCCTGCCCGCGCTGACGGCGAACGCGGTCACGGCGGCACCGGCCACGAACACGACTCCGGCGGCGACGAAGGCCATCGTGTAGCCGTGCGTCAGGGCGTCACCCGCCTTCGACACGAGGCCCAGGTCCTTGGTGGCCAGGCCCCGGTAGAGGGCGCCGGCCGCCTGCGGCAGCCTGTCGTCGGCCGCCGAGTTCGAGATCGTCGACAGGACGGCGAGGCCCAGGGCGCCGCCGATCTGCTGCGCCGTGTTGAGCAGGGCCGAGGCGATGCCGGTGTCCTGATGGGCGACACCGCTGACCGCGCCGAGCGTCATCGGGACGAAGCTCATGCCCAGACCGAGAGCGGTGACGAACATGGCGGGCATGAGATGCCCGGCGTAGGAGGAGTCCGGCTCCAGGGTGGCGAACCAGAACATGCCGACCGCCGCGACCACGAGGCCCGGTGCGGCGATGAGCCGGGGCGCGATGTGGGCGACGAGCTTGGAACTGACGCCCGCCGCGGCCGCCATGCCGAAACTGAACGGCAGATAGGCGAAGCCGGTCCTGATGGGGCTGTAGCCGAGGATGAGCTGCATATAGAGGGTCAGGAAGTAGAAGAAGGCGAACATGCCCGAGCCGATGAACAGCATGGTGGCGTAACTGCCCCACCGATTACGGTCCTTGAAGAGGCGCAAGGGCATCGTCGGGTCCGGTGTACGGGCCTGGAGGAACAGGAACGCCACCAACAGGACGGCGGCGATGCCGAAGCAGCCCAGGGTGAAGCCGTCGGTCCAGCCGTGTTCGCCGCCGCGCGTGATGCCGTAGACCAGGGAGATCAGACCGCCGGTCCCGGTGACGGCTCCGGGGACGTCGAGGCGGCCGGGGTGGCGCTGTGCCTCGACGAGGCTGCGGGTGCCGGCGAGGACGGCGAGGCCGATGGGGATGTTGACGAAGAACACCCAACGCCAGTCCAGCACATCGGTGAGCAGCCCACCGAGCAGCAGACCGACCGTGGCACCGAGGCCGCCCATCGCGGCGTACACGCCCATCGCCCGGTTGCGGGGCCTGCCCGCCGGGAACGTCGTGGTGATCAGCGCCAGCGCGCTGGGTGCGGCGAGGGCCGCGCCGACGCCCTGGAGGACGCGCGCGCCGATCAACAGGCCCTCGTCCGGGGCCAGTCCACCGAGCAGGGACGCGAGGGTGAAGACGGCGATGCCCACCTGGAACATCCGGCGGCGGCCGAACAGGTCCCCGGCCTTGCCGCCGAGCAGCAGCAGACCGCCGAAGGCCAGCGCGTACGAGTTGACGATCCACGCCAGATTCGCGTCGGAGACACCGAGGTCGGTCTGGATGGCGGGGAGGGCGATATTCGTGATGGTGGCATCGAGGATGACCATCAACTGGGCCGCCGCGATGACGAAAAGGGCGAGACCGAGATGCCGGTCCCGGGGAGCGGTACCGGAATGCTCCGGTGCCGTGGAGGTGACGGTGGCCACGCTCTCAGCAGACATGGTTCAAGAACTCCAGGAAGTGCCGCGAACAGGGAAAGGTGAGAGTGAACGGAATCCGGTGAGAAGCGGAACACTCGCTGTGCAATCCGAGGTCAGGGTGGCGACACGCCACATCGCTCGACCTCGGGACGAGTGCTCACCGTAGCAGCGAATCGCCGCCGTTCATGACCTGCCAACTCCCTTTCCGGTGTTGCCAATATCGCCCTTGACGAACTCTCCAATGGTGTGGGCAAGGGGAATTCGAGACGCCCGGCAATTGCCCACACTTTCCGGGAAAAAGCAAACAGCTCACGCGGGCCGGAGGGTATTGAGCCGGGCCGCCTGGCGGGTCAGATGGTCGCGCTCGGCGAGATTGGGAGCCTTGCGTGCGGCCTCCGCGTACAGCCGTGCCGCCGTGGTCAGGTCGCCGTCCCGTTCGTGGAGGTAGGCCGCCACCGCGGTGTGGCGGGGCAGCGAGTCGTCCACCGCGGCGAGTGCGGCCAGGCCGGCGCGCGGGCCGTCGGCCTCGCCGACCGCCACCGCGCGGTTGAGGCGGACCACCGGGTTGTCGGTCAGGCCGGCGAGTTCGTCGTACCACTCGACGATCTGCACCCAGTCCGTCTCCTCGGCGGTCGGCGCGTCCGCGTGCAGCGCCGCGATCGCGGCCTGCGCCTGGAACTCGCCCAACCGGTCCTGGGCCAGGGCGACTTGGAGGATGGTGACGCCCTCGGCGATCAACGTGGTGTCCCACCGCCCGCGGTCCTGCTCCGCGAGCGGCACCAGGCTGCCGTCCGGCGCGGTCCGGGCGGCGCGTCGTGCGTGGTGCAGCAGCATGAGCGCGAGCAGGCCCGACACCTCGGGGTGGTCGATCACGTCCGCGACCTGCCGGGTGAGCCGGATGGCCTCGGCTGCGAGGTCGACATCACCGGAGTAGCCCTCGTTGAAGACCAGGTAGAGGACGCGCAGCACGGTGGCCACATCGCCGGGCCGGTCGAACCGCACCCCGGAGACCGTGCGCTTCGCCCGGCTGATGCGCTGCGCCATCGTCGCCTCGGGCACCAGATAGGCCTCCGCGATCTGGCGCGTGGTGAGTCCGCCGACCGCGCGCAGCGTGAGCGCGACCGCCGACGACGGCGTCAACGACGGGTGGGCGCACAGGAAGTAGAGCTGGAGGGTGTCGTCCGTCGCGGGCGCGGGGCCGGGCACAGGCTCCTCGTCGACCAGGTCCTCGCGTCTACGGCGGGCGGTCTCCGCCCGCGTCGCGTCGAGGAACCGCCGCCAGGCCACCGTGACGAGCCACCCCTTCGGGTCGCGCGGCGGATCGTCCGGCCAGACCCGGACCGCCTCGACGAGCGCGTCCTGTACGGCGTCCTCGGCCGCCGCGAAGTCTGCTCCGCGGCGGACGAGGATACCGAGCACACTCGGCGTGAGGCTCCTCAGCAGGACCTCGTTCACTTGAAAGTGCAGTCCGTGGTGGTCGAGTGCGCGCCCAGGAACGGGCGCAGCTCCAGCCACTCGTGGATCGGCCTGCCACCGGCCCCGGGGGCGGCCGACAGCTCACCGGCCAGCTCCACGGCGCGCTCGTAGCTGTCGACGTCGATCACCATCCAGCCGGCGATGACGTCCTTGGTCTCGGCGAACGGGCCGTCGGTGACCGGCGGGCGCCCTTCGCCGTCGTAGCGGACGAACGTTCCCTCGGCGGAGAGTGCCTGGCTGTCGACGAACTCGCCGGTCTTCTCCAGGCGGGCCGCGAAGTCGTTCATGTACTGGATGTGGGCCGTGATCTCCTCGGGTGCCCACTGGTCCAT
Organism: Streptomyces sp. NBC_01478; assembly: GCF_036227225.1. GTDB lineage: Bacteria > Actinomycetota > Actinomycetes > Streptomycetales > Streptomycetaceae > Streptomyces. The sequence continues at coordinate 1,556,311 of NZ_CP109444.1, read as the reverse complement.
GGGGACGTCGTTCACGGCGGCGGGGGCGCCACGGTAGTGCTTCAGCAGCAGGTACTTGGCCATGGTCGTTCTCCTCGGTGCTGGTGCGACCCATTGTGGTCGCGTTCACCTCGGGGACGGAGCCGGGCGCGGGTTCTCGACATCGGCGGCGGACTTTTTCGCCGCGAGTTTCGCGAGATCTGCGGGGAGGGGTGGAAAGGGAGGCGTACTCACTCCTCTTCCCTTCTTAACGTATAGCGCACCGGGGGGCTTGCGGCAAGGCCCCCGTCCTGCCGCAGAATGTCCGGCCTGAGGGCATGACCTGCGGAAACGGGAGTCGCGAATGCGTGTGTTGTTGACGACGTGGGGGTCGCGGGGGGATGTCGAACCCGTCGCGGGACTCGCCGCCCGACTTCGGGAACTCGGCGCGGAGGTACGCGTCGCCGCGCCGCCGGACGAGGAGTTCGTGGAGCTGCTGGCCAGGGCCGGTGTGCCGCTGGTGCCGCTCGGCCCGTCGGTGCGCTCGGTGGTGACCGGGGCGAGGCCGCCGACGGCGGCGACCGCGTTCCGGCTCGCGCCCGAGCTGGTCGCCGCCCGGTACGAGACGCTGCTTCCGGCGGCCGAGGGGTGCGACGTGCTCCTGGCCAGCGGCCTGATGCCGACCGGCGCCCGCTCGGTGGCCGAGAAACTGGGCATCCGCTACGTGTTCGCCTGCTTCCACACGGCCGGGCTGCCGTCGTCGAAGCACCGGCCGCCGGCCCGGCCCGGCCATCCGTCCTCGCCGGACGAGACGGACATCAAGGTGCTGTGGGACGAGGACGCCCAGCGCGTGAACGCCCTCTACCGCGAGGCGGAGAACCGGCACCGGGCGGCGATCGGCCTGCCGCCCGTGGACAACGTCCGCGACCACGCGTTCACCGAGCGGCCGTGGCTGGCCTCGGACCCGGACCTGTTCCCGTGGCAGGACCAGACGGACCTCGACCTCGTGGTGACCGGACCGTGGATCCTGCCCGACGAGCGCCCGCTCCCTGCGGATCTGGAGGCGTTCCTGAAGGCGGGCGGGGAGCCGGTGTACGTGGGCTTCGGCAGCATGGCACTACGTACCTCGCCCGACATGGCCCGGGACGCCGTCGAAGCGGTACGAGCGCACGGCCGTCGTGTCGTTCTCGGCCGTGGCTGGGCGGAGCTGGCTCCGGTCGACGACCGGGACGACTGCTTCGCCGTTGGCGAGGTCAATCACCAGGCGCTGTTCCGCCGGGTGGCCGCGGTGGTGCACCACGGCGGGGCGGGCACCACGACGGCGGCCACGCTGTCCGGCGCCCCCCAGGTGGTCGTACCGCAGATCGTGGACCAGCCATACTGGGCGGCACGGGTGGCCGAGCTGGGCATCGGCGTCGCACACGACGGGCCGACGCCGACCTACGACTCCCTGTCGGCCGCTCTCACCACCGTCCTGGCCCCCGAGACGCGGGCCCGGGCACGGACTGTGGCCGGCCGGCTCCGCACCGACGGGACGACGGTGGCGGCGAAGATGCTCCTCGACCCGGCCGGCGGGGAAAGGCCGCCCACGCGCGCGTGAACCGGCCCGACCCCGCACACGAGAACCCGTACGCACTGGTCCACACGGCCTGCCGCCCGCACGGCCGTGAGCGACCTCAGATCGGAATTGATGCCGTGAACCCCCTGACCACCAGCGCCTTCGACCTTCCCGACCGGCTCTCCGCCAAGGCCGACCCGGCGCTGATCGCCGGCGACGAGCGGCACTTCGTGGCCATCGCGGAGTGCCTCGACCAGTCGATCGCGGAACTGACCGAGCAGCTCGACGCCGAGCGCAGGGCGCCCGGCGGCATCGGCCGGGCGGCGATGGACCGGGACACGGAGGTCCACCGGCTCACCACACGGCTGCGCACCCTGCGTCGCTTCGGCCTGGACCTGTGTCTGGGCCACATGGTCGACGCAGACACCTCTGAGCCCGTGTACATCGGGCGGCTCGGTCTCACCGACAGCACGGGCCGCCGCCTGCTGCTCGACTGGCGCTCGCCCGCCGCCGAGCCGTTCTTCGGCGCCACCCACGCCAACCCGATGGGTCTGGCGAGCAGGCGCAGGTACCGCTGGACCCGAGGCCGGATCAGCGACTACTGGGACGAGGTGTTCACCGCCGACGGCTTCGTCGGGCACGCCGCGCTCGACGACCAGTCCGCGTTCATCGCCAGCCTCGGCGGCAACCGCTCGGGCCGGATGCGCGATGTGCTCGGCACCATCCAGGCCGACCAGGACGCCATCATCCGCGCGGGATCACGCGGCGCGCTCGTCGTCGACGGCGGCCCCGGCACCGGCAAGACCGTCGTCGCCCTGCACCGCTCCGCCTACCTCCTCTACTCCGACCCGCGCCTCGGGCACCGCAAGGGCGGTGTGCTGTTCGTCGGTCCGCACCGGCCCTATCTCGACTACGTCGCCGACGTCCTCCCCAGCCTCGGCGAGGAGGGCGTGCAGACCTGCATCCTGCGGGACCTCGTCGACGAGGGAGCCGCGGCAGGCATCGAGGCCGACCCGGAGGTGGCCCGGCTGAAGTCCTCCGTGCAGTTGGTGCGGGCGATCGAACCCGCCGTCCGGTTCTACGAGGAGCCGCCCACCAAGGGCATGAACGTCACCACCCACTGGTCCGACATCTGGCTCGGCGCCGAGGACTGGGCCGTGGCCTTCGAGGCGGCCGAACCCGGCACCCCGCACAACGAGGGACGCGAGCACGTCTGGCAGGAGCTGCTCACGATCCTGGTCGAGAAGCACGAGGACACCACCCCCGCCCAGGACGGCGCGGTCACCCCGGCCCTGCTCCGCAAGTCGCTGCGGCAGAACCGCGACCTGCTCACCGCCTTCAACCGCGCGTGGCCGCTGCTCGAAGCGGCCGACCTCGTCGGAGACCTGTGGACGGTACCGGCCTACCTGCGCAAGTGCGCCCCCGCACTGAGCCGCGAAGACGTCCAGCGCTTGCAGCGCGCGGACGCCCAGGCCTGGACGGTGTCCGACCTCCCGCTGCTGGACGCGGCACGGCAACGGCTCGGCGACCCGGAGTCGGCGCGCCGCAAACGCCGGCAGGAAGCCGCCGTCGCCGCCGAACACGCCCGCAGGACCGACGTCATCGACAGCCTGCTCCAGAACGTGGAGATCGACGAGAGCGAGGGCGCGATGGGCATGCTGCACGGACAGGACCTGCGCGACGCCCTCATCGACGAGGCCGCCCAGCCCGGCATCGAACCCGACCAGCTCGCCGGGCCGTTCGCGCACATCGTCGTGGACGAGGCCCAGGAACTCACCGACGCGGAATGGCAGATGCTGCTCCTGCGCTGCCCGTCCCGCAGCTTCACCATCGTCGGCGACCGCGCCCAGGCCCGGCACGGGTTCACCGAGTCGTGGCAGGAACGGCTGAAGCGGATCGGGCTCGACCGGATCAACCTGGCCTCCCTGACGGTCAATTACCGCACCCCGGAAGAGATCATGACGGAGGCCGAGCCGGTCATCCGCGCCGTGCTCCCGGACGCCAACGTGCCGACCTCGATCCGCAGCAGCGGCATCCCCGTCGGCCACGGACCCGTCTCCGACCTGGAGTCGGTCCTCGACACCTGGCTCGCCGAGCACGCGGACGGGATCGGCTGTGTCATCGGTACGGCCGAGATGGACGCGGGCATCTTCCGGGCGAGGCCCCGCGTCCGGTCGCTGACTCCCGAGCTGTCCAAGGGACTTGAGTTCGACCTGGTCGTCCTCGTCGACCCGGAGAAGTTCGGCGAGGGCATCGAAGGAGCCGTCGACCACTATGTGGCGATGACGCGGGCGACCCAGCGACTCGTGGTCCTGACGAGCGCCTAAGTCACGGTGGCACGCGGCGAGTTGGGACCTGCCGCGTGCCCGCGTGCCGAGCTCTTGGGCTCAGCCCGCCGCGGCAGGCAGCGTGAACTCGTAGATCAGGGCGTCCTGTTGGGCCTCCACCACCAGATCGGTGATCTCCAGCGGGCGCGCGTACTGGTCGTGCACGCGGCGGGTCACCCGGACCGAGGGCGCGTTCGCGACCTGGGTGATGGCGTCCCGGTGGTGCAGGGTCAGGCCGGCCCGGCGCATCCAGTCGTAGGCGCGCCGGAGTTGGGCGGCGGCGGAGCCGTCGGCGCGGTCGCGGTAGCGGGCCAGCTCCTCCACCTCGGCCAGCGCCACCGCCGAGAAGGACGTGAGGGCCGTACGCAGTCCGCTCCCGTCGGCCGCCGCGGACGCGTAGCGGTGCACCAGGGTCGGCCGGTGCGGGGCGATGCCCAGGGCCTCGGCGTGGTCCGGCGGGGGAGTCTCCCAGGCCACGGTGGCCCGGTCGAAGCCCGTCGGGTCCGTGCTGCGGGCGCCGACCGGGAAGGTGAGGGAGGAAGGGTTCTCGACCGGCAGACCCGGCAGGGTGGCGTGGCTGCCGCGCCGGTCGGTGGCGACCAGCCCGTCCCGGCGCAGCACCTCCAGCGCCTGCCGTACGGTCTCCCGGCTGACCTGGAAGTGTTCGGCCAACTGCCGTTCACCGGGCAGGCGTTCGCCCGGTGGGATGGTGCCGTCGTGGAGTTCGCCGAGCAGTTGGGTGGCGACCTTGCCGTAGAGGGGCTGGTCGTCGGCGGTCGGGTGGTCGTGGGGGGTGGTGCGGGCCATGCCGCGCCTCCTGTTGGTGACAAGACTGAGAGCAGAACTGGTGACAAGACGTAGCCGTGCGGGCTCGTTGCGCGACCAGATCTAGCATTGGTCTAAACCACCAGGGAAGAGCGGCAGGGCAGTTAGGCCGAAACCGACCCGCGCCGATCACCCCTCACAGGGCGCTGTACAGGGCGTCGATCAGCGCCATCTTCCGTGGGTCGTCGGCGATATGAGGCCCCATCCGGTTCGGCACATAGCCGAGCGACACCCCGGCGTCCGGGTCGGCCAGACCGCAGGAGCCGCCGAAGCCGTCGTGTCCGAAAGCCCTCGGGTCGGGGCCGTACGCGCCGTTCGGGCCGCTGAGCCACAGGCCGAGCCCGATCTCCGTGTCGCCTCCGAGGCCGGGGCCGAGTACCAGGTCGCGGCAACTGCCCTGCCCCTCGCGCACCCGCTCGGCCGCCTCGGGGGAGAGGACGCGGTGGCCGTCGTAGGTACCGCGCCCGGCGAAGACGCCGTAGAGCGCGGCCACGGCGCGTGCGGTGCCGTGGCCGTTCGCGGCCGGGAGCTCCGCGGCGCGCCACTCCGGGGTGTTGGCCTCGGCCGTGCTCACGATCGGGTTGGTCAGCGCGGCGATGGCCGCGGGCGCCAACTGGCTGAAGATCGCGGCCTGTTCAGTCGGCGACGCGGTGGGGGGTGGTACCAACTCGGCCGCCCGGTCGGCCTCCTTCTCCGGCAGCCCGATGGTGAAGTCGATCCCGAGCGGGCCGGTGACCTCCCGCTCCAGGAAGGCGCTCGGGAGCAACCCCGAGACGCGGCGCACCACTTCGCCGACGAGGAAGCCGTAGGTGAGCGCGTGGTACCCGGACCGTGTTCCCGGCTCCCACCAGGGCTCCATGGCCGCGAGGCGCTCGGTGGTCAACTCCCAGTCGTAGAGCTGTGCGAGAGAGTGCGGCTCGCGCAGGCCGGCCAGTCCGGCGCGGTGGGAGAGCAGGTGTCGTACGAGAACGTTCTCCTTGCCGGCGGCGGCGAACTCCGGCCAGTACGCGGCCACCGGGGCGTCGAAGTCGATGAGGCCCCGGTCGGCGAGGATGTGGGCGCACAGGGCCACCGGGCCCTTCGTCGTCGACCACACGTTGGCCAGGGTGTCCCGCTCCCACGGCCGCGTCCGTGCGGCGTCGGCCCAGCCGCCCCACAGGTCGACCACGGTCTCGCCGCCCAGCGTGACGGTCACCGCGGCGCCCAGTTCGTCCCGGGCCCGGAAGTTCTCCTCGAACGCCGTGCGCACCGCCGTGAAGCGGGGATCGCAGTGGCCGTCGATGGCTGGCTGGTGCTCGGACATGGTGCCTCCGCGGTCGGCCGGAAGCCCGGGCCGCGACGCTGCGACCCGGGCCCCCTGAACATACCGACTGGTCGGACTGGTGGGAAGGTGTCTTACGTTCAGTTGAGGAACAGCTCGCCGGCCGGCTCCCGGTGGCCCGGTGTCGTGTGCCAGTAGTCGCGGGTCTCCACGGCCGGCCCGGCCGCCTCGAAACGCGCGAAGACACAGCCGGCGAGCGTGGACGGCTCGCCGTCCTCCTCGGCCGGCACCCTGAACTCGGCCACGGCGAGGCCGTGTTGGCCGACGACCGGTGCCGAGAACCGCACGTCGCCCACCCGCTCCGCCGCGAACGACCAGCGCAGATACGCGGCCAACTCGGCCCGCCCGCGGTGCGGTTCGCGGAACGGCATCGAGCGGTGGACGCAGTCCTCGGCGTACAGCTTCAGCAGCGCGGCTGTTGTCCGACGGCGCGCTCCACCCAGGCCCGCGCCCAGACCCGCACGAACCGCTCGGCCGCCTCACCCGTGGCCATGTCCACAGGGGCGCCTCTCAGACGTACGACCGCAGCCAGTCCAGCTTGGCCGCCTCCTGGTAAGGGCCGCCGCCCTCATGGTCGTTGAAGTCGTAGACCTCGATCTTCTTGTCCTCGTGCGCCCAGGCGTTGAACGCGGCGAACACCGTGGAGGGCGGGCAGGTCTGGTCCTCCAGGGCCGTCGAGAAGAGGGCGGGGGCGCGGCCCCGGGACGCGAAGTGGACGGCGTCGAAGTACGAGAGCGTGCGCAGGGCGTCGCCGGTGCGGCCGCGGTGGGTCTTGAGGTAGCTGCCGATCTCCCGGTAGGGGTGGCGGTCCGTGAGGACCGCGGCGCGCGGGTAGTCGCACAGGAACGGCACGTCCGGCGCGATGGCGGCCAGATCCCCGACCAGCCCGCCGACGGCGATGGTGATGCCGCCGCCCTGGCTCGCGCCGAGCGCCACCGTGCGCGCGGGATCGACCAGCGGATGCGAACGGGCCGCCTCGACGGCGCGCACGCCGTCCGTGAACACCCGGCGGTAGTAGTAGTTCTCGGGGGCGTCGATACCCCGGGTCATGAAGCCCGGGTACGCGGGCGCGCCGCCCACCGGGTCCGGGGTGCCACCGCCACCGCCCCACGCGCTGCCCTGCCCGCGCGTGTCCATGATGAAGTGGGCGCGGCCCGTCGAGGCCCACAGCAGGTTCTCGTGCGGGAGCCCCCGCCCGCCGCCGTAACCGACGAACTCCACGACCAGCGGCAGCGGTTGGGCCGCGTCGGCCGGCAGCCGGAGCCAGCCCTTCACCGGGTGACCGCCGAACCCGGCGAACGTCACGTCGTACACCCGCACCGTGGACAGTCCCGTGTCGACCGGTTCGAAGCGGGCGTCCAGATCGTGCTCGCGGGTCTCCTGGAGGGTCTTGGACCAGAAGGCGTCGAAGTCCTCCGGCTCGGCGGAATCGCTGCGGTACTCGCGGAGTTCGTCGAGCGGAAGGTCGAACAGGGCCATCGGGGACCGCCTTTGCGAAGAGTGAGTGCGGATGATCACACCGTACGTGTGACATCGGAGGACTCGCCAGGCCTGCGCGGCGCCCCGCGCCTACCATGTCGGCATGTCGTCTGCCGTGGATCTGCTGGTCAAGGACGCCGAACTGCTCGTCGTGGACGGGGAGCGCGAGATCCCGGGCGGCTGGGTCGCCGTCACGGGTGGTCGGGTCACCGCCGTCGGCGCGGCGGGGACCGAGCCCGAAGCCGCTACGACCGTCTCCGCCGCCGGGCGGCTCGTCACCCCGGGCCTGATCAACACGCACCACCACATCTACCAGAACCTCACCCGCTCCTACGCCCCCGCCGTCAACGGCACCCTCTTCGACTGGCTGACCACGCTCTACCCGCTGTGGGCGAGCCTCGACGAGGAGGCCGCGTACGTGTCGGCGTACGTCGGTATGGCGGAACTCCTCATGGGCGGCTGCACCACATCCTCCGACCACCTCTATGTGCATCCGCGCCCCTACCTGGTCGACGCCGAGATCCGCGCCGCCCGCGACATCGGCTTCCGCTTCCACGCGACGCGCGGTTCGATGACCCGGTCCGTCGAGGACGGGGGACTGCCGCCGAGGAGCGTCACCCAGAGCACCGACGAGGTGCTCGCCGACAGCGAGCGGCTGATCAAGGCCCACCACGACCCGGAACCCGGCGCGCTGATCCGGGTCGCGCTCGCCCCCTGCTCACCGTTCTCGGTCACCAAGGACGTGATGACGGCGACCGCGGAACTCGCCGAGCGCTACGACGTACGGCTGCACACGCACCTCGCCGAGGACCGGGACGAGGACACCTACTGCCTGGAGACCTACGGCTGCCGGCCCGTCGAGTACTTCGAGGACACCGGGTGGATGAGCGACCGCACCTGGGTCGCGCACTGCATCTATCCGAACGACGACGAGTTGCGTCGTCTCGCGGCGGCGGGCGTCGGTGTGGCGCACTGCCCCAGCTCCAACATGCTGATCGGCGGCGGCACGGCCAGGGTCAAGGAGATGCGCGAACTCGGCCTGCCCGTCGGCATCGGCTGCGACGGCTCGGCTTCGACCGATCACGCCTCGCTCTGGATGGAGACGCGGGGCGCCCTGCTGCTGGGCCGCTACCGGGGCGGCCCCGGTGCGATGACCGCGCGCGACGCCCTCGACATCGCGACCCGCGGTTCGGCGCGGTGCCTGGGCCGCGCCGACGAGCTCGGCCACCTCCGCCCGGGGGCGTGTGCCGACCTGGTCGTCTGGGACCTGCACGAGGTCGCGCTGGCCGGCGCGCTGAGCGATCCCGTCGAGGCGTGGCTGCGGTGCGGGCCCGCGCGGGCGTGGACGACCGTTGTGGGCGGGCGGGTGCTGGTGGAGCGGGGCGAGCCGGTGCTGCCGGCCTTGGGGGATGTGCTGCGGGACCATGGGCGGGTTGCTCGGCGGATGCAGCGGGGGGTGTAGGGGGAGGGGGAGTGCGGGTGGGTGAGGGCTGAGGGGGTTGCGGTGAGGGTGGTTCAACTCCCTTGTGGTGGTGGGGTGTTGAGGGGCGGGACCGGTTCGGCTTGGCGGCGGGGTGCTGAGGTGCGGGACCGGTCCGGTGTGGCGGCGGGGTGTTGAGGGGCGGAGCGGGTTCGGCATGGTGGCGGGATGTCGAGCTGCCGGACCGAACCGGCCGGGGCTGTCATGGCTGGTGCGCCACGCCCGATCCGGGCACGGCGCGTCGCTCGTCACGGCCCGCCACTGTCACAGCCCGTCGCCCGTCACAGCCCGTCACTGTCACAGCTCACCCCGTCACATCCCCCGCCCCCTCACGCCCGCCTTCGCGTCCACTCCGGTTCCGTGAGGGCCCAGTCCCGTTCCCACTCGGCCAGGCGGTGTCGTTGTGCGACCCGTCGGGTCAGCGTGGACGTGAGCAGGGTCGCGCCGATGATGCCGCCCGCCGTCCATACGCCGACCGTCAACGTGTGCTGCCAGACGGCCACTTGACCCGCGGGCGGGGAGACGACGCGGCCCTTGGCGTCGAGCCATACGTCCACCGGGTCACCGCGTGCCGTGTCCACCGGGACCTCGGCCGTGGCCGTACGCGGGCCCTTGCCCGGGTCGGTCCAGCGCACCGCGACGGGGAAGGTCTGTGAGCCGGTGCCTTCCACCGAGGTGAGTCCGGAGGGCGGGTTTCCGATCACCCGCGCGTGGACGCGATGGCGTTCGGCGCGCTGGGTCGCGGCGATCGTCCGGGCCTGGTCGTGGGCCCAGAGCCCCGCGGCGGCGCCGGCCAGGGGAGCGCCGACGAACAGCAGGACGCCGACGACCAGCGCAGTCCACGCCTCCACGACGTCCGACCGGCGCCGCAGCGGATTGTGCCGTCGGCGTCGACTCCGTACCCGGGTCCGCATGTCGGTCTCCTCGCCGTCACCGGAGCCGAGGAACCGTAAGGCCGGAAGCCCCCTGTGGGGCCGGTCCGCCGCCGCCTCGACACCGCGCACGCATGCGAGCGTCCACATAGCAGTCGTACCCCCTCCGAGGTACTTCCCTCAACCGGAACGTCAACCGGAGGCTCGGCCGGATCTTTGGCCGGCGCCTCAGCCGAAGCGTTCGATGCGGATGCGGTCCACGGGCTGGCCCGCTTCGACCAGCAGCCGCGAGGCATGCTCGGCGAAGCCGTTGGACCCGCACACATAGGCCTCCCACCCACCGGCAGGCGGCTCCGCCAGGAGCGGCGCCACATGTGCGGCGGCCATACGTCCCACCGGCACACCCTCCGGCGCACTGCGCGTGAACACGGCCGTGGTCTCCGCGCCGTACTCCCGCGCGTAGATCAGCTCCTCGGGACTGCGCGCCGACACCAGCAGCCGCAACGGCACGGACAGGTTCCGCGCCCGGTGCTGCCGGAGCATCGACATCAGCGGTACGACCCCGGAACCCGCGCCCAGCAGCAGCGCGGGCCGGTCGCCGGGCCAGGCGAAGAAGCCGCTCAGCGGGCCGCGCACCTCGACCTGGTCACCGGGCTCGGCCACCGTGTGGAACCAGCCGGACACCTCACCGCCCTCGACATGGTCCAGGGTCAGCTCCACATGCCCGGCGTCGTCCGGGTGCGAGGCGATCGAGTAGTGGCGCTGCGCCACATAGCCGTCCTCGGCCCGCAGCCGCAGCATCAGGTGCTGGCCGGGCAGATGGCCGCCCCAGTCGGGCACGGCGAAGCGGAACGTCGCGGCGTGCGGGGTCTCCCGGCGGATCTCGGTGAGCGTGGCGGTCTGCCACACGGCGGCGGCGCGGTTGCTGACGGCGATGCGTCCCGGCACCGCGAACTTCGTGGCGGGCGCGAAGGTCTCAGTCACCGGAGTACCGCTGTTCCTCCCAGGGGTTGCCCCGGCCGTGATAGCCGTTCTGCTCCCAGAAACCGGGCTCGTCGTGGTCGAGGAGACGCAGGCCCGCGATCCACTTGGCGCTCTTCCAGAAGTACAGGTGCGGCACCAGCAGCCGGGCGGGCCCGCCGTGCTCGGCGGGCAGCGGCTTGCCGTCGTACTCCCAGGCGATCCAGGCACGACCGCCGGTCACGTCGTCGAGCGGGAGGTTCGTGGTGTACCCGGTGTGCGAATACGCGACCACATGTGTGGCGGACACATGGGGCCGCACCACATTGAGGAACGCGTCCAGCGAGACGCCCCCGAACCGCACCCCGAACTTCGACCAGCTCGTCACACAGTGGATGTCACCCTCGTAGGCCGACGAAGGCAGTTCGTGTGCCTGCGTCCAGTTCCATGTGCGCGGCTCGGCCACGAGCCCGTCGACGCGGAACGTCCAGTCGGCGGGCGCGAGGTCGGGGGTGACCTCGGCGGACAGGACGGGCCAGTCGTCGCCCGCGTCGTACTGACCGGGCGGCAGGCCGGCGTCGGGGACGCGGGGGCGTCCGGTGAAGCCTCGGGTGACGTGCATACGGGTGGAGCCTCCAGGTCGCTGCGGCGCGGGTCCGCCGGGCGAGCGCGATCAGTGGTTTCTCGTTTCAACGGTACGCGTCCACGAGGTATGCCCAGGTCCGAGGGTGACCGCCGATCATTGCGGCCGTATGAACTCTCCGCGTCCCGGGGAATAGCTCCCCGGCGGCCGACCTTGGTCTTCAATGCGGCTCGCGTGCGGAGAGCGTGCGGAGAGCCGGTGCCGAGGAGAGTGAGGGAGTAGATGCCGAAGGCGTATGTCTTCACGCGATACGGGGGACCCGAGACCGAGGCGCTGGTCGAGGTGGACCAGCCCCGACCCGGCCCCGGTGAGATCCTCGTCGCGGTGCGCGCGGCCGGGGTGAACCCCGTCGACTGGAAGCAGCGCAACGGCTACCGGCGGCCCGGCGAGACCGGCTCACGCGCGTTCCCCGCGGTCTTCGGCCAAGAGGTCTCCGGAGTCGTACGGGAGATCGGTGCCGACGTGGCCGGGTTCGCCGTCGGCGACGAGGTGTTCGGGAGCACGGTGGCCGGCGGATACGCCGAGTACGCGCTGCTGCCCGTGACGGTCGCCGCGCACCGGCCCGCCGAGCTGTCCTTCCCGGACGCCGCCACTCTGCCCGTCGCCGCCGCGACCGCGTACGACGGCATCCTCCAGCTCGACCTGCCCACCGGCGCCACTGTGCTGGTCACCGGCGCGGGCGGCGGTGTGGGCTCGGCGGCCCTGCAGATCGCCCGCGCCCTCGGCCTGCGCGCCGTGGGCGTGGCGAGCGAGGGCAAGAAGGATCTCGTCGAGTCGCTGGGCGCGGTCCACGTGCCCTCCGGAGCGGACCTGGCCGCGCGCGTACGGGCCGTCGCCCCGGACGGCGTCGACGGCGCCTACGACCTCGTCGGCGGCGAGGTGCTCGCCGAGGCCGCCACCCTCCTCACCGACCGGACGAAACTCATCACCGCCGGAGCCCCCGCCCCCGAGGTCGAGAAGCTCGGCGGCGCCCGCGTCGAGCGCGCCCGCAACGCCGCCGTCCTCGACGCGCTCGCGCAGCTCGTGGTCAGCGGCCGACTGGACCCGCACGTGACGCGGACCTTCCCGCTCGACCGGGCCGGCGAGGCCCTGCGCACCGTCGAGGAAGGCCACGCCCGCGGCAAGATCGTGATCGAGGTCGCCGCATGAGCACGTCCGACGAACGCGTCCTCGACAATCCCGCCCGCGCCGCCCTCACCGGCCCGCACGCCCACTTCGCCGAGCGGCGCGGCCGGGTCCTGCGCTACCCGGTGGACGTGACCCCGTGGCTCGCCCTGCCCGACGAGCCCGACGCCGAGGACTGGGCGGACGTCGCCGCGCTCTCCGGACCGGGCGCCGAGATCCCGCTCCTCGGCTTCCGGGACCGGGTGCCGGACGACTGGGAGATCACCTTCCACGTCGACGGCGTGCAGATGGTGGACGACGGGATGGCCGCCGCACCGGACCCGGAGGCGATTCTCCTCGGCCCGGCCGATGTCCCGGAGATGCTCGACCTGGTGGCACGGACCAAGCCCGGCCCGTTCCTGCCCCGCACCGTCGAACTCGGCACCTACCTGGGCATCCGCCGGAACGGCGCCCTCGTCGCCATGGCCGGCGAGCGGCTGCATCCGCCGGGCTGGACCGAGATCAGCGCCGTCTGCACCGACCCCTCCGCGCGAGGTGAGGGTCTCGCCGGCCGCCTCATCCGGGCCGTCGCCCACGGCATCCGCGAACGCGGCGAGACCCCGTTCCTGCACACCGGCGCGGGCAACACCACCGCGATACGGCTGTACGAGTCCCTGGGGTTCCGCCTGCGCCTCGACACCGCGTTCCTCGCTGCACGGGCGCCCGAGCACCTCACGCAGACGCGGTCCGTGGCGGTGTCGTAGGGCAGGAGCGCCTCAGCCCTCCTCGGCGGGGTCCGAGCCCGGCCACGAGTTGTAGCGCTCCAGATAGCCGGCGAACCGGGTCAGATCCTCCTCCGGCCAGTCCGCCAGCCGTTCGCGGAAGGCGGCCTGGCGGTTCTCGGTGACCTGGGCGAGGATCCGGCGGCCCGCGGCCGTGAGGTGCAGGACCTGGACGCGGTGGTCCTCGGGGTCGAGGCGGCGCTCGATGAGGTCGGCGCGCTCCAGCGCGGCGACCTGTCGGCTGACCGTGGACTTGTCGAGGGCGTAGTGCGCGGCCAGGTCGGTGGCCCGGCAGCCGTCCCGCTCCTCCAGATGACCGAGCAGGGTGTACGACACCAGCGACAGCTCGGGGTGGAGACGGCCCGCCGAGGCGCGGGCGCGGCGCGCGAAGACCGTCATCTCGCGCTGGATGGTCTCCACTGCCTGGTCCGCTCGCACTGGGATCTCCCTCGTCCTCCTGGTCGTTGCAGAGTACAACTCGGCGCCGGGGGCGGCCCCTCGTTGGCCCGGTGGTTCGGGTAGTGTTGCTCTTCGGCCGAGAACAGTCCCGGCCGTCAACTCCCTGGAGGTGAGACCCATTTCCGCTGTGTCAGGCCGGGTGCTCTCCCTTCAGGACGGCTCGGATCACCACTAACAGGTGACCCTGAGAGCGCCCTTCGGCTACCTTCCGAAAGGCTCTCCGCTTTCATGCCCTCTCTTTCCCCCGCCTCCGTCGTCGCCGCGCTCCGTGCCGCGGGCTGTGTCTTCGCCGAGGACGAGGCGCGACTGATCCTCTCCGCCGCGCGCACCCCGGACGAACTCGCCGCCATGGTGGACCGCCGGGTCACGGGTCTGCCCCTCGAACACGTCGTCGGCTGGGCCGCGTTCCGCGGTCTGCGCATCGCCGTGGAACCCGGCGTCTTCGTGCCCCGCCGCCGTACCGAGTTCCTCGTCGAACAGGCCCTCGCGCAGGCCCCGGACGCGTCCGTCGTCGTGGACCTGTGCTGCGGTTCCGGCGCGGTCGGCGCGGCCCTGGCCGCCGCCCTCGGCCGGGTCGAACTGCACGCCGCCGACATCGACCCCGCCGCCACGCGCTGCGCCCGCCGCAATGTCGCTTCCTACGACGGTCACGTCCACACGGGCGACCTGTTCGCGGCGCTGCCCGACACCTTGCGCGGCCGGGTCGACATCCTCGCGGCCAATGTGCCGTACGTCCCGACCGGCGAGGTCGGGCTGCTGCCCGCCGAGGCCCGCGAGCACGAACCGCTGTTCGCCCTCGACGGGGGCGCCGACGGCCTCGACATACTCCGCGCGGTCGCCACCGGGGCGCCCGACTGGCTGGCCCCCGGCGGCTGTCTGCTCGTCGAGACGAGCGAGCGTCAACTCCCGTCCGCCGTCGACGCGTTCACGCGCTCAGGGCTCAAGACGCGCTCGGCGTACTCCGAGGAGCTGTACGCGAACGTCGTGATCGGCGTCAGGGTGGCGGCGCCCGTCAGGTCGTAGCGCCGCTGCCGGACGGGCTGGGGGCGGGGCTCGGGCTGCGGTCGCCGTGGTCCCAGGTGTGGCCGCGGCCGCCGCCCGGGAACCCGCTGGGTCGGTCGCCCGGTGTCTTGCGGTCGAAGGTGCCCGTGAAGGCCCGGTCGGCGGTCCGGGTGCCGGAGTCGGAACGGGTGCCGGTCAGGGAGGCCGTGTCGCCCTTCTTGAGGGCGCCGGCGCCCTGGGCCGTGGCGCCGGAGCCCACGGTCCAGGTCCACGAGGTCCCGTCGTCGCTCTTGACGGTGACCTGGTCGCCGTCAGCCTTCGTGACCGTGCCGCGCTGCCAGATCCGTACGACCCACTTGCCGGTGGTGTTGTCCTTGACGGTCGCCTCGCCGTGCACGGCCGTGCCGCCGACGCCGAACCCGAACCACATCCCGCCCCCGTGCCGGGAACCGGGCCCGCCGGGGGAGGGCGTCCCGGACGGGGTTCCCGCGGCGGCGGGCAGGGCGTCACCGCCCGAACCCCCGGAGGTCGCCGCGTAGGCGACGGTCCCGCCGAGCGCCAGCACGCCCACGGTGGCCACGGCGATCACCGCCCGGGCCCGCCGCGACCGCTGCCGCCACAACCGGTCGAGACCGTGATCGCGCTCCGCGCCACCGGGTCCCGTGAGCACCTCCATCATCTCGGGTGCGTGATCGGGCAGCGGAGGTGTCGCCGCGCTGTCGCCGGCTTCGTGCTCAGGATCGTGCGTCACGGCTCGCTCCCTAGGCCACGCGCGCGCGGCATCCCACCGGCACGCCTGACTGTGATTCTCGGGGGCGGGCGATAAAGAACCGGTAATAAATCCCTGTGAATCGGCTCCTGGCGGCCCAAGAGAGGCTGTGCGGCGTGGGCCGGCTCACCCGCCCGCGATTGTGCAACTAGTTGCACAATCGCCTCCGTGTCCTCTACAAAAGAGGCACGACACCGCGCACGGAGGCCCCGATGAGCCGTTACCCGCACCTGCTGAACCCGCTCGACCTGGGCTTCACCACGCTGCCCAACCGCGTCCTCATGGGCTCCATGCACGTGGGCCTGGAGGAGGCCGAGCGCGGTTTCGAGCGCATGGCGGAGTTCTACGCGGCACGCGCGCGGGGCGGCGTCGGCCTGATCGTCACCGGAGGCATCGCGCCCAACGAGGCCGGTCGGCCCTACGAGGGCGGCGCCAAGCTGACCACCGACGCCGAGGCCGAACAGCACACCGCGATCACCGCCGCCGTGCACCGCGAGGGCGGGCGGATCGCGATGCAGATCCTGCACTTCGGGCGGTACGCCTACCACCGGGAACTGGTCGCGCCGAGCGCCCTCCAGGCGCCGATCAGCCCCTTCCCGCCCCGCGCGCTCACCGACGCCGAGGTGGAGCAGACCGTCGAGGACTACGTCCGCGCGGCCCGCCTCGCCCGGCGGGCCGGTTACGACGGCGTCGAGATCATGGGCTCCGAGGGCTACCTCATCAACGAGTTCATCGCCGCGCAGACCAACCACCGCGACGACCGCTGGGGCGGCTCGTACGAGAACCGGACGCGCTTCCCCGTCGAGATCGTGCGCCGGGTGCGCGAGGCGGTCGGCGAGGACTTCATCATCGTCTACCGGCTGTCGATGCTGGACCTCGTGCCGGGCGGCTCCACACTCGACGAAGTCATCAGTCTGGCCAAGGCGGTTGAGGCCGCCGGGGCGACCATCATCAACACCGGCATCGGCTGGCACGAGGCCCGCATCCCCACCATCGCGACCTCCGTGCCGCGCGGGGCGTACACCTGGGTCACGAAGAAGCTGATGGGCGCGGTATCCATCCCGCTGGTGACCACCAACCGCATCAACACCCCTGAACTGGCGGAGCAGTTGCTCGCCGACGGGTGCGCCGACATGGTGTCGATGGCCCGTCCGATGCTCGCCGACCCGGACTTCGTGGCCAAGGCCGCGGCCGGCCGTTCCGACGCCATCAACACCTGTATCGGCTGCAACCAGGCCTGCCTCGACCACACCTTCAGCGGGAAGATCACCTCCTGCCTGGTCAACCCGCGCGCCTGCCACGAGACCGAACTCGTCCTCGCCCCAACCCGGTTGCGCAAACGCGTCGCGGTGGTGGGCGCGGGCCCGGCGGGACTCGCGTGCGCGGTGAGCGCGGCCGAACGTGGTCACGAGGTGACCTTGTACGACGCCGCGAGCGAGATCGGCGGACAGCTCAACGTCGCCCGACAGGTCCCGGGCAAGCAGGAGTTCGACGAGACGCTGCGCTACTTCCGCACCCAGCTCGACGAGCACGGCGTCGACGTACGTCTCAACACCCGTGTGACGGCAGCCGACTTGGGCGACTACGACGAGGTCGTCGTCGCCACCGGCGTCACCCCGCGCACCCCCGACATCCCCGGAGCCGACCACCCCAGTGTCGTCGGCTACCTCGACGTCCTGCGCGACCGCGTCCCCGTCGGCGACCGTGTCGCGATCCTCGGCGCGGGCGGCATCGGCTTCGACGTCGCCGAGTTCCTCACCGACGGCGGCGACAAGGCGAGCGAGGACCCGGCGACGTACTTCCGCGCCTGGGGCGTCGACATGGACTACGCGGCCCCCGGCGGCCTCACCGCACCCGAGCGCCCCGCCCCGCCCCGCCGCGTCCACCTCCTCCAGCGCAAGGCGACCAAGGTCGGCGCCGGACTCGGCAAGACCACGGGATGGATCCACCGCGCCGAACTCAAGCACCGGGGCGTCACCATGGTCCCGGGTGTCCAGTACGACCTGATCGACGACGCCGGACTGCACGTCACCGTCGACGGCACGAGCACCGTCCTGGAGGTCGACACGGTCGTCCTGTGCACCGGGCAGGACCCGCGCCGCGACCTGTACGACGAGTTGGCCGCCGCCGGTCGCGCCGTGCACCTGATCGGCGGCGCCGACGTGGCCGCCGAACTGGACGCCAAGCGCGCCGTCAAGCAGGGCACCGAGGTCGCGGCCGCCCTCTGAGGGCCGTCCCTAGGATGGCCCCATGTCACTCCCGCACGCGATCCTCACCGCCCTCCTGGAGAAGCCGTCCTCGGGTCTCGAACTGACCCGGCGCTTCGACCGGTCGATCGGTTACTTCTGGTCGGCGACGCACCAGCAGATCTATCGCGAGCTGGGAAAACTGGAGTCCGAGGGACAGATCCGGGCGCTGGCGTCCGAGCAGCCGGCGCGCGGCCAGAAGAAGCGCTACGAGGTCCTGCCGGCGGGCCGTGCCGAACTGGCCCGCTGGACCGCGTCCGCCCAGGACCCCAAGCCGCTGCGCGACACGATGCTGCTGCGGCTGCGCGCGGCGGCGGTCGTCGGCACGGCCGGCGTCGAGAGCGACCTGCGCCGCCATCTCGCCCTGCACCAGCGGCAGTTGGCGGAGTACGAGGAGATCGAGAAGCGCGACTTCCCACCCGGCCGGGACAGCCCCCAGGACCGGCTCCAGCACCTCGTGCTGCGCGCCGGCATCGACCTGGAGACCTTCTGGACGCGGTGGCTCACCCACGCGATCGAGGAGTTCGCCGAGCTGCCGTAGGACACGGGGAAGGGGCCGCCCGTGAACCGGGCGGCCCCTCGTCCGTGGCGACGGTCAGAGGCGGTACGGCTTCGCGCGCCTGCGCAGGAACCAGGCCGTCGCGATGACGCCGACCGCGACCAGGCCCCCGCCGACCCCCAGGGTGAGGGGGCCGTAGTCCTTGGTGGCGCCGCCGAGGCCGCCCATGACGCCCCGCGAGGGCGAGGCCGTGGCGACGGCCGTGGGGGTCGTGGAACTGGACACGATCACGGACTGGGCGCCGACGGGTGTGGTGCCGTTCTGGCACATCACGATGACGGTGTAGGTGCCGGGGGTGACATTGGTCCAGGCGGTGGACTGGCTGATGGTGGTCCCCGCCAGGGTCGCCTTCCGGCCCTCGGCGAAGCTCCCCTGGCTACTGGTGAGGAGTGAACCGGTGCCCCAGACGCCGGTGGTGCGGTTCTGGGAGCACGCGCTGGTCGTGACCGAGACCGTGGTCCCGGTCGTGCTCACGGAGATCCCCGAGGCCGCGTCGGCGGCCGGGGCGGTCAGGGCGAGCGGAAGAGCGGCGGCGGCTGTCACGGTCAGGCCGGAGCGGAGTAGTAGCTGAGAAGTGCGCATGGGACTGCCCTCCAACGGCACGGTTGGCGGAACATCCCTTGCGCCGCCGGGATCGGGAAACGGCCGTGCTGCCTCCAAGGAAGCCAACGCGTCCCCGGCCCGTCCCGCATGCGGACGGGGACCGGGCAGGTGACGGATTCCTTCGTCCGGCTCAGGGGGCGGCGCGTTCGCCGGGGCGCGGGCTCACCAGGCGGGCGCCGCCCGGAGCAGCCGCTCCCGTACGAGCGTGACGTGCGGGTTGTCCGGTGAGCCCGGGCGTCGGGTGAGATACGAGGTGTTGATCGGCGGGTCCTCGGGCACCAGCAGCGGCACCAGCGCGCCGGACGCCAGCTCGGCCAGGCACAGATAGCGGGGGAGCACGGTGATCCCGGCACCGGCCACGACCGCCGCCAGCACCCCGCGCAGATCGGGCACCGTGATCGCGGCCTGCCCGCCGAGCCGGGTACCGAAGACATGCCGCCAGTAGCGGCGCGCGATCGGCAGATCCTCCGCGTACGACACCAGCGGCACCCCGCGCAGCACGGCGGGCCCCTCGGCGGCGACCCGCCCGTCCCCGATGCGCGCCGCCCACGCGGGCGAGGCGACCAGCACGAACTCCTCGTCCGCCAGCGGCTCCCACGTCAAGGTCCGGCCGCGCGGCCGCGCGGTGGCGATCACCAGGTCGAAACGGCCGGCCCGCAGTCCGTCGAGCAGTTCGTCCGTCAGCCCAGGACTCACCCGCAGCCGCACCCCCTCCCCGGTCAGCGACGCCAGAGCGGGCAGCACCCGCGTGCACAGCAGCTCCGCCGGCCCCGCCACATGCACGGGCTCCGGAGACCGGTCCGCGCCGAGACCACCCCGATCCGCTACGGCGGCCAGCGCGTCCAGGGGCGCCGCGACCTGCGCGGCCAACTGGTCCGCCACCGGGGTCGGCACGACTCCGCGCGACCGCCGCTCGAACAGCTCCCGCCCCAACTGCCCCTCCAGCGAACGGATTTGAGCCGTCACCGTCGGCTGAGACAGTCCGAGCAGCCGCCCCGCCGCGGTGAGCGAACCGGCCCGGTGCACGGCGAGAAACGTGCGGAGGAGGGAGAGGTCGAGCGGTGCGGCGACGGCCGGGGCGGGGTTCGCCGAGCCATCGGAATTCCCATGGATCATGAGCCGGATCCTACGGTCCACCTATGGCCCGGCGTCGCCCGTCGTCACCGTCCGCTCCGCCGAGAACCCGCCCCACGTACCGTCCGGCAGCCGCGCCCTGAGCCGCACCCGATGACTGGCCCCGGCATCCCGGCCCACGTAGAAGCTGTACGTCGCCCGGTCGCGCGGCGCGGTCCCGCCCCAGACCAGTGAGGTGGCCGGCAGCCCGTCGAGGTGGATCTGGTACTCCGTGACCACCCCGTCCGTGCGCGGCGGCACCCAGGACAGGTCGATGTAGTACGCCCCGTCGTCGCCCCGGTGTGCGGTCGCGCGGAAGTCGGTGGGGGCGGTGCCCCGCCCGTCGTCACTGCCCGGCGCGGTGGTGAGCGGGACGGCCGTGCTCGCGGCCGAGAGATTGTCGGCGGCGTCCCGGGCCCGCACGGTGAAGGAGTAACGCGTGCTCGGCCGCAGCCCGGTGACCACCGTCGCGGTCTGTGCTCCGCTCACACTGTGGATCTTCGCCCCGCCCTGATAGATGTCGTACGACACCACACCCCGGTCGTCCGTCGAGGTGTCCCAGGAGAGCTGGACGGCCCGGCTGCCGATGACCCGGCCCCGCGGTGCGCCCGGACGGGTGGGCGCCGAGCGGTCGGCCGCGGAGGCGACCGGTGTCCGGGCCCGGACCTCCCGGCTGCGCGGTCCCAGGCGGCCGTCGGTGTCCCGGGCCCGCACGGTGAAGGAGTACAGGGTGGCGGGCCGGAGCCTGGTGACGTCCGCCATGTGCTCGGAACCCGGCACTTCCTTCACTTTCGTGGTGCCCCGATAAATCTCGTAGGTGTCGACGCCCGGGTTCGCCGTCACCGCGTCCCACATGACGTGCACGCTGGTCGCGCTGCCCGCCGCCGCCGTGACTCCGGCCGGGGCGCCGGGGGCGTGACCGTCTTCCTCCTCACCCGTGCCGCAGGAGGCGAGCAGCAGGAGCGCGGCGCACGCCAGGGCCGTACGGGAGAGGGCTTGGGTGGCACGGACGCGTCGCACGATTGCCTCCCGGCACTACGCGGGCACCACATGACGGAAAGGTCCGGACCAATATGACCCGGATGGTGCGGCCGCATCAAGAGGGGCGCCGTTGCCGAACGGGCACGAGGGTTACGTATGCTGAATCCTCACGGCTGAACTCGCCCCTGGGAGTGGGCAGTTCATGCCGGTGGCGCGGACCGCTGTCGTCGCTGATCCCGCGCCGGCGCGGGCGGCCGGGTGACCGGAGCCGACATGGCTCAGGTCCCCGGTCCCCGTCGGGAGTGGCGCGGGCTCAGGGGCCGTGATCCCCGTCGGGAGTGGCGCCGGCTCAGGGTCCGTGGCCCCAGTCGGGAGTTCGGCCGTGCACCGTCCGGCCCCCTAGCGGTGGCCGCGTGATCGGACCGGTACCAGGGTGGGCTGAGTGTCCGTCAGATCCCCCAGGAGAGGGTCCTCTATCGTGCGTGTCCAGTCGCTGACGCTGGCCGTGGCCGGCGCCGCCCTGCTCGCCCCGACCATGCTGCCCGCCGCGCCCGTCGCCTGGGTCCGGCCCTCGGCGGGGCCGGGGGCGCTGCGTGAGGGCGACGTCCGCGCCGCCGACCTGCTGGCCAAGGTGCGGGACTGCGTCCCCGTCTCGCGCGGCCGGTACCGCAGTGACGACGGGGAGCGCGCGACGATCCCGGTCTGCGGCACCAAGGAGGCCGTCTACTGGAAGGCCGACCTGGACATCGACTGCGACGGCCGGGCCGGTGCCCGCTGCAACGCGCGCACCGACCCGCTCTTCTCGTCCATGACCGCGTTCCAGCAGTCCGACGGCCGCTATCTGGACGCCGAACGGCTCCCGTACATCGTCGTCCCCGCCGCGAGCGCCCTCTGGAACCACCGGGACCACGGCGTCGGCGGCGGCTCGGTCGCCGCCGTCGTCTACCGGGACCGGGTGCAGTACGCCGTCGTAGGAGACGTCGGACCGCACGACATCATCGGCGAGGCGTCGTACGCCACGGCCAAGGGGCTGGGCATCCGCACCGACCCGCGCGGCGGCGGGACGGACTCCGGGGTCACCTACATCGTGTTCAAGGACGCGCGGGTGAAGCCCATCGAGGACCACGCGGCGGCCGTGGAGACGGGGCAGCGGCTGGCGCGACTCTTCGTCGGCGTCGGCGCCGGTGCCGACGCCGCTACCGACTGAGACCGCGGACCGCGGAGAGGCGGTGGCGTCAGACCGCCGACCAGCCGTCGTCGACCGGCAGGATCGCGCCGTTGATGTTGCTCGCCGCGTCCGAGGCCAGGAACACGATGGCGGCGGCCTGCTCCTCGGGCTGGGCCACGCGGCCCACGTTGACGAAGTGCGGGCCGAGCGCCGCGGGGCCGAGCGCGGTCCGGTCGGCGTCCACGGAGATGCTGGTCGCCGTACCGCCCGGGGCGACGGCGTTGGCCCGGATGCCCTGCTTGCGGTACATCACGGCGAGGGACTTGGTCAGGCCGACGACACCGTGCTTGGAGGCCGTGTAGGCGGCGCCCGCCGCGCTGCCCCGGAAGCCCGCCTCGGAGGCGGTGTTCACGATCGCGCCCCGGCCGGCCGCCAGCATGTGCGGCAGCACGGCCCGGGTGAGCAGGAAGGGCGCGGTCAGGTTGACCCGGATGACCCGCTCCCACTCCGCGTCGGCCACGTCCGCCAGCGCCGACATGCGGTCCATGATCCCGGCGTTGTTCACCAGCACGTCGACCCCGCCGAACCGCTCCACGGCGGTCGCGGCGACCTCGTTCACGACCGCCTGCTCGCTCAGGTCGCCCGTGACGGCGACGGCGATCCCGCCCGCCTGCTCGATCTCCTTGACGATCGCCTCGGCGCCGTCGGCGTTCAGATCGGCGACCACGACCTTGGCGCCCTCCGCGGCGAAGGCCAGGGCGGCGGCACGTCCGATGCCCGATCCCGCTCCGGTGACGATGACGCTGCGTCCGTCGAGTCCAGTGGCCATGAGGTGCTCCTGTCCGTAGTGCTGTGGGGTGTCCCCTCACTGTACGACTTAATGTCTTCGAGTGACATAAAGTCGAGGGCGGGTCATGGTGGAGAATCCCGGGAGGTCACGACCGCAGCCGGAGGGGAACTGATGACCGCACCCAGCGGACGCACCGGACGACCGCCTCTCACCGAGGCACGCAAGGCCGAGATCCGCCTGGAGATCGCCCGGGCCGCGGTGGAACTGTTCGTCGCCCAGGGCGTCGCGGCGACCACCGGCGACCAGATCGGCCACGCGGTCGGCGTCTCCGCGCGCACCGTGTGGCGTTACTTCCCGAGCAAGGAGAGCTGCGTACGGCCGCTCTTCTCGGCCGGTATCGACGTGATCGCCGCCCGGCTGCGGGAGTGGCCGCCCGGTCTCTCCCTGGAGGACCTGTTCGCCCCGGACCTCGCGACCGGCCTCCTCGCCGCGACCGGCCCCGACGGCGCCACCGGCAGCGCGCTGGTACGCCTCACCCGCACCGAACCGGGCCTGCGCGCGATCTGGCTCCAGACCTACGACGAGGCGGAACCGGCGTTCGCCCGCGCCCTGGCCGACCGCGCCGGCCTGCCGCCCGACGACCTACGGCCCATGATCCAGGCGGCGATGCTGAACGCCGCGCTGCGTGCGGCGGTGGAGCGGTTGGCCTGGCGTGGGGGAGAGGCGGGGGCGGACCCGGTGACGGGAGAGGCCGACGTGGCGAGGGCGTTGCGCTCGGCGCTGGTGATCGTGGCGGAAGGGGTGTCGTAGGGGAGCGGCGCCTCACACCTTCCGGTAGGTGTACGCCTCCGCGGCCGCCGCCTCCACCGCGTCCAGGTCCGCTCCCGTCGACGCCGTGACGACCGCGGCCACCGCGCCCTCGACGAACGGGGCGTCCACCAGGCGGGTGCCGGCCGGGAGTTCGTCGCCTTCGGCGAGCAAGGCCTTCACCGTGAGTACGGCGCTGCCCAGGTCGGTGAGGACGGCGACGCCGGCGCCGCGGTCGACGGACGCGGCCGCCGCGGCGATGAGTTCGGAACTGGTGCCGAGCCCGCCGCCCTCGGTGCCGCCGGCGGCGGCGAGCGGCACCGAGGCGCCCGCGCCGGACAGCCCCCGCGCCAACTCGGCCACGGAGGCGGCGACTTCGGCGCTGTGGGACACCAGCACGATGCCCACGAGCTTCTTCTCGTCACTCATGTCGCTCACGTCACTCGCCTCCTTCGCCGGTCGCCTCGGCCGCTTCCTGGAGCGCGGCGATCAGCAGCGCCGAGGAGGTCGCGCCCGGGTCCTGGTGTCCGATGCTCCGCTCCCCGAGGTAGCTCGCCCGCCCCTTGCGGGCCTGCAGGGGCGTGGTGGCCAGGGCACCCTCCTCGGCGGCGGCGCGTGCCGCGGCGAAGCCGTCCGGGAGCGCGTCGACCGCCGGGACGAGAGCGTCGATCATGGTCTTGTCACCGGGTGCCGCACCGCCGAGGGTCATGACCGCGTCGACTCCGGTGCGCAGCGCGACGGCGAACTCCTCCTCGCTCACCTCGGCGGCGTCCCCGAGCGCCTTGCCGGTACGGCGCAGCAGGGTGCCGTAGAGCGGCCCCGACGCGCCGCCGACCGTGGAGATGAGCTGGCGGCCGGCGAGGGTGAGGACGGCGCCCGGGGTGTCCGGTGCCTCCTTCTCCAGGGTGGCTGTCACGGCGGTGAACCCGCGTTTCAGGTTCGCGCCGTGGTCGGCGTCGCCGATGGGGGAGTCGAGGTCGGTGAGCCGGTCCGCCTCGCGGGTCACGGAGGCGGCGGTGGCCGTCAACCAACGGCGGAAGAAGTCGGCGTCGAGCACGG
Organism: Streptomyces sp. NBC_01478; assembly: GCF_036227225.1. GTDB lineage: Bacteria > Actinomycetota > Actinomycetes > Streptomycetales > Streptomycetaceae > Streptomyces. The sequence continues at coordinate 1,531,446 of NZ_CP109444.1, read as the reverse complement.
GATCTCCTTGCGTGGTGGGTGAGTTGACCGGATGTGCCGCCGGGTCACACGCCCCAGCGCAGTCCCGGGGTCTTCACCGGCGCGTCCCACAGCCGCAGCAGTTCCTCGTCGATCTGGCACAGGGTGACCGAGGCACCCGCCATGTCGAGAGACGTGACGTAGTTGCCGACCAGTGTGCGGGCGACGGCGACCCCGCGCTCGGCGAGCACCCGGTGGACCTCGGCGTTGAAGCCGTAGAGCTCCAGGAGCGGGGTCGCACCCATGCCGTTGACCAGGAGCAGGACGGGGTTGCGCGGTGCCATGTCCTCGAGGATCGCGTGGACGGCGAAGTCGGCGATCTCGCCGGAGGTCATCATCGCGCGCCGCTCCCGGCCCGGCTCGCCGTGGATACCGACGCCCAACTCCAGTTCGCCGGGCGGCAGATCGAAGGTGGGGCTGCCCTTGGCCGGGGTGGTGCAGGCGCTGAGCGCGACACCGAAACTGCGCGCGTTCTCATTGACCTGCCGGGCGATCGCCGCCACCCGGTCCAACGGCTGCCCCTCGGCCGCGGCGGCACCGGCGATCTTCTCCACGAACAGCGTCGCGCCGGTGCCGCGCCGCCCGGCGGTGTAGAGACTGTCGGTGACGGCCACATCGTCATTGACCAGCACCTTGGCGATCTGGATGCCCTCGTCCTCGGCGAGCTCGGCCGCCATGTCGAAGTTGAGGACGTCGCCCGTGTAGTTCTTCACGATGAAAAGCACCCCGGCACCACTGTTCACGGCGGCCGCGGCCCGCACCATCTGATCGGGCACCGGCGACGTGAACACCTCACCGGGACAGGCCGCCGACAACATCCCCGGCCCGACAAATCCGCCGTGCAACGGCTCGTGCCCCGACCCCCCACCGGAAACAAGCCCGACCTGCCCGGCCACGGGGGCGTCCCGCCGTACGATCACCCGGTTCTCGACGTCCACGATCAACTCGGGATGGGCGGACGCCATGCCTCGCAGCGCGTCCGTGACCACGGTCTCCGCGACATTGATGAGCATCCTCATCGGTTCCTCCTGGCAAGGCTAGCAGATGTGTCCCTGACCTGCGCTTTTGCTGGTCAGAGAGGGGTTGTGTCGGTCATCGATCCTGGCGATCCACGGCGGTCGGAAGCGGGTTCCGGCGGGGCTGATGCTGACTTAATGCTGACTTTGATGACGGGTCGTCAGGCTTCTGGAGTCGGTCGGTGGCGGGCGGCGGGCGAGCCCCTATGGAAAGTATCGACCTTGCGGGAGCGAAGGTCACGAGCTGGGACGCTCATGGGCGTGCCTGGCTGCTGGGGGACTGTTCTGCTGACTGCGCCCTGCGGTCTGGCGAGGCTGAGCACCGGAGAGGGCTGGGTCGGCCGCCACCTGGCCGATTCACCGAAGACGCGGTCCTGCCCACGGAACCCACCGCATGGCCTCACCGCGAGATCACCGCATTGCTGTCGACGTACCGCTCCCACTGACGCGATCGCTGCCGTCCACTTGTAGGCCATCTATGAACGCGGGCCCCGGACCACTCAACAACTTCACATTGCCGGCGGAAAGGCAGACCGCACCCCGCTCAACTGCCATGCTCACAAGCCCCGATGGAGGTGGCTGTGACCTCGACTGCGGAAACCCTGGGATCGCCCGCGCCCGCTGCACGAAGCACGGCGGCACGGCTCGTGGATCTCTCCGTCCGGCACCGGCAGGCCCTGGCGGGCGGCTCCGCGTCGGCCGTCGCCCGGCAGACGGCGCGTGGTCGGCTCACGGCCCGTGAACGCGTCGCGAGGCTGCTGGACCAGGGTTCCTTCGTCGAGACCGGCGCATTGGTACGCGCCCGCAGCGGTACCGACGACGCGGCGTACGGCGACGGTGTGGTCACTGGCTCAGGCACCGTCGGCGGGCGCCAGGTGTGCGTCTTCGCGCAGGACGCCACCGTCCACGGCGGCAGCATGGGCGAGGCGTGCGGGGAGAAGGTCGTCGGCACGATGGACCTCGCTCTGAAGATCGGTTGCCCGGTCATCGGCCTCAACGACTCCGGTGGCGCCCGCATCCAGGAGGGCGTCTCCTCGCTCGCTCTCTACGCCGAACTGGCCCACCGCAACGTCCGGGCCTCGGGCGTCATCCCGCAGATCTCCGTGATCATGGGCCCGTGCGCGGGCGGTGCCGCCAGCGTCACCGCCGAGACCGGTCCGTTCACCGTCGCCTCGGTCGTCGTCCCCTCGGGCAGCGGCTCGGGCTTCAACAACGGCACCATCTATTTCCCCACCGACACCAGCCAGGGCACCTTCGGCGCCGTCGTCATCATGCCGGGCTTCGTCGCCCCGCAGGCGGAGATCGCCTGGTACGGACCCCGGCTCGCCTCCCAGGGCTTCGTGGTGATGACCCTGGACAGCAACGCGCTGTGGGACTTCCCGACCGACCGCAGCAACCAACAGCTCGCCGCGCTCAGCTACTTGACGACCAAGAGTGCGGTGAAGAACGAGATCGACCCCACCCGGACGGCCGTGATGGGCTGGTCGATGGGCGGCGGCGGCACGCTGGAGAGCGCGGCGAGCACCCCGTCGCTCAAGGCGGCCATCGCGCTGGCGCCCTGGGACATCGTCAACGTCGGCGACCAGATCACCGTGCCCACCATGATCTTCGGCGCCGACGGGGACACCGTCGCCCCGGTCGACACCTTCACCCTGCCCGCCTACAACGCTCTGACGAACGACCACGACAAGGCGTTCATCGAGCTCAGGAACGCCGACCACTTCACCTTCGCCAGCCCGAACACCACGGTCGCCGAGTACAGCATCGTCTGGCTCAAACGCTTCGTCGACAACGACACCCGCTACGACCAGTTCATCTGCCCAACTCCCAACGACGCCAACACCGTTGCCTTCCAGAACACCTGCCCGATGTAGGACTCCCCGGAGAGCGCGGCAGGTACGGGCCCCGAGGGCCACCCGTGCCTGCCGCGCCCCCATGTCTCCAGCGATTACCTCTCCGACAGAGGGGTGACCGCGATCTGGTCGATCACCGGTGCGTACGGGGACCGTTGGTCGTACTGGTTGTAGGTGTCACCGTCGAAGTCGGGCAACTCCGCGGCCGTGAAGGTGAGTTGGTTGTTTCCCCTCTTCATCGTCACCGTGACGGTCAGCTCCCGGAAGGCGTTGAAGTGGAAGGTGGTCGGGAACAGCACCCGCTTTGCCGGTCCGCCGTTGACCGAGAGGTCGGCATGGCGGGTGATCGGGTCGGGGTTGTAGTGCGTGGCCGGTGCCTGCTCGGCGTTGGAGTAGCGGATGGTCACCGCGTGCCGTCCGGCTCGCTTGGCGAAGACGTCGACCGTGAGGGCGTTGGCCTTACCGCCTCCGATGCCGGTGACTGCCTTGCCACCCTTGGCGAACGTGTACGCGTCGGTGACCTTGGCGGCTCCGCTCGGCGTGCCGTCCTCGGCCTGATACACCTTCGTCGCCGATGAGTTGGCGGCAGGTGCGACCCGGAGCCGGTCCAGCACGACTCCATGGGAGGCGCCGGTCGCGGTGACCTTGTTGATACCACCGGACAGGAACGCCCGCACCACGTCGGTGCCCTTCTTCCCGTGGCCTGCCCCGGCAACACCCAGCTTCTCGCCGTTGAGGGACAACTCCGCCCGGCCGCCACCTAGTTGGTCGACCGAGAGGGTCGCCTCACCGTCGGTGGGGGAGTAGACCCAGAAGGTCGCGGACGCGCCCTTGGGCAGTGGTACGGCGCCCGGTCCCGAGGCGCCCCGGTACGTGTACTGCGGTTGAGTCCCGGTGAGAGTGGCGTACTCGGCCTCGTAGATCGCGGGGTTGGTCACGTTCTTGTCGCGCAGCGCCAGGTCGATCTTGTCGATGATCGCGTCGCCCTTGGTGACGCCCAGGTCCGCGTCCTGCGCCGCCAGCGTGATCCGGTGCCGGCCGGCGGTCAGCTTCACGGTGGTGTCCGTGTGTCCCCAGACCACCCACTTGTAGCCGAGCGGCAGGAGCAGTTCCTGCGGGTCCGTGCCGTCGACGCGGAGGAAGACGTTCGTGGGTCCCTGCTCCTGCACCAGGCCGTACAGGTTGTAGGAGTTGGCGAAGACGCCGAGGTCGTACGTGCCGTCCTTGGGGACATCGACGTCGAAGGCCAGCACACCGTCGGAACCGGTACGCAGACCGCCCACGTTGTAGGTGCCGGAGGTCGCGAACCCGCCGACGTTCGAGGGCGTGCCCTCGGGCCCGTTCTTGGAGTAGCCCTTGCCGGTGTAGGTGGCGTTCTCCGCCTCGTACGTCCCCCGCCAGCCGACCGAAGGCTGAGCCGATGTTCCGTGGCCGCCGGGGGAGAGGATGACCTGGTAGGCGGACATCTCGTTCATGCCGGTCATCGGCAGGGTCACCGAGCCGTCCTCGCCGACGGCGACCTCCTGGTCCGTGAGCCGCAGCGGCTGCGCCGAGTCGCCGACCTGCCCGGTCCACGGGATCTCCTGCACGGTGGCATGCACCGTCCTGCCGAACAGCTTCCGGTCGATGTTCTTGAAGACGACGTCCGCGTCACCGCTCTTGCCACCGAACAGCACCCGCGACTGCTTCTTCTTCGGGTCGAGCGTCGCCACACCCTGGAGGGTGTACTGCTGGTTGGGGTGCGGGGCGGTCACCTGCACGGTGTGCCCGGACATCTGGCCGTAGGCGTTGAACAGCCACCACTGGCCGTTGCCCCGGTTGGCGTCGACGGCCGAGTCGTTGAGGTTGCCGTCGATGTTCCAGTAGGCCAGGTCCGCGTCGATCTTGGACTCCTCGATGGCGGAGACCCACTGGACGACCTGGCCGGGCACGGAGAGGTGGTAGTTGTGGCCGTACTCGTTGACGTTGATCGGCAGCGGGCCGATCCCCGCGTCCTTCTCCCACTGCCGGTACTTGGTCACGTTCGTGCGGACCGCGGCGGGTGAGGACAGTTCGTGCCAGGTCATCACGTCCGGGACGACGTCGTTGGCCTTGGCGTACTGCAGGAAGCCCTTGACCTGGTCGTAGAGGACGGAGGTGTTCGGGCCCGCGATCCTGGCGTCCGGGTCCTCGTCCTTGATGAGGTGGTAGACCTCTTTCCAGGCCGCGAAGAAGTACTGCGGGTCGTTGAGCCAGGAGACGTTGTTGTAGCTCCACGCGCCCGAGCCGAACATGTTCCCCTCGGGCTCGTTGAAGGGGACGTAGACGACGTGGTCCTTGTAGTCGCCCATCGTCTTGACCTGGTCGACCTGCTTCTTGATCTTCGCCTCGAAGTCCGCGAGCCGCTCGGGGCCGTTGTCGCCCGGCCACTGGTACGGGAAGCCGCGGTAGATGTCGGTCATGTAGATGTAGACGTCCTTGCCGCCCGAGTCCACCAACGGCGGCAGGACCTCCAGCGCGTCCGCACCCGGGTGCTGCGGGCCGTCCTGCGCCTTGGTGGACACGGTCTGCAAGTGCATGCCCTCGATGAGGTTGCGGCTCGGTGCCCCGTCACCGTAGATCCCGTACAGGGAGCCGGCGGCGCCGCCGTGGAAGGCGCCGGTGTCGGCGGCCAGATCGATGACGAGCTGTTCCGCGTCAGCGGCGTGAGCGGTGCCGGCTGAAGGGGCGGCGAGCAGGGTGGCGAGGACGGCCGCCACCGCGGCGCCGGCTCTCGTCGTTCTCATTCGTCTTCGTCGCACTGAGGTCTCCGTGGTTTCCATGCGGGTGCGGGCACTGGGCGAGCGATGTCGAACCGGTTCGATAGTGCTGGGCCGGGAAGCTAGCACCGCCGAAATCCGGCGGCAATACCTCTGACGCAGGGAGTCGTGTCAGCTCACCCCTGAATTCCAGGGGAGTTACGAGAGGTGTGGTGAGAGGTGTTGACAGCCGCCGGGGTTGTTCCTACCTTCACTTCACGCGAACCGGTTCGATGACCGGTGGTCGCCCCCTCGCAACATCGAACCGGTTCGACCTAGGAGTGCCCGTGAACATCGGTGAGATCGCCCGGCGGGCCGGTGTCTCGCGGAGCACCGTGTCCGTCGCGTTGAGCGGTAAGCGGCCGGTGTCGGAGGAGACCCGCCGGAAGATCCAGCGCGTCATCGACGAGCTGGGTTATCGGCCCAACGCCAGTGCGCGTGCCCTGGCCAACGGCCGGACCAACACGATCGGGCTGGTCTTCCCGCCGGCCGGCAACCACTACACCGGTATGCAACTCGACTTCATCGGAAGCGTGGTGGAGGCCGCCGCGGCCCACGACTACGACGTACTGCTGTCTCCCAGCGGTGTCGACAGCGACCGCTCGTTCCAGCGGATGCTGGGGGAGCGGCGGGTCGACGGCGCGATCCTGATGGAGATCAGACTGGAGGACGACCGGGTCGATCACCTGGCCGCCCTCGGCTTCCCCTCCGTCGCCATCGGCCGGACCGCGCACCCCGAGGGCACCTGGTGGGTCGGCCTGGACCACACCGCGCTGGCGGCGGCATGCGTCCACCACCTCGCGGACCTCGGTCACCGCAGGGTCGCCTTCGTCAACCGGCCCGAGCAACTCCTGCGGGCCGGATACGAGTCCGCCCATCGCGGCCTCGACGGCTTCACCAAGGCCGCGGCCGAACGCGGGCTGACCGTCCGGACGTACTGCTGCGGGGACGACGCCGCGTCCGGCCAGGCGTGTCTGGAACAGATCCTGCACGACGACCCGGCCACCACTGCCCTGGTCACCCTCAACGAGGCCGCGCTCGGCGGCCTGTACCGCGGGCTGTCCCAGGCCGGCCGGCATGTACCGCGCGACTTCTCCGTCGCCGGAGTCGTGGCAGCCAGGTGGGCGGAGACGGTGACCCCACAGCTCACCGCGGCGGACGTACCGGCGGAAGAGATGGGCCGACACGCCGTCGACCTCCTCGTCGAGCGGATCGACCAGCCCGACGCACCGCCCCGGCACCACCTGCTCGCACCGCCGATCTCGCTCCGTGCCAGCACGGGGCCCGGCACCGGCACACCGTCCACCGAGGCCCGCTGACCCAGCCCCTCCCGCACCACCTCCTGACCACGGATCACGGGCATCCCTGTCCCCCCTCGTCGCCCCGTGGCTGTTCGGCATGCCCGCTTCCCCCCTCGTCACCCTCCCGCGGCACACCCGTGCCAAAAACGAAGGAACGCGCAATGCACAGCTCCCTCGGACGACTCCGCCTCACCGCCGCGACCGTGACGGTCCTGGCCGTCGCCGGCACTGCCACCGCCTGTTCCTCCGGTTCGGGCAGCACCGGCACCAAGGCCGCGGACAGCGGCACCTACACGTTCTGGGACCCGTACCCGCAGTTCGACAAGACCTCCGCGTGGGCGAAGCTGCTCGACGCCTGCGGCACCAGGGCCGGGGTGAAGATCAAGCGGACCGCGTTCGACACCAGCGACCTGGCGAACAAGGCACTGTTGGCCGCCCAGCAGGACAACTCCGCGGACGTCCTCATCGTCGACAACCCCGTGGTGTCGACCCTGGCCGAGGCCGGCGTCCTCACCACGACCGAGGACAACAAGCTGGACACCTCGAAGGTGAACCCCAACCTCCTCGCGGCCGGACAGGCGGGCGGCAGGACATACGGCATGCCGGTCGGCGCCAACACCCTTGCCCTCTACTACAACAAGGCGGTGCTGAAGCAGGCCGGCGTCGACATCGCCTCGGTCAAGGACTGGAAGTCGCTGACCGCCGCACTCGCGAAGGTCAAGAAGGCGGGCAAGAAAGGCATCACGTTCTCCGCGATCGGCACGGAGGAGGGCACCTTCCAGTTCCTGCCCTGGTACTGGGGATCGGGCGCCGAGCTGACCGCGCTCGACTCCGACAAGGCGGTCTCGGCGCTGACGCTGTGGAAGGACTGGTTGAAGGACGGCTACGCCCCGAACTCGGTGCTCAACAACACGCAGACGACGAGCTGGCAGGAGTTCGCGACCGGCGACTACGCGTTCAGCGAGAACGGCACCTGGCAGCTCGCCAACGCCAAGAAGGCCGGCTTCGAGTACGGGGTCGTCCCCGTTCCCGCAACCGACGGAGGCAACGCGGCGGCCCCGACCGGCGGCGAGTTCGTCACCATTCCGGTCCAGGGCAAGACCGACCGCTACGCCACATCCCAGAAGATCGTCACCTGCCTGACCAGCACCGACAACCTCCTCAACACTGACACCACACTGTCGTACGTGGCACCCACCACCGAGGTCCAGGACAAACAGGTCGCCGCGAACGCCGAGTTGAAGCCCTGGGTCGACGCCGTCAAGGCGGCCAAGGGGCGCACCAGCGACGACCTGGGCACCAAGTACCCGAAGATCTCGGAGCAGTTGTGGAAGGCGGTCCAGTCCGCGCTCAGCGGCTCGAAGTCGCCGAAGGACGCGCTGTCCGCCGCCCAGTCGGCCGTCAAGTAACCAGAGACCAGGGCCAGTTGATGAGCCACATGACCCAAGTGCCACACCGGCGGCCCATGCGCCACCACAGCGGTGCGGCCCCCACCGCACCGTCCCGGCCACGGCGCCGGCCCACGTCCCAACAATGGGCCGCCTGGGGTTTCCTCACCCCGGTGACCCTCTACCTCGTCCTCTTCTACGCCTATCCCCTCTACCGCAACATCGACCTGAGCCTGCGCAACTACACGGTCCGGTCCTTCGTCCAGGGCAATGCACCCTTCACGGGCCTGGCCAACTACCGCACGGTCCTCGACGACCCGACCTTCGCCCCGGCACTGCTCCACACCGTGGTCTTCACCACCGTGTGTCTGGTCTTCCAGTACGCCATCGGTCTGGCCCTCGCGGTCTTCTTCAACCAGCGCTTCCGGCTCTCCGCGACCCTGCGGGCCCTCTTCCTGGTGCCCTGGCTGCTCCCGCTGATCGTGTCGGCGTCCACCTGGTCGTGGATGCTCAACAGCGACTCCGGTGTCGTCAACGCCGTCCTGCACGCCGTCGGCATCGGACCGGTCAACTGGCTGACAGCACCGGGCTGGTCACTGGTCTCGGTGATCATCGCGAACATCTGGATCGGCGTCCCGTTCAACCTGGTGGTCCTCCACAGCGGCCTCCAGTCCATCCCCGCGAGCCTCTACGAGGCGGCGGCTCTCGACGGGGCGAACGCCTGGCAGCGGTTCTGGCGGATCACCTTCCCGCTGCTGCGCCCGGTGTCCGCGATCACCCTTCTCCTCGGCCTCGTCTACACCCTCAAGGTCTTCGACATCATTTGGATCATGACCAAGGGCGGCCCGGCCGACTCCTCCACCACCTTCGCCACCTGGTCCTACCAGCTCGGCTTCGGCAACCTGCTGCCGGCCTTCGGCCCCGGAGCGGCCGTAGGAAACCTGCTGGTGGTCGCCGCCCTGGTGTTCGGCCTGGTCTACGTCAGGGTCCAGCGGAAGCAGGCACTGTCATGAGCGCCACTGTCATCAACCGACGCACCAGCCGCACGTGGTGGCAGACGGCCATCGGCGTCCTGTTCACCGCGGTGATGCTCTTCCCGGTCTACTGGATGCTCAACGTGTCCTTCACCCGCGACCAGGACATGCGCAAGAGCCCGCCGGATCTGATCCCTCTGCACGGCACCCTGGAGGGCTACCGCGCCGTCCTGGACCAGCAGTTGCCCTACCTCGGCACCAGCCTCGTCATCGGTCTGGGCACGGTCGTACTGACGGTGGTCCTGGCCGCACCGGCCGGTTACGCCCTGGCCAAACTCCGCCCCCGTGGCGGCGGCGTGCTCAGCTTCCTCTTCCTGGCCGCCCAGATGATCCCCGGCATCATCATGGCGATGGGCTTCTACGCCATCTACCTCAGCCTCGGTCTGCTCCAGTCGGTGCCCGGCCTGATCGTCGCGGACTCCACACTGGCCGTGCCGTTCGCCGTGCTGATCTTCACCGCGTTCATGTCCGGCATCCCCGGCGAACTCCTCCAGGCCGCGAAGACGGACGGCGCCGGACCCGTGCGCACCTTCTGGTCGATCGTCCTGCCCATGAGCCGCAACGCGATCGTCACGGTGTCGCTGTTCGCGTTCCTGTGGTCCTGGTCCGACTTCGTCTTCGCCAGCACCCTCGCCAACGGCGGCGCACACGAGCCGATCACCCTCGGCATCTACCACTACATCGGCAACAACAACCAGGAGTGGAACGCCATCATGGCGACCGCCGTAGTGGCCTCGTTGCCCGCCGCGGTGATCCTCGTCCTCGCTCAGCGCTACGTCGCCGCCGGCGTGACCGCCGGTGCCGTCAAGGACTGACGTCCCGCTGATTCCTGCTCGCCCGTGTGCCGATCACTCCTGCCCTCGTGCCGATCACCCCTGCTCCAGAAACGAGTCACGCTGCATGACCGCCGCCCCGTCCGGCCCGGCCTTCTCCGTCCACGACATCCCGTTCAGCACCTGCGGATCATGGTTCGGCATCTCACCCGTGGTGGCGGAGAAGACGTACGCCGAAGACCTTCACCTCGTCTCGCACCAGAACGGCATGCACGCCGTGCTGCGCATCGTTCCGCTCGACACGACCACCGGGGCCCGCGCCGACACCGGCCCGCACGCGACCCCGAGCCTGCTCAGTTGGGTCAGTGCTGACGGCCGCATCGACCTCGCCTATGAATCGCCGGACACCGTACGCCTGCGCGGTGACGGGCTGGGCCTGCACATCGGCGCGGCGGCGGCCACGCTGACGCCGTTCAGCGGCACCTACTTCTACCCCGAACCCGGCACGGGGGCCTATGTGTTCACCTCGTACGAGACGGGTCGGCGCTACCGCGTCACCGTGCTGTCCGGGACCGTGACGGAGGCGTCCGGCACGCAGACGCTGGGCAGCGCCGCGCGAGGTGTCACGATCGGCGCCGAGGTCGGCACGGTCTGGGAGATCGCGGTCGAGGAGTACGAGACCGCCCGCCGCCCGTACACGTCCTCGGCATCCTTCGACCAGGTCGTGGACGCCGCGCACGGCGCCTTCTCCTCCTTCGTCGACGCCGTCGCGCCCTGGCGCTCGTCCAGGACACCTGCCGCGGAACTCGCCGCCTACGTGCTGTGGTCGGCGACCGTCCGGCCGCGGGGCTTCGTCACCCGGCCCGCCGTGCTGATGTCGAAGCACTGGATGGACAAGGTGTGGAGCTGGGACCACTGCTTCAACGCCCTTGCCCTGGCGCAGGGTTCGCCCGGGCTTGCCCTGGACCAGTTCTCGCTGCCCTTCGACCACCAGGACGAGACCGGCGCGCTGCCCGACTCGGTGACCCACTCGGAGATCCTCTACAACTTCGTCAAACCCCCCATCCACGGCTGGGCCCTGCGTCACCTGCGCCGACGGCTGCACGAGCCGCTCGGCGAGGCGAAGTTGACCGAGGTGTACGACCGGCTGGCCCGCTGGACGGAGTTCTGGCTCACCATGCGGCGCGCACCCGGGTCCGCCCTCCCGCACTACCAGCACGGCAACGACAGCGGCTGGGACAACGCCACCACCTTCGACCCCGAACGCGTGATCGTCAGCGCCGACCTGGCCGCCTTCCTCGTCCTCCAACTCCGCGAACTCGCCGTACTGGCAGATGAGTTGGGGCGGCTGGACGACACGCGCAGGTGGACCCGGACGGCCGACGCGACGCAGGCGGCGCTGTTCGACGAGCTGTGGACCGGCGACCGGTTCGTCGCCCGCTCGACACACAGCGGGGCCACCTGGACCAGCTCCAGCCTGCTCGACCTGATGCCCGTGGTGCTCGGTGAGCACCTGCCCGAGCACATCGGCGACGCGCTGGCCGACCGCATCGAGGCACACCTCACCGCGCACGGCCTCGCCACCGAACTGCCCACCTCACCGCACTACTTGGACGACGGCTACTGGCGCGGCCCGATCTGGGCCCCGTCCACCGTCCTGATCGAGGACGGCCTGCGCCGCGCCGGCCACGACCGCCTCGCGGACGAGATCAGCGCCCGTTTCCGCGCCCTGTGCGAGACCTCGGGTTTCGCGGAGAACTTCGACGCCCTCACCGGCGCGGGCCTGCGCGACCGCGCCTACACCTGGACCGCCAGCAGCTACCTCCTCCTCGCCGAGGCCCATGAGCTGAGGCGCGCCGAGGCCACGGAGGCCGTCGGCGGCTGACAGACCCCCTGGGCGAGCCGCGCCCAGGAAGCACCCCTTTCGGGAGACCCGCACATGCGCATACCTCGATTCCGTTCCCCAGCCGGACGCACGGGCGGTCCTGCCGCCCCAAGAGGCCGCAGGACCGCCGTTGTCGCGGCGATCCTCGCCTCCTTCGCCGCCCTCACCCTCCCCGCGACCACGGCCCACGCCGCGGACACCTCCGTCACCGTCGACTTCTCCACCGCCGGGGGCGCCCCCACGTACCACGCCTCCGGGATGATCTACGGGATGACCCCGGACGGCTCGCTGCCGCAGGACCACTTCTTCACCGACATCAAGTGGCACTTCATGCGAGCCGGCGGCGCCCAGCTCAACAGCGGCGGCTACGCCACGAGCCTCGCCGACTACCAGACCCGCTGGGCCTCAACTCTCGCCCAGTACAAGCGAACCGCCGCCCTCGGCGGCACCTTCGTCCTCCTCCCGCACGACCTGTGGGGCGCCGACGGCACCACCAGTCAGGGCTGGCCCGGCGACAACGGCGACTGGACGCAGTTCGACGCCTTCGTCACCCAGCTCATCGGTGACGTCAAGGCCAACAACATGACGGTCCAGTGGGACCTGTGGAACGAGCCCGACGGCAGCGGCTTCTGGGGCGCTTCGCAGACGCAGTACCTGGCGATGTGGTCGCGCTTCCACGCCAAGGTGCGCGCCGCCTTCCCCGCCCAGCTCATCGTCGGCCCGAGCATCGCGGGCCAGCCGAACTCCTCCAATAGCTGGTGGACGACGTATCTGGCCTACGTCAAGGCCAACAATGTCGCCCCCGACATCTATAGCTGGCACGACGAACCCGGTGACCCCGTCACCGATGTCGGCCGCGCCAACTCCACGCTGGCGGCAGCGGGGTTGACCAACACCCGCGCCTACCAGATCAACGAGTACGCCACCCTGTCCATGCAGTCTCCGGGCGGCGGCGCCTGGTTCATCGGCCGCCTGGAACGGGCCGGCGCCGACGGACTGCGCGGTAACTGGGCCTCCGGCACCGCGCTGCACGACAACGAGGCCAACCTGCTCACCAAGAACAGCGCGGGCCAATACCTGCCGCTGGGCGAGTGGTTCATGTACCGCTACTACGGCTCGCAGACCGGCAACATCGTCAAGCTCACCGCCGGCACCGGCACCGACGGACTGGCCACCAAGGACAACTCGGCCGGCAACGCCAAGGTGTTGCTCGGCAGCAGCGGCAACACCGGCACCGTCACCGTCAATCTGACCGGGCTCAACACCACGTCCGTCGTGACGAACAGTCAGGTCCGCGCCGTCGTCCAGCGCATCCCGTACAACAGCGGGGCCGCCGTCACCGGACCGGAGACCATCGCCGACACCACCCTCACGGTCAGCGGCAACTCGGCCTCGGTGAGCCTGCCTTGGACGAATGCCAAGGACGGCTACACCGTCACCCTGCTGCCCCCGTCCAAGACCACCGTCTCCACGGTCGCGGTCAGCCAGAACAGCGGCCAGTGCCTGGACGACACCAACCTCTCCACCGCCAACGGCACGCAGTACCAGCAGTACTACTGCGAGGGCGGCTATCAGCAGATGCTCGACCTCAAGCCCGTCAGCGGTACGACCAACACCTACTCGGTCGTCAACGAGTTGAGCGGCAAGTGCCTGGACGTCTCGGGAGCGTCCACCGCCGACGGCGCCGCCGTCATCCAGTACACCTGCAACGGCGCCACCAACCAGCAGTTCACCCTCAACCCCGTCACCGCACTCGGCAACAGCCACGACTACCAACTCGTCGCCGCCCACAGCGGCAAGTGCGTCGACGTCACCGGTGTCTCGACCGCTGCCGGCGCGCTGATCCACCAGTGGACCTGCGACGCGGCGAGCGTATTGAGCACCAAGAAGAACCAGATCTGGCGGCTGCCCGGGAAGAGCTGACCGCCGTCACGCACGACGATGTGGAGGAGCACGCCAAGTGCCCCTCCACATCGTCATGGGTGTGACGAAGCGAAACGCGTTATGTCAGGAGGCCTGCCGGACCGGCAGCACGATCGCGGAAGGATGCTCCGGGTCGTGGAAGACCTGCTGGTCGCCGGCGCGGAGGGTGACGGCGGTGGCGCGGGGTTCACCGGTACCGGGGTTGCGGTTGAAGCGGGAGAAGGCGCCGCTGGAGACCTGGACGCGGATACGGTGGCCGCGCTTGAAGCGGTAGGCCGTCGGCCACAGTTGCACTGTCGCACACGTCGTTTCGTCAGCGCCGGCGAGGCTGATCAGGCCGTCGCAGACGTTCGTGGAACGCCCCTTCTCGTCGACGTCGCACAGGCGGACGAAGACGTCGGCATGCGGCAGGCTGGAGCGGAAATAGACCTCTGCGCTCACTTCACCGACGACCTCAACGTCCCTCTGGAGGGTGGGAGTTGTGTACGTCAGGACGTCGGACCGGGCCTCCAGCTCGGCGTTGTCCACGCGGCCGTACTTATGAAGGGTCCACATGCGGACGCCGCCGACCGCGGGGGTGGGGTCGGCCGGGTCGTAGTGGTAGTCGTCCGGAGTCGAGTCGGCGGGCGGGTCGGTGGCCAGGGTGCCGCCGGCCTGGAAGTGGAAGCGCTGCGGCTCGTATCCCGGGGGCGGCCAGCCAGGGAAGTCGCGCCACTTGTCCTCGCCCATGACGAACAGGCGCACCGGGGCGCGCTCCGGCGGCTCTTAGCCCTTGGCGAGGGCCAGGCCCCACTCGATCGCCTCGCGGGTAGCCAGTCCGTCCATCGCCATCGCCCAGTGCGCCCAGGGGCCGATCGTGATCCTGTGCGGGGTGGCTTGTCCGGTCTCGTGCAGGGTCTTGAAGTCGCGCAGTTGGTTGGGCAGGAACAGGTCGTACCAGCCGCCGACCAGACTCGCCGGCACGGTGATGTCGGCGACCGTGTCGACGTGGTCGGCCGGCTGCCAGAACGGGCCGTCGCCGTCGTGGTCCAGAACGTTCTGGAAGTACTCGTTGCGGTGGCCCAGAAGGCCGACATCGGCCTGGCTCAGCGGCAGCGTGCGCATGGCGCGCAGGATCTCCCGCTCCTCCAGCGCGCTGCGTACGTTGGCGAACCGGCGCTCCTGCCGTTCGACCTGGACTCCCCAGGTGAACGGGGTCTCCAGAGCGAAGCCTTCCTTGCGGTTGAAGGCCATGCTGAAGGTGGCGTTGGACACCACCGGAACCATCCCCTTGACCTGGGGCGGCACGGCGTCGGCCACTGCCCACTGCACATAGCCGACGTAGCTGGCGCCGACCAGGACGATCGACTCACCGGCCCACGGTTGCTTGACCACCCAGTCCAGGGTGTCCAGACCGTCCTCGCGCTCGCACAGGAAGGGGTTGGCCGGGCCGTCGGAGCCGAAGGTGCCCCGTGTGCTCACGATCACCGCTTGGAAGCCGCGCTCGACCAGCGGCTTGGCCGCCCCCAGTGCGAGCGTGCCCGCTCGGCCGGACGGAGTACGGATCAGCACGATCGGCAGGCCGTCACCGCCGGATTCCGGGCACCATCGGTCGGCCAGGAGGATGGCGCCGTCCCGCATGGGAACGGTCAGATCGCGCTCGACAGCCAGGTCCCGCGTCTGTGGCGGGGGGAGCTTCTGGAGGTACTGGGTGATGTGGCTGTTGAGGTTCATGGGGTTGCGTGCCGTCAATCAGGCGGTTGGCACCTGCGCCTGCGCGACGGCAGCGACTACATCTTCCCCTGGTACGGACCGCTCAGGGAGATCCGCGACCGCTACGGCAACGCCATCCACCTCACCCGCTCCGACGGCACCAAGGGCGATGTCACCAGCATCACCACGCCCGGTGGCCGCTGGATCTCCCTCACCTACGACAGCCAGCACCGCGTCACGGGAGCACGGGACAACACCGGCCGTACGACGTCGTACACGTACGACAGCGCGGGACGGCTCCAGACGGTCACCGACCCTGCGGGCAAGGTGAGTTCGTACACCTACGACGGCACCTCCAACCGCGTCGCGACGGCCAAAGACGCCCGCGGCATCGTCTATATGAGCAACACCTACAACGCCGACGGCCGGGTCCAGCACCAGACGCTGACCGAGGGGCAGGCGTACTCCTTCGCCTACACCCAGACCGGCACCGGGCAGATCACCGCGGCCGAGGTGACCCAGCCGGGCGGCGCGATCCGCCGGGTGGAGTTCGACGACTCCGGCTTCGGCGTCAACGACACCGAGGCGTACGGCACCACACTGGCCCGCAAGACGGTCTACGAGCGGGGCACGAACCACCGGGTCACCGCGGTCGTCGACCCCTACGGGCGGCGCACCGAGCTGTCGTACGACGCCAACGGGCATGTGACCTCCGCCCTGGAGCTGGCCGGGACGACCGATGCCCGCTCAAGTGGCACGACGACGTTCGACGGCCTCTACGACCAGCCCACCAGGATCACCGACCCGCTGGGCAACGCCACCGTCCTCACCTACGACGCCACCGGCAACCTCCAGACCGCCACCGACCCCGAAGGCCGCGCCACCGCCTTCACCTTCGGCGCGGACGGCCAGGTCAAAACCGTCACCGACAACGCGAACGCCCCAACCCAGTACACCTACAACCACGGTGACCTGACCGCGGTGAAGGACGCCGAAGGCCGCACGACGAAGCAGTTCACGGATGCCGCCGGCCAGGTCAGCGCCCTGACGGACGAAGCGGGAAACCTCACCACCGTCTCCTACGACCAGCTCAACCAGACCCGCCAGGTCACCGACCCCCTGGGCGACACCACAGCCCTCGGCTACGACGACAACGGCAACCTCACCGCCCTCACCGACGCCCGCGGCAACACCACCACCTGGGCCTACGACGACGCCGACCGCCCGAAATCGGCAACCGACCCGCTCGGTGCACAGGCCCTGTTCACCTACGACGCGGCCGGTTTCCTGAAGAAGGCGACCAGCCGGTCGGGCAAGGCGGCCACCGCCGACTACGACCTGCTCGGACGCACCAAGACCGTCCAGTACGGCGTCGACGACCTGGGCCAGGCGGAATCGGCCGTCGGCTACACCTACGACGCCAAGGACCGTCCCCAGCAGGTCACCGACAGCCAGGCCGGCAACCAGTCCTTCACCTACGACGCCCACGACCGCCTGGCCTCCACCACCGGCCCCACCGGCACGGTCGGCTACGTCTACGACGCCCACGACCGCCGCACCCAGATGACGGCGGCCGCGACGACCACGACGTACGGCTACGACAAGTCGAGCATCCTCACGTCCGTCACGTCGGGTTCGCAGCAGGTCACCTTCGGCCTGGACGCGGTGGGCCGGGAGAAGACCGCCGCCCTGCCCGGCGGCATCACCCGCACCACCGGCTACGACACCACCGGCGTCATCAAGTCCATCACGTACGCCCAAGGCAGCACATCCGTCGGCAACTTGGCATACACGCGGGACGATCGCGCCCTGCAGACCGGACTGACCGGCTCACTGGCGAAGGTGGCCCTGCCCGCCGCCGAGACCGGGACGCAGTTCGGCATGGACAACCGCATCACCACCTACGCCGGCCGCACCTTCACCTACGACGCCAACGGCCAGCTGACCAGCGACGGCCAGCGCACCTACACCTGGAACGCCCGTGGCCGGCTCACCGGCCTGAACAAGGCCGGAGCCGTTTCGTCGTTCGGCTACGACCCGCTCGGCGGCCGCAGCGCGAAGACGAGCGGCGGCACCACCAACCGGTACCTGACCGACGGCAGCAACCCCTTGGCGGAACAGAACAGTTCGGGAACCACAACAGCCACAGTGGCCACCTCCGGTCTGGACTCATTCCTCACCCGCACGGAAAGCGGAAAGACCCAGGTCTACCTGACCGACGCCATGGGCAGCGTGGTAGGCCTCGCCAACTCGGACGGCACGGTCGCGACGACGTACGCCTACGACCCCAACGGCACACCCACCGCCTCCGGTTCGGCGACGACAAGCCCGTACACCTTCACCGGCCGCGAGGACGACGGCACTGGCCTGCTGTACTACCGCGACCGCTACTACGACCCGCAGACCGGCCGCTTCATCTCCCAGGACCCGAGCGGCCAGGCCGGCGGCACCAACCTCTACGAGTACGCCCTGTCGTCCCCGACCACGTACACCGACCCCTCCGGCAACAATCCCCTGATCGCCGCATGTGTGATCGGCGGCCTCATGGACGGCGGCCTCGACTGGCTCACCCAGCGTCTGTCCGGACGCAAAGTCAACTGGGGCCAGGTCGGCCAGTCCGCCGTCACCGGCTGCCTGGCCGGCAAGCTCGGCGAAGGCCTCGGAGCCCTGGCCGAAGGCAGAGCCGGTTCCAGACTCGGTAGCTGTGCCCTCCCCAACAGCTTCACCGCCGACACACCGGTCCTGATGGCCGACGGAACCCGCAAGCCCATCAAGGACGTCGCCATCGGCGACACCGTCATCGCCACCGACCCCGAGACCGGCAACACCGGCCCACGCAAGGTCACTGCCCTGATCAAGGGGAAGGGCAAGAAACAACTGGTCGACGTCACCGTCGACACCGACGGCCCGACGGGCGGCAAGACCGGCACCGTCACCGCGACCGACGGCCACCCCTTCTGGGTGCCCCAACTCCACCAGTGGATCAGCGCCGGTGACCTCACCGTAGGTCAGTGGCTGCAGACGAGTGCCGGCACCTGGGTCCAGATCACCGCCGTCCGCCGCCGCACCGAGCAGGCCTCGGTCTACAACCTGACCGTCGACGGCCTGCCTCCACACCTACTACGCACTCGCGGGTTCGACGCCGCTTCTGGTCCACAACTGCGGTGCGGACCCGGCCGCGGTCGACCCGGACTTCACCGTAGGAGCCATCCGCAATACGGACGGCACGTGGACCATCCCCGAGGACTCCCCGCTGTACCGGCCACCGGGAGTGAACCGGGTCGGGCAGGGTAGGTCCGAGGGCAAAATCGAGATCGACAAGGACGGCCCGAAGTCGCGTACGGGCGCGGCGACAGAAGCCTTCGTGCGCGTCATCGACAAGCTGCCCGACATGCACCTGCCCGGGCACTTCCCGGGCTCGGGCTGACACGCGAGTTGGGGGCTCGAATGGATCCGCGTGTGGCTCTGGAGGCGTTGAAGCGCCGGGCCGAGGAAGGAGAGTCGCCGGAAAGCCTCTCCCACTCCGCGCTCGACCTCGTCGGGCGATCGGCTGCCGAGACTGCCGTGCCGTTCGATGACGAAATCCGGCGGATGGCGGTACGCCTGGCGGGCGGCACCATGATCCACGGTGGCCGGGTCGCGGGGGAGGATCGACTGCGCGGGGCCAGGGTCCTGGCCGGGTTCCTGCACGCACTGGCCGGGCGCGGAGTCCATCTCATCACCCCCGACGAGCCTCAGGCACAAGAAGAGGGGGAACGGGCAGCAGCCGTGTACGGCCCGCTGGGAGTGACCGTCGGTGTCCTGCGGACGGACATGAGCCGGACAGAGCGCAGAGCAGCGTACGGCGCCGACGTCACCGTCGGGGCCTACCGCAGGTTCGGCCTGGATCTGCTCCATGACCGGCAGGCCATGGCCCCTGAGGACCGCAGCCGCCGGGATGCTCCCGCCGCGGTGGTGAAAGACCCCGGACACGTCCTGGTCGCCCCCATCGCCGAGCCGCTGACGCTGGTGGAGGACGACGCGTCCCAGGCGCACGAACTGCGCAAGGTGGCCCGACTGACGGCCGCCTTGAGCGACGGCCAGGACTATGCCGTCGATACGGACCGAGGAGTGGTGCGGCTGACTCCCAAGGGCCGCAACCGACTTCACGATGCCTTCGGAGTGACCGACCCGGCGGGTATGGAGACGCTGCTGCTGGAAAAGCGCGTCGGAGAAGCGGTCCTCGCGAACCACCGCTACGTACAAGGGCGGGACTACGACGTTGCCGGCGCCAAGGTGGTGCCCGTCTCCTCCGGGGAACTGCCCAAGGGAGTGCGCCTGCGCGGCGGGCTGCTTCAGGCCATCGAGGTCAAAGAGGGCCTGACGGTGAGCGATGCCCAGTGGGTCACGACGACGGTCTCGGTCTTCGAGTACTTTCGGCGGTATCCCCACGTGGGCGGTACCTCGCTGGCGGAGCTGATGTTCACCGCCGAGCTGGAGGAGCTTTTCGGGCTCACGGTGTGGGATCTTCGAGGACCCGACGAGCTGAGCACCCAGCAGCAGTACGCGCAGCAGATGGCCGTATACCTGGACCTGAACCGTCGTATCGCCAGGTGGAGCCGACTGGGCGAGCAGCAGCGAGCCGAACTGAACCAGCTGCGTGACCGCAGCTGGGAGCCGCACGAACTGCGGACTCTGCTGCGTCATTCGGTCGGCGAAGCGGTCAGGGAGGAGCTGCGACGCAGTGACGGCGATCCCCGGCGACTGCGCCGTGGACTTGGCGAGTTGGCCAGCGGCCTCGCGTCGGAGCGGCTCACAGATACCGGGGATCCGCAAAGGATCGCGGACACCGTGCTCACGAATGCGCGGAGCGTCTGTGACGACCGCCTGTTGGCGGACCTGGACACCCAGCGCGGAGGCGTGCAGTCCGCGGTCGACCAGGCAGCCGTCTATCAGGCCCAGGCCGAGATGTATTACCGCGATCTCCACTGGCCCGATGACCTCGCGGCCTTCGAGGAGGCGCTGACGGGAGTCCATGAGGGACTCCGGACGCAGTTCGGCCGTGCGGTGGCCCGACACACCCTGCGCCGCAACTGAGCCTTGTTTCCTGGGGACTTACCGCACAGCCACCGGCAGACCTTGAAGCGGCCCATGAACAACTCGATCACTTCCTGAAGGACGGCTCACTGATGATGCGAAGCAGACGTGGAGTCCTGCGCACCTCTGCTGCCGCGGCCGTCGGAGTCGGCGCCCTGGGCGTTGTCGGTGCTGCCGCGCTGAGGGGCGAGTCAGGCCACGGAAAATGGACTCCCGCACACTTACGCGGAGCAGTGCCCCTCCCGTATGCACAAGTAGTTTCGCTTGACCTGGCCACCAGCGAAAAGCACCGTGTTGATGCCCTGCGGGCGGCGTGCCGCTCCGTCGCAGCCGCGGACGGCGGCCACACTGCCGCCTGGATGGCACTGGGTGCAGATGGTTTTCCCCAAGTCGCGGATGCACCGCGGCAGTTGAAACGGATGCCTACCTTCGCCGGCGACGTACTCGATCCGGCGCAGTCACACGGTGATCTCCTCCTGCACATCACCGGAACCTCGGCCCGAGCAGTGAGCGATGCCACCGGCCGGACACTGCGGGCGTTGCCGCAATGGGACGTGCGGTGGCGCCCGGACGGCCACCGTCCCGAAAACCACACCGAGCAGGGTCGTGGACTTGCCCGCAACCCGTTTCACTTCGCCGAGGGCTACGGCAACCCCGACACGCCCACCGAGACCACCGAACGCGCCACGATCAAAGCCGGCCAAGGCGAGCCGGTCTGGGCGGTGGGGGGCAGCTACCAGGTCATACGGATCATCCGCCTCGCCACCAACTTCTGGGACCGGGACACGGTCCATCAGCAGGAGCGCATCATCGGCCGCCGTAGAGACGGACGATGGCTTGACGGAACCCCCAGCACCGAGCAGCCCGCATTCGGCGCAGACCCGCAGGGCAAGATCACACCGCTCGATTCCCACGTCCGCAAGGCGACTCCCGACCGCCGCAACCCACCGCCCCTGGTCCGCCGTGGCTACAACTACCAGCGCGCCGCCGACGATCAGGGGCTGATCTTCTCCTGCTTCCAACGCGACCTGGCGCACGGCTTCGAAGCCGTGCAACACCGGCTGCAGGGTGAGGCCATGGCCAAATACACCCTCACCGTCGGGGGCGGATACTTCTTCGTCCCGCCTCCCGGCGAGAACTGGCTCCAGGCGCTGGCCTGAAGATGAGCTGCTTCTCTCGGCGCGGATGAACGACATGTGATCTTCGCCGTCGTACGCCTGATGGTGTGCCGAAGCCCTGCCCTCCGGCTACGGGGTAAGCCGAAAGGCAGGGCGGTTCATCGGCGGAATAGTCGCGATGGTGGACATCGGGGTATGACGCGCTGCCGAGGGTCGGCCAAGAGGTACCGCACCTCACGGCGACGGCCCCCAGTGGTGCGCCTCGACGGCTCCGCCGATGAGTTTTCGGCGGTCGAGCCGTCTACCCGTCAACGAGACGAAGGGAGCGCACCATGCGCGAGATCATCGTTTGCACGTTCATGACGCTGGACGGCGTCATGCAGGCGCCGGGCGGTCCGGACGAGGACGCGGAGAGCGGCTTCGAGCACGGCGGCTGGCAGAAACCGGTGGACGACGACGAGGTCGGCGCGGCCATCGCCGGCTGGTACGAGCACTCGGACGCGATGCTGCTCGGCCGCAAGACGTACGAGATCTTCGCGTCGTACTGGCCGACCGCC
Source organism: Streptomyces sp. NBC_01478 (assembly GCF_036227225.1). Classification (GTDB taxonomy): domain Bacteria; phylum Actinomycetota; class Actinomycetes; order Streptomycetales; family Streptomycetaceae; genus Streptomyces. The sequence goes on along the minus strand of NZ_CP109444.1, from coordinate 1,509,035 downwards.
GATCCCGGCAACCCGTTCACGGACCGGATGAACGGCATGCACAAGTACGTGGCGTCCCGGACCCTGACGTCCGTCGAGTGGCAGAACTCCACGCTGCTGGAGGGCGACACCGTCGATGCCGTACGCGAGCTGAAGGCGTCCGACGGCGGCCCCATCAACGTCGTCGGCAGCGGCGAACTCGCCCAGACCCTCATGAGGCACGGCCTCGTCGACGAGTACCGGCTGACCATCCACCCGGTGATCATCGGCACCGGCAAGCGGCTGTTCGCCGACGGCGCGATCCCCACCTCGCTGGAGCCGGTCAGCGTCTCGACGACGAAGGGCGGCACGGTCGTCGGCGTCTACCGGCCGAACGGCAAGCCAAGCTACGACAGCTACTAAGCGGTTTCGTTCCCGATCACCGAGCAGGCCGGAGGAGATGCCCCGACGGTTGGCGGTGCCAATGGTCCATGACCGGCACCGGATCAGGGGTGGTTCCTCCCGACGGCAAGGTCAGGAAGCTGGTGGAGTGGGTCCGTCGTCTTGTTCCTCCTGGTAGGCGGGTCGGTAGTGACCGTGACGCGGGGGAGCGTGGCCAGGTCGTTGAGCACGGGACGCTGCCCGGGAGGAAGAAGAGGCGGGCGCCCCGAGGGGAGTTGTGAGGGCAGGCCGTCCGGGTGCGCGGTCGCCTCACTGCACTTGCTGCCACGGAACGGCTGCTGACCAGGTGCTTTCTCCATGCCTACGGCGGCTTCGGGCCGGAGTGAGGAGGGCGCGGACCACGCCGACGATGCCGTACTGGGCGAACTGGCCAATGACGGTGTGTGTCGGCCTGCCGGTTGCCCGAGGATTCTGAGCACCCGAAGCACGTAGTTCGTCCGCCAGTAGGCCGTCACCAGCAGCACGCTCACCAGCTTGCCGAACAGGCGAGGGCTCAGCCCGGTGAACGGGCCTGTCCAGGGCGGCTCAGTTGCCGTGATCTCACGAGTCACCCTGGATCATCCCGGTTGCAGGCGGACGGATGCGTACGGCCATCACCCCTTCCGGGCGGTGGCCGTACGCTTTCCTGCTACGGGGCGTCTGGACTGTGAGAGCCGCCTTCACGGGAGGTGTCGGAGCCGGGGTGAACCAACCCCTGGGTCGTTCTGACGACCGTGCCCGCGCACTCCGGCGAAACGCCGGGTTCTGCGGTCAGGCCGGGTACACGTAGCCCTCGACTCGGACCAGGCTGTAGCCGGCGGCGTAGGCCGAGTCGATCCCCGCCTGCGTCGCGGTGACGAAGTTGTCCCCCAGCGCGCCGTTCCAGAACTGGTAGAGCGGCACGGTACCGCTCACCTGTGACGTGTAGACGTAGGCTTCGATCCCGGCGAGGGTGTAGCCGGCGGCGTGCGCCGAGTCGATGCCCGCGGTTGTTGCCGTGCTGAAGTTGTCTTCTCGGCTGCCGCTCCAGAACAGGTACAGGGGAACCGTGCCCGGATCCTGGGTTGCCAGGGCCGATCCCTCCTGCCTGGCCAGCGAGTAGTTGGCGGCTATCGCGCTCTGCTCCTCGGCGGCGTTGCCACTGGTGAAGTTGTCGCCCCGCGCCGCGTTCCACCAGAGGAACAAGGGGGTGCGGGCGGCTGCGGCAGCGGCGGCAGGTTTGGCGGGGGCCGCTTGGGCTGTTCCCGCCCCTGCCAGGCCTAAGCCGGCCGCGATTGTGGTCATGCCAGCCAGCAACATGCCGACCAGTCTGCGTCTGTTCATGTCTTCTCCTCCTGGCAGAGACTGATGATCTTTGTCACGCTCACTCATGTCGCCCGCGAGTGTTGATCGCCCGTGTCCCGGTGCCTCAGAGAGTGCCCGTAACGGCGTGTCAGGGCATGAGTAGCGATTACTCAACCCGGGCGCGACGTGGCGAGCACGGTTCAAGATCTGTGGATCGGGGCGCGAAGCGCCAGGCCCTCCGCTGGTCCATGAGATCGACGACCGCTTCCACGAAGTCACCAGCTATTGCGGAGACCACCGAGGCTGCCCGCCCTTCGCTGTGCCCGGTCCAGGACCCCAGGTCCGGAGTGTCGAGGTCCGCATCATCGTGGGCCCGCTGGGTACCCGCGCCCGACACCCACCCCGCGCGAGGAAGCGAGGACACCGTGAGCGAGCGCCGCCCGGAAGCCCCCGGGAACGGAGGGGGACCGAAACCGAAGCCCATACCGAAGCCGAAGCCGAAGCCGAAGCCGAAGCCGATACCGAAGCCAATGCCGAAACCGATACCGAGGGACCCGCCCGACCAGCAGGCCGGCGCCGACGATCGGCGCGAGCCGGAGGGGCGTGATCCGAAGATGCCCGACCCGAAGATCCCCGACACGGACGAAGCCGGCACCGGGCGGAAGGGCGCCGCGCAGTCCGGCGGTACACATCCGGGGCAACCCGTGCCTGACGAATCGACGGGTTGACGGCCCACGCGCCGGTGAGCCGAGGCGGGATCCGCTCGGCCGTGTGCCGCCGCCCCACCCCCCCGTGAACGGGTGCGTCTGATCATCCGCGTCCCGCCGTATCCAAGTTCGAGGAGAGTGAGCCCGATGGCCACCGTGTCTCTCACCGGAGCGTCCAAGGAGGACGCCGCCACCGTCTTCGGCGTCCTGCGGGCGGCGTTCCCCACCGACCGCCCTGCCGGTGACGTGCCCCAGGAGCAGCCGGACGACCGAACCGCCGTATGGACCGCGGAGTTCGAGCCGACGCAGGAGTGGATCCCGACCGATCCGATTCCCCTGGAGGGCTCGGTCTCCGCCACACTCCAGGGCGATTACCTCGCCGTGGACCAGTTGTTCGAAGCCCTGAGCACCGCGTTCGCCGTGGACCACTGGGGCGCGGCGTCGGGAGACCAGGAGAAGGAGGTCGACCTGCGCCTCGGGACCAAACGGTGACGGGCGACCGCACTCGCGCAGCCGACCCACGAGGAGATGAGCGACATGGTGCGGATCGGGTGCACGATGATGACCGAGCAGGCCGGTCCGCGAGAACTCGTCGGTCACGTGGTCGGCGCCGAGCGCGTCGGCTTCGACTTCTCGGTCACGTCCGACCACTACTTCCCCTGGCTGGAGTCCCAGGGCCACGCCTCCTACGCGTGGAGCGAGCTCGGTGCCGCCGCGCAGGCCACCGAACGCATCCCCCTCATGACGTACGTGACCTGCCCGACGACCCGCTACCGCCCGGCCGTCGTCGCCCAGAAAGCCGCCACCCTGCACCTCCTCTCCGAGGGCCGCTTCCGCCTCGGTCTCGGCTCGGGGGAGAACCTCAATGAGCATGTGGTGGGCGGTGGTTGGCCCGCCGCGCACGTCCGCCTGGAGAAGCTGGAGGAAGCCGTCGAGATCATCCGCGCGCTCTTCGCGGGCGAGAACGTCAACCACCACGGCGCCCACTTCGACGTGGAGAACGCCAAGTTGTGGGACCTGCCCGCCGAACCCCCGCCGATCGGTGTCGCCGTCTCCGGTGACCGCTCGTGCGAACTCGCGGGCCGGCTGGCCGACTTGCTGATCGCCACCGAACCCCGGCCGGAACTGATCTCCGCGTTCGACCGCCACGGCGGCACAGGCAAGCCCCAGGGCGGCCAACTGCCCATCTGCCCTCGCGTTCCAGGGTGTCGGTCATGTCCGTGAAGTCGATGCCCGTGCGGCCCAGTTCCTCGAAACGGGCGGCGGCCGCGGCGTAGGTGTCGGCGACGGGCGCGGCGGCCGGGACCCGACCGTGGTCGGCGAACGCGTCGAGCGTGCCGGCCGGCATGGTGTTCACGGTCCCCGGGACGACCAGTTCGCTCACGTACATGGTGTCGGGGTAGTCGGGGTTCTTGACGCCGATCGACGCCCAGAGGGGTCGCTGCGGACGCGCTCCGGCCGCCGCCAGTTGCTGCCAGCGGGCCGAGCCGGCCGTCGTTAGTGGGGGCGCACCTCGGGGCGTACGGAGCCGGGCTGCCCCGTGGACGTCATTCCTGCGTGCCGGGAACCCAGAGTGGGTCATGGGGAGCGTCGGTTCCCACGGTCCGGCTACCCCCGGCATCGCGTCCGACCCACCTGAAGGCGCGCCATTTGCCGGGTTCGGCTGGTGTCAGGGGCGATCTCCGGGGAACCCGTTCGGTACCAGCGGCTCAGGAGACAGAACATGACCACGATCCACGCGGCCGACATCCGTGAGTGGCGCAACCGCAACGTCGTCGACTCCGAGGGGCACAGGATCGGCGTACTCGAATCGATCTACGTGGACACCGCCACCGACGAGTCGGCCATGGCCACCGTCCGCATCGGACTGCCCACGCGTCAGCGGCTGGCGTTCGTCCCCCTCGGCGACGCGATCCTCGGACCCGACTACGTCAAGGTCACCTACCCGAAGGCGCAGGTGAAGAAGGCGCCGTCGATCGGCACGGACGACATCCTCCCGGCCGAGGGAGAGGAAGCGATCTTCCAGCACTACGACATGGACTACCGGCCCGGCGCAGGCGGCGAGCGGCAACTCGCGCGCCGCTGACCCGCCGCTCGACCTGAAGGTGGTGTTCCGTGATGGTTCTCTTCCTGCTGCTTGTCCTGATCGCCCTCGTACTGGGAATCGTCGGGGTGACCGCGCACGGCCTGGGCTACCTGCTGGTGATCGGCATCGCCGTGCTCGTGGCGGCCTTGGCCCTTGTCGCCGTGCGCTGGTCTCATCGCTCCGGCAGCCGCCCCGTTCGATAGGGCGACGGCGCGGTGAACGGAGGACTACGCGTCCAGGAGACCGGTGCGGAGCTTGGCCAGGATGCGGCCGAGCAGGCGGGAGACCTGCATCTGGGAGACGTTCAGCTCGCGGCCGATCTCGGCCTGGGTCAGCTCCTGGCCGAAGCGCATCTCGATGATGGTCCGCTCCCGCTCGTCGAGTCGGCGCAGCAGCGGGCCGAGCGCGTGCAGGTCCTCGAACAGTTCCAGGGCCGGGTCGGCGTCGCCCATGGTGTCCGCGTACGTCGGCCCGCCGGCGCCGGCTTCGCTCTCGCCGCTCGGGGTGTCGATGGAGCCGGCGACATAGCCGTTGGCGGCCAGGAGCCCCTCGACGACCTCGTCCTCGGTCAGACAGAGATGGGCGGCGAGTTCCTTTGGGGTCGGGCTGTGGCCGAGCGCGGTGGTGAGTGACTCCTTGCCTTTGGCGATGTCGACGCGGAGTTCCTGGAGGCGGCGCGGGACGTGCACGGCCCAGGTGGTGTCGCGGAAGAACCGCTTGATCTCGCCGGCGATGTAGGGGATCGCGAAGGAGGTGAACTCGACCTCGCGTGTCAGATCGAACCGGTCGATTGCCTTGATCAGGCCGATGGTGCCGACCTGGACGACGTCCTCCATGTCACCGCTGCCCCTGTTACGGAACCGGCGGGCCGTGAACCTGACCAGGGACAGGTTCATCTCGATCAGGGTGTTGCGGACGTACTGGTACTCGGCGGTGCCCTCTTCCAGTGAGGGCAGCCGGTCCAGGAACAGCCGGGACAGCGCTCGCGCGTCTTTTGGGGCGACCTTGTCGGCGTCCTCGATCCACGGCAGTGCTTCGACGACGTTCACGGAGGGCGTCATGGCGCCGCCTCAGGTGCAAAAGCAGGATGAACGCTTTCTGTGCGCTCCGGCCGCATCCGTCTCGGCGATGCCCCGCCAGTCAGTCGGGGGTGGGAACGCTCGGCACGGTGGTTTCCCACCACACTACTCCTGACCCCTGGGCTTTCATCCGGCCGCCCCATGGGAAATTCGAATTCCCTGGAATCGCAGGAATATACGCTCGAAATTCCAGGGCGTGAAGCGGGAAACGCGGGGCAGATGAGGGGGCGGAGGTTGATAAATCATGGTTCCCCTGCTTGTAGTTCTACTTCTCGCGCTGATCCTTTTCGGCGCAGGGTTCGCCCTCAAGGCCCTGTGGTGGATCGCCGTCATCGTCCTGGTGGTCTGGGCGCTGGGCTTCGTGGTCCGGCCCGCAGGCACCGGCGGCCGTAAGGGCCGCTGGTACCGCTGGTAAAGAAAACCCAGCTCATGGGCCCCGTCGACCACCGTCGACGGGGCCCATGAGCGTGCTGCGGCGGACACTGATCCGCTCAATTCCCGCTCAATTTCCCGCTGAATTTCCCGATCTGACCGGTAGGGGTGTATTTGCGGGGCAGGGGTATCCGTGCGGCCGGAGCGATCGCTGTTTCGCAGGGAAACTCGCGGCCTCCAGCGCCTTCCGTTCCGGCCGCTTTTCGGCGGGTGCACGCAGACCAGGACATCCGTTGTCCGACACCATTATGGTCAGGGGCCCGGAAAGGTCATGAAGTTAGGCCGTGACCTGCGGTGTCATAACTGCCGCGATGTGCCCGGCGGGTCTGAGGGTGGCGGGCGGGGCCCGGGCGGAACGATGGAAGCTCTCACACTCAGCGTCGTCTGCCACGAAGGACGCCCGCCCATTCATGCCATCTTCCTCCCTGACGGCTGCTGCCCGCAGCCAGTACCTTCTTGATCTCCTTGCCCAGCTCCCCGACCCGCGGAAGAGACGCGGGCGGCGGCACTCGCTGGCTGGGCTGCTTGCCGTCGGCATCGCGGCGGTGACCGCGGGCTCAAGGTCGTTCGCCGCGATCGGCCAGTGGGCCGCCGATGCCGGGGCCGACGTGCTGGCCGGGCTCGGAGCGGTCCGCGGGCCAGCAGAGGAGTCCACGTTCCGGCGCGCGTTCGCCCTGATCAGCGCGGAGGTACTCGACCAGGTCATTGGCGCCTGGCTTTACACCAGGGCGACGCAGGCCGACAGCCGGCTGGTAATCGCGGTCGACGGCAAGGCCATCCGCGGCGCCCGGAACAGGGAAGGGAAAGCCCCGCACCTAGTCGCGGCCCTGGCGCACGGTATCGGCGCGGTCCTCGGCCAGGTCGCCGTGGACGCGAAGTCCAATGAGATCCCTGCCGTCCGGGACCTGCTGAAAGCGTTCACTGACCTGGCCGGGGCGGTCATCACGGTCGACGCCCTGCACACGCAGAGCGACACCGCGCAGGCCATCACCGGCCGGCACGCCGACTACGTGATGACCGTCAAGGCCAACATGCCGACCCTGTACAAGCAGCTGAAAAAGCTGCCCTGGACCGCGATCCCCGCGACCTCGGCCGTGAGCACGGGCCACGGCCGCCGGGCCCGCCGCACGATCAAGGCCGTGCTAGCGCCGGCCTGGATCGAGTTCGCCGGCGCCGCCCAGGTCGCGCAGGTCCGCCGCACGGTCACGAAGAAGGGCAAGAAGACCGTCGAGGTCGTGTACCTCATTACCAGCGACCGCAGCGCCGATCCCGCCACCCTGGCGGCCTGGGTCCGCGGCCACTGGGAGATAGAAAACCGGCTTCACTGGGTCCGCGACGTGACTTATCAGGAGGATAAATCGCTGGTCAGGACAGGAAACGCGCCCCGTGTAATGGCCTCGCTGCGGAGCCTGGCCATCAGCCTGCTGCGCTTGGACGGCCAGGCCAACATCGCCGCCGCTAACCGCCACCACGCCCGCGACCCGCAGCGAACGGTAAAGCTGCTTCAAACTGCATGAGCGGCTTTGCCGTGTCCCTGGCGGCTGGCCTGCCGTTGTGAGAAGCCCGCTCAGGGCGCCTGCCGCGCCGGAGACCAGGCCGCCCTGCTCAGCCGCGGTCGTGGAGGGTCACCTGGTAGCCGTCGGGGTCCGCGAACGTGAAAGTGCGGCCGAACGGCCCATCGACGGGCGCTGAGACGATCGTCGTGCCGGCGGCGGCGAGGGCGTCGTGGATGTCCTGCGCGTCGGGGGCGTGCAGCCACAGCGCCATCCCCTGGCCCGGCTGCGTGATCGCGTCCAGGTCGACGTCCGCGACGACGTCGCGGACAGCGAACGCGATCGGCTTGGTGTCGAACACGACAGCGTGCGGCGGTCCTGCGTCAGAGCGCTTCAGTCCCAGGTACTGCTCGTAGAAAACGGCAGAGCGCTCCAGGTCGCGCACCTGCAGTGAAATGAAGTCGGGTCCGGTAACGGCCACGATTCTTACCTCCTCATGGTATGTCAGTCTTCTGACATGCCGGAATGTATGTCAGACTACTGACATGAGTCAAGGCGAGCCCGGAATCGAGCTGGACACATCGCTGGGGTACATGCTGAAGGCGGCCGCGAGCGCTCTGCACTCCGCCCTGGAGGCCGTGCTGAGTCCGCTCGGCATGACGATCACCCACTACTCCTGCCTGGAGCTGCTCGCCCAGCGACCGGGTCTGTCGAACTCCGAGCTTGCCCGCGGCGCCTTCGTCACCCGGCAGTCGATGAATGTGCTCCTGCAGGCCCTCGAGCGCCAGGGACTCGTCATCCGCCCAGCGCGGGCACCCGTGGGCAGGGCCCTGCCCACCGAGCTGACTGCCCGCGGGCGCCGCCAGCTCGAGATGGCCAGCGCCGCGGTTCGCCGCGTCGAGCAAGACATGCTGGCCAATCTGGATGCCAACGAACAAGATCAGATGCGGCGCCTGCTCACCACGTGCATCGCCTCACTGACCGAACCGCCCGCATCGGCGACGTAACTGCTCCGGAATTTACGACTTTGCCGTGTCCCTGCGTTATGGGAAGGGCGCGACGACGTGGAAGGTGATCTCCAGCACGGTGCGGGTCACCACCGCGATGTGCACAGCGACCTGGTCCTGTAGGGCCAGCGCGTCGGCGTACCCCTTTCCGGCAGGATCTGCTGCACAGCGCAGGAACTGGCCTCGTCGGCGGCGACCTTGAGGGCGGCACGGGTGTCGCGCAGGTATACCAGGGCCGCACGGCTGTGGCCGTCCCATGCGAGGTCCGGGAGGAGGAGCAGTGCCGGCGGCTGGTCGAACGGGCGGTGCCGGAACGGGGGCGTAATGACATCCCCATCAACAACGCCGCCTATCAGATGTCGCAGCCGAACGGCATGGCCGCGATTGCCACCGGGGCGGTTCGACCGCGTCGTACACACGGTCCCCGGCGAAGTCGCTGTCATCACAGACATATGCGCCGGTCGGTCGTCTTTCGCCGAAGGCCCGGGCGCACTGACGGCTCCCGTCCTGGGAGTCAGGGGGGAGCCGTCCAGATGGTGCAGATCTGT